>JAEUHV010000309.1 GCA_016794485.1 Planctomycetota bacterium
GCATCGCCGGCGGCGTCGGCGGCGGCGCGGCGGCGGGCCTGCTGCTCGGCGAGAAGAAGGAGGTCTACGCGTTCGCAGGCGTGTGCCGGCAACGCACCTCGATCGAGGCCTCGAAGTCGGCCGACACCAAGGCGAGCACCAGCGGCGGCGGCGGCGGCGGCATCAAGGACCGCGACACCGGCGCCACGGCGTCGGGCAAGACCGGCCGCGAGCTGCTCGAACGCGCCGACTGGAACCTGAAGACGCGCTCGTTCGAGTTCCCGTTCATGTTCAGCATCGCCGTCAGCGGCGGCTCGCTCAGCAACAAGGGCGCCCGCGACGCCGCGGCTCGCGAGACGTTCTTGAAGAAGTTCCCGACGTTCGTCACCGGCGGCACGTCGATCGGCGGCTGAGCCAACGGCGTCCGCCGTGCTGATGCGCCGCGTGCTCCGGCTCGTGCCGACGCTGGTTGCGATCCTGTGGGTCGCGGGCGTGGCGCAGCTGCGCGACTACCCGATGTCGGGGCTCGAATGGGCCACGGTCGTCGCCGGCGCGTTCGCGCTGCACGCGATCGGGCACCGGCTCGCCCCGATGCGGCCGGCCCCGAGGCTGCCCGAAGGCACGAGTCCGGCCACGGTCGCGGCGCTGGCGGCGGCGATCCTCGCAGTGCTGGCGACGCTGGTCGGCGGCTTCGTCGAAGCGGTGCTCGTTCCCTTTGCACCGGACGCCCCGCACTGGGCCCTGCGCGCGACGTGGCATGCCGCCTGCACGTTCGCGTTCTGCTACTGCGGTTTCCTGCACCGGTTGCAGGCACCACCACAGCGCCTCGGCACGGGGGCCTGAGCGCACTCGCCGCTACTCGGCGAGCAGCTTCATGCCGCCCTGGGCGACGCCGATCTGGCCCTGGGTCCCGGTGCGCGCCGCCAGCGTCGCTGGGTCGATGCGGCCGGCGAGCAGGTCGCGCCACGCCCCCACCACCGTCGCCACCTGCGCTCCGGTCTCGCGCACGAACTCGACCCGGAACCGCCGCACGCCCGCCTGCAGCAGCCGAGCGGTCCACTGCGCACTCTGCTGGCCTTCGTGGTGGAACACCGTGTTGCGGCAACCGACGTCGACGATGACCGGATGCTCGCGGCCGGTGTGGTCGCGCAGCGCGACCTGGTGCCGTTCGCACGGCCGCCCGCACGAACGGAAGTCGCGGCCCGAGCTGAGCAGGTGGCTGTAGACGCAGTGCTCGGTGTGGAAGGTCGGAATGCGGTGCTGCGCCACCACCGCGATGCGGTCGCCGGGCACGTTCGCCAGCAGCGCGAACAACTGCGCCTCGTCGAGATCGAACGACGCCGTCACGGTGGCGAGCCCGTGTTGCAGCAGGTGCCGCGCGGTCAGCGAGTTGGTCGCATTCAGCGAGAAGTCACCGTGCAGCGCGAACGTGGCGCCGCGCGCCCGAGCGTCGAGGCAGCGCATCATCGCCCCGAAGTGGCGCACCAGCACGCCGTCGGGCTGCAGCTTGACGATGCGTTCGACCAGCGCGTCCTCGCCGGGCTTGCCTATGCGCGTGGTCGCGACGGTGACGGCGACGCCGCGGCTCCTGGCGCGTTCGAACGCCTTGCCGAGCCCGACGAACTCCATCCAGTCGAGTTCGACCTCGCTGCACCCAGCCGCGATCGCCGCATCGAGTTGCGCGTCGGTGCGCACCAGCGGCACCACGTTCGGCGCCACCGATGCCCCGGCGGCGACGCCTCGCAGGCGGTCGGCCACGCGCGCGATCGCCGGCGCCGGATCGCAGGCACGCACCGGCCCCCGTTCGATCCGCGGCAACAGCGCGGCTGTGAGACCGCGGCGCAGTTCCTTCAGTTCGCTGGCCGGAACGTGCAAACCCGCCGCCAGGCCGGTGACGTCGAAAGCCCCGAGCCGGAACGGCGTGCCGCCGAACGCCGCCAGCTTGTCGCGCAGGATCGCCGCATCGAGGCCGCCGCCGCGCGCCGCCTGCAATGCCGACGTCGAACGCACCTCGGCCACATGGCCGAGCGCCACCGCACGCACGACCAGCGCCTGGCCTGCCGCACCCTGCACGACCAGATCGACCGCGATGCGCCCTTCCGGCTCCGGCGCGTCGTCGCGCAGCTCGCGTGTCGTCGCACTGGCCAACGCCGGATCGTTGGTCGCGAACACCCGATCGCCGGGCCGCACGCGCGCGAGGTCCGGCCCCGGCTGGCCGAACACGAGCCGCTGCTCCTTGCCCTGGCGCTCGACACCGAACAGCGGTCCGCCCGGCTCGTTCTTGTCCTCGGGATCGCCCTGGTCGAACACGACGCCCATGCCGGCCCGCAACTGCAACGGTGCCGCGGCCACCGCCGGCAACGGCGCCGAACGTTCGCCCACCGGCGCATCGGGTCGCACCAGCATGCCAGACGCGCCGGTCCACGGCCGCCCCTCGGGGTCGTCGACCACGGTGACCGTGTTGCCCTGCACCCGCACGACGCGGCCGACGAACACGCCGCGGTGCTTCGGGAAGCGACCTTCGACCAGCGTCTGGTGGTCGCTGCCGCCGAGAAAGCCATCGCTGAAGCCGCGGGTGTAGCTCAACGACATCGCCAGCAGGTCCTGGGCGAGCTGCCGTTCGGCCTGCTTGCGATCGCCGCCCGCGACCAGCGCGTCGACCCAGCGCCGGTAGCCACCGGTGGCGGTCGCGACGTACTGCGGGCTCTTCTGGCGGCCTTCGATCTTCAGGCCGTGCACACCGATATCGAGCAGTTCGGGGATCGCAGCCGTGCCGGCGAGGTCCTTCGGGCTCAGCAGGTACTGCACGTCGCCGAGCGGCCGCGCCTTGCCGTCGACGACCAGTTCGTACGGCATGCGGCAGCTCTGCGCGCACTGGCCGCGGTTGGCCGAACGGCCGCCCCACGCCTCGCTGGTCAGGCATTGGCCGCTCCACGACACGCACAGGGCCCCGTGCACGAACACTTCGAGTTCGGCGTCGGTGCCCTCGGCGAACTGCCTGATCTCGGCCACCGACAGCTCGCGCGGCACGACGATGCGCGTGACCCCGAGCCCCTGTGCGAACGGTGCGGCGGCCGGCTCGCTGATCGTCATCTGGGTGCTGGCGTGCAGTTCGAGCTCGGGACACACAGCGCGCGCGAGCAGGCACACGGCCGGGTCCTGCACGATCAGTGCATCGACGCCGCTCGCGGCGATCGCACGCAGGACGTGCTCCATCGCCGGCAGCTCGGGCTCGAACACCAGGGTGTTGAGGGTGACGTAGGCACGGGCGCCGGCGCGGTGGATGCGCGCGGTGATCGCGGGCAGTTCGGCGAGCGCGAAGTTGGCAGCGCGGGCGCGCGCGTTGAAGCCGTCCTGCAGGCCGAAGTAGACGGCGTCGGCGCCGTGCAACAGGGCTTCGCGCAGGGCAGGCAAGCTGCCGGCGGGAGCGAGCACTTCGGCTTTGTGGCGGGCGGCCATGGCGGAACGACGTTTCGTATCCGGCCCGAGGAGGCATCGCAACGCGTCAGCGCGCACCGGACAGGTCGGCGCCCCAAGGCGGCCCCTGCCATTCCCCTGCTCCGACCTCTTGTTCGATCCAAAGCCGCAGTGCCAACGCCCATCTGGTCTCGCCGCGCCAGCGGATCGGCAGCCGCACCAGGTGGGGCACCGCACGGCGAACCTCACCGCGCGTGCCTTCGATCTGGGTGCGGGAACCCAATCCAGAATCCTGTTCGGCCCGCCCGTGCAGCAACGTCGAAAACAAGCGCGCCTCGAGTTGCTGCGGCAGGTCCTCGTTGCGCTGCTGAATCGCCAGCGCCTCCACCACATCGTCGAGCCAGTGCCGAAGCTCGGTTCGCCCCGGACCGCGTGCAGTCGCCGCAATCCGTTCGTGCGCGTGCGCGATCGCTTGCAGGGAGCGCCACACTTCGGGCAAGGGCTCAACCACGACTCTCGGCTGCCGCCGTCCCATGTTGCGACCGTACAACGTTGCAAGCCCGTCGATCTCGCGCAGCCCGACGTAGGCGAACGTCGCCGCGTCGAGCCACTTCGCCCGCCACTGAGCTGCGGTCATCGCGAAGAACAGCGGGTCGTCCGGCTCGGCCGTGGCCAACAGGTGGCACAGGTGGAGCACGGCCCCGCGCCCGTGGTCTGCGTCGGGCACCGGAATGCGGAACCAGGTGGCGAGCCGCTCGAGTGCGACGCCATCGGGTCCTCGATCGACGAGCCACGCGACATCAGAAGCGATTTCTCCAGCGGGAATCCACGGCCACGGCCCCGGCTCGCCGAACAACGTGCACCAGACGCGATCGAACCGTTCCGCCGCCGCGGCCGCGTTTGGGTCCTCGCTGGACGCCGCGGCTACAGCGTCGGCCCACGCTGCGCGAAGTTCCGCCGACACTCGGAGGTAGGAACGCAGATAGATCGTGGCGGCGAAGAGCCCCGTCGGCGGTGGCAGCGTGTCCGGCCCCCGATCCGCGTAGAGCCCACGCGGTCGAGCATCGGCCCACGATCTGGTGCAGGGAGACGCCGCGAACCGCATTGTCCCCTCCCCGGCCGCTTCGACCTCCGCGAGTTCCGCGGCCTGCGCAGGTGGGAGCGGCGAACGCGCCGATGCTTCGTGCAGAAGCGCGTGCGCGACGGCGGCTACGTTGGCGACTACCGGATCTCGTTGCAGGCGGCCCGCGGCAACGAGGCGCCGCACAACGCCACGCACGTGTTCGTGCCGTTCCGCCTCGACGTCCATCCACATCCGATGCAGGTCGACGACGAGTTCGCGCACCGCGAAGTTGGTGTCGAACAAGATGACCTCGTCCTCGCCCTTCGCCACTTGCCGAGCCAGAGCGGAGCACGGAATCTCCACCGGCTGCAGCAATTCGACCGACGCGGGCGCCGTTGCGAACGGTGACGTGGTACACGCGGCAAGCCCGACCGCGACGACCAGATGACTTGCGAGAGTACGCATGCTCCCGTTCCAAACGTACCGATCGCGCCGCGGCACCGGTAGCATGCCCGGGCGATGAGCGAGACCGAACTGCACCGGATGCGCGCGGCGATGGATGCGATCAACGAGCGCCTGGTGGACGTCCTGCACGAACGCGCCCGCCTGTGCCGCCGCATCGCCGCGTGGAAACGGGACCACGGCCAGCCCGCCGCCGACCCCGCCCGCGAAGGCGCGATGCTGTCGGCGCTGCTGCGCGCGGCCCCCGCCGACGGATTCGACCGCGACGACCTCGCCCGGATCCTGCAGCAGGTGTTCGCGACCTCGCGGGCGCTCGTCGAACGCACCGGTCGTTGAACTAACCGCGCAATGCGCGGCGATAGCTGCGATCCAACTCGGACAAGTAGGCCAGTTCCGAATTGAACGCCGTGTTGCGCAGCAGCACCGGCTCTCGCGCCGGCCCCGAGTCGCCCGACGGCTTGTGCAGCAGCGTGAAGCAGTCGCTGAGGGTCGGCGAGCCCCAGGCCACCAGCTCTTGCACGACCACGCGCAGTCCCGCGGCTTCTGCGTCGGCGCGCACCGAGCCGGCCGACACCGTGGTGCCTCGCCAATGCGGGTTTGCCACCGTGAGCTTGCCGCTCGGATCGACGTGGTCCGCCATCGTCGAATGGTGCAGGAACGCCGTGCCGCCCGGCAGCAGCACCCGACCGATCTCGCGCACGTAGCCGACCATCGCGTCGCGTTCCGCATGCACGAGCGAATCCCAGCTGACCACGAAGTCGACACTCGCCGCGTCGATCCCAGGCAACGAACTGCCGTCGGTGCCCGCAAACGTCGCATGCCGCCGGTCGGCGAAGCGTTCCGTGCAGACCGCGACGCAGGTCGGTGCCAGGTCGAATCCGCGGTATCGATCACAGTGCGGCAGCAGGAACTGCGTCACGCGCCCGTGCCCACACGCGATCTCGACCAGTTCGCGAACCGGCAGACAGGCACCGATGCGCGGCATGATCGTTCCGGCCCACATCGTCGCACTCGAACCCCAGGACTCGGACCACTCGTCACCGTCCTGGGTCCACTTGCCCTGGTCGTCCCAGTTGGACAGGTTCTCGCGGATCGACGGCATCGCCAGAACGTACCCGACGATCGCCCGGTCAGAAACGACCGGGCCAGGCCGAGAGCGCGTTGGTGTTGCTGCTCTGGAACCACGTGCCCAGCGCATCGAACTCGAGGGTGACCATCTGCGCGTAGAGCCCGAGCCCGACGACCGCGGGACTGTCTGGGATCGCCAGCGACCACGGCACCACGCCACCAGTCGGCACCGCGGCCAGCAGCACCAAGGGGTTCACCATCAGCGTGCAGTTCGGCCCCGCATTCGGCAGCAGCCACGACAGCGGCACCGGCCCGGTCTGCACAGCGATCGCCGTCACCACCAGGGAGTTCGCCGGCAGGTTGAGCCCGAACGCGTCGAACGTGGCGCCGGCCCAGGGCAGCTCCGACGTCGTCAGCACCGCGGTGCCGGTCGAATGCGGGCACGGCGTTCCGAGCTTGTCTGCGGTCGCGGGGCACGGCGTCAACCAGCGCGCCGCGCCCACGGACAGCTGCCCCCCCGCGTGCGTGAATGCACCGGCGGCGAGCACTCCCTGGTCGAACGGCGACGTGCCGTACCAGGCGAGGGCCTGCACCGGCCCATCGGTGCCCGTTCCCGCCGCAGTGAAGGTGCTGCCGTCCCAACGCGCGAGGTGGGCACACGCGACCCCGCCCGCCGTCGTGAAATCCCCGCCGAGCAGCACGTCGCCATCGGGCAGGCGCAGCAGCGAGCGCACGCGCCCGTTGCAGCCGCTGCCGACGCTGGCCCAGGTGTTGCCGTTCCAGCGCGCCAGGTTCGCGCAGGCCAGGCCGCCGGCGGTGGCGAACGCGCCGCCGACGAGCAGGTCGCCGTTCGCGAGTTCGACGATCGCCTCGACTTCGCCGTTCGGGTCGGTGATGCCGCTGCCGAGAGCCGACCACACCTGCGTCGCAGGATCCCACACGGCGATGCGTGCACTGGGTGCGCCACCCGCGGTCGCGAACAGGCCGCCGACGGCGAGCCGTTGGGTGCCGAACACGGCAAGGGCGTTGACCTGGTCGTCGACGCCGACACCGAGCGGCGACCAGACACTGCCGGTCCACGCGGCGACGTGCCCGAGTGCCAGTCCTCCGGACGCCTGGAACGACCCGCCCGCAAAGAGCTGCGGCCCGACCCGCGCCAACGCCAGCACCGGCGCCGACAGGCCAGCACCGAGCGGTGACCAGAGGCCCGTGACCGGAGACCAGTGCGCGATGTGCGCAGCCGGTGCGCCACCGGCGGTGTCGAAGGCGCCCCCCACGTAGACGGCGAACGGGTCGGCGGCGATCGCCGAAACCGGACCATTGGTGCCGGCCCCGAGCGACATCGGCGGTGCGCTCTCGAACCGCGCCACGTGGTTCACGGTGGCGCCACCCATGCCGAGGAAATCGCCGCCCACGTAGACCTTGCCGTAGCCGTCGCCCGCGGCCGCGAGCGCGATGCCGTCGCAGCCCGGCGCCAGCGCGCGCCACTGCAAGCCGTCGTGGCGGGCGACGTGCAGGCAGGCGACGCCGCCCGCAGCCCGGAAGAAGCCGCCCGCGACCAGGTTGCCATTCGGCAGGTGCGCGAACACGCCGACCGGG
>JAEUHV010000351.1 GCA_016794485.1 Planctomycetota bacterium
GGCAGCGCGATCGGCGCGCGCGAAGTGTGGGTCGGAGTGCCGGCCCGGATGCTGAAACAACGCGAACTGCCACCGGCGAAGGACAAGGCATGAGGATGCGCGGCGAACGTCTGCGTGTGTTCACGGGCACCGCCCATCCGCGGCTGGCGCAGGACATCTGCTCGTACATGGGCGTGCCGCTCGGTACCGCTTCGCTGGCGCGGTTCCCCGACGGCGAGATCAACCTCAAGATCGAGGTCGACGTGCGCGGCGCCGACGTGTTCGTCGTGCAGCCGACCTGCCCGCCGGTGCACGAGCACCTGTTCGAGCTGTTGTCGTTCGCCGACTGCCTGCGCCGCGCCTCCGCCGACCGCATCACCGCGGTGATCCCGTACTTCGGCTACGCCCGCAAGGACCGCAAGGACGAAGGGCGGGTGCCGATCAACGCCAAGCTGGTCGCCAACCTGCTGGTGACGGCGGGCTACGACCGCGTCGTCGCGGTCGATCTGCACGCCGCCCAGATCCAGGGCTTCTTCGACATCCCGGTCGACCACCTGTACGCGCGGCCGGTGATGATCGACCGCGTCCGCCAGCTGGAAACGGAGAACCTGATCGTCGTGTCGCCCGACATCGGCGGCACCAAGCTGGCGCGCGCCTACGCCAAGGACCTCGGCTGCGACCTGGCCATCATCGACAAGCGCCGCATCAGCGGCGAGAAGACGGTGATCGAGCACGTGATCGGTGACGTCGCCAAACGCGACGTGCTGCTGGTCGACGACATGGTTTCCACCGGTGGCTCGATCGTCGACGCCGCCCGCATCGTCAAGGAGAAGGGCGCCCGCAAGGTGTTCATCCTGGCGACGCACGCGGTCCTGTGCGGCAATGCCGTCGAACGCCTCAACGGCGCCGACGTCGAGAAGATCCTGTTCGCCGACACCGTGCCGCTGCACGACAAGAAGATCCAGCGCCTCGAAGTCTGCTCGATGGCGCAACTGCTCGCGCGGGCGATCGACCGCATCCACCGCAGCGAGAGCGTCTCCAAATTGTTCGAGAGCGAACGCTGACCGTTCGCCTCCCCCGTTTTCGATCCGCACAAGATTCCGATCCAACCAAGGTAGTCCAATGCAAGTCGCTCGCATGAAGGCCGAACGCCGCACGGCGCTCGGACGCAATCGCATCGCCGCTCTCCGTGCCCAGGGCTGGCTGCCAGCCGTCGTCTACGGCGAAGGCCAGGAAGCCCTGTCGATCTCGATCTCCGAATGGGAGCTCGAGCAACACGTGAAGGCGCACCACCGCGTGTTCCAACTGGACATCGGCGGCCAGGCGCAGGCGGCGTTCTTGCAGGAGATCGCGTGGCAGGCCACGACCGACCGGCCGCTGCACGCCGACTTCAAGCGCATCGATCTGAACAAGCCGATCGACGCCGAGGTCGAGGTGTCGCTGAAGGGCCACCCGGTGGGCGTGGGCAAGGGCGGCGTGCTGATGAAGGACCACATGGTCGTCACCGTGCGCTGCTTGCCGACCGTGATCCCGGACTCGATCGAGCACGACGTCAGCAAGCTCGAGATCGACGACTACGTCACCGCGGGCCAGCTGGTGCTGCCGGCGGGCGTGGTGTTGGTGACTCCGGCGACCACCTCGGTCTGCCACGTCGCCAAGCTCGTCGTGCAGGAAGTCGCGGCTCCGGCTGCGGCGGCTCCGGCCGAGGGTGCGGCGGCGGCGGAAGGCGCCAAGCCGGCCGAAGGGGCCAAGGCCGCCGAGCCGGCCAAGGACGCCAAGAAGGACGCGAAGAAGTGATCTTCGCGTGGGGGCCAGCGCGGCGAAGGCCTTGCGCAACCGCCGCCTGACCCCTAGCTTCTTCGCCCCCGCACGCAGCCATGGGCTGGCATCGCATCGCACTCGGCATCGGCAACCCCGGCGCCGAATACGACGCAACCCGACACAACGTCGGGTTCATGGTGCTCGACCTCGTGGCCCAGCGTCTGGGGCTGGCTTTCACCAGGCTCGAACGGCACGCGGACGATGGTTCGCGCACGTTCGGGGGCAAGGTGAAGGCGCAGGTCTGTGAAGGTCGTCGGAAGGGACGTTCGTTCCTGCTGGCGAAACCGCAGACCTATGTGAACTTGTCCGGTGACGTCGCGGGCCCGCTGCTGCGGGCTGCGGGACGGCAGCCGGATTCGCTCTTTGTAGTCGTCGATGACCTGAACCTACCGCTGGGCCGGATGCGCATCCGGCCGTCGGGGAGTGCAGGAGGCCACAACGGCCTCAAATCCATCCAGAACGCTCTGGGCACGGACGCATATCCTCGTCTCCGTCTCGGTATCGGACCGGCCAACGCCGGCGACTCGACGTCGCCCGGTGCTGGTGGGTCCAAGGGACCTCGTCCGGCTGATTGGCCCGACTTCGTCCTGGCGCCATTCCTCCCGGAGGAACGTGAGGTTCTCGGTCGTGTCTTGGTCCGCGCTGCCGACTGCGTGCAGGAATGGCTCGACGGTGCGGACCTGCAAAACCTGGCAGGAACCTACAACTCGGATTCGGGCAAGCGCCCGGGAGAATGACTTTGCAACGCACCCGCACGTATGAATGCATGTGCCTCCTCGACAATCGGGAGGTGCGCAAGGGCTGGCAGCCGCTGAAGGACGCGACTACCGCCATGTTCACCAAGCACGGCGCCAAGATCTTGAGCAGCCGTCGGTGGGACGAACGCCGGCTGGCCTACGCGATCAAGGGCCAGCACCGCGGCACCTACCTGCTCGTCTATTTCTCTGCGGACACGCAGAGCCTGACCGGCATCCGCCGCGACCTGCAGTTCAACGAATCGCTGCTGCGCTACATGCTGCTCGACTGCGTCGAAGTGCCGCAGGCGGCGTACGAGCCGGAAGGCGATTTCGACGTGAACGCGATCCCGGCCGACGATGCGCCGCCCGCACCGGAGCCGGAAGCCGCTCCGCCTGCGGCCGAAGCGGAACCCGTCGCCGAAGCGCAAGGGGAGGTCTGAGCCATGAGCACCATGAGCAACGGTAGCGGTGGTGGCGGTGGCGGTGGGTTCGGCGGCGGTCGCGACGGCGGTCGGCGCAGCAAGTTCGGCCGGTTCGGGCAGAAGCGCCGCGAGGTGCTGCCGGAAGAGCCGCTGGACTACAAGAACATCGCCTACCTGTCCAAGTTCGTCTCGGCCAACGGCCGGATCCAATCGCGCAAGCGCACCGGATTCTCCGGGCAGAACCAGCGCATGCTGGCCGAAGCCATCAAGCGCGCACGCCTCGTCGGCCTCCTGCCGTTCGTGGGGAGGATGTGACATGGAACTCCTGTTGAAGCAGAACATCGAGCACCTCGGTCGCATCGGCGACGTCGTCAAGGTGAAGTCCGGCTACGCGCGCAACTACCTGCTGCCGCGTGGACTCGCCGTGATGGTGACCAAGACCAACCTTGCCGAGATCGAGCGCGCCCGCGCGCTGGCCCTCGCCGAGGAGCAGCTGCGGGTCGCCGCGATGAAGGAACTGGCCACGAAGCTGGCCGAAGCCTCCGTCACGATCGAAGGTCGCGCCAATGCCGAAGGCCACCTGTTCGGGTCGGTCACCGGCGCCCAGATCGCAGCTTCGCTGCGCGAGAAGGGCATCGCGATCGACGACAAGGCGGTTCGTCTCGCCCAGCCGCTGAAGGAGATCGGCGTCTTCGACGTCACGGTCCACCTGCACGCCACGGTCGAGGCGACCGTCAAGGTCTGGGTCGTCCAGGCGAAGCCTCAGTAGTTCCGAATGCGGACGTGGGCCCCGCCGACGCAGGGCCCGCGCGATGAACCGCCGCCGCGTCTCCGGGCGCGGTGGCTGCCGGACAAGGCCGTGAACGAAGCGATCCGCGTTTCCCTGATCAGCCTCGGCTGCGCCCGCAACCTCGTCGACTCCGAGGTGCTGCTCGGCCACGTCGTCGAAGAAGGGCTGCAGGTCGTCAAGGAGCCCGCCGACGCCGACGTCGTCGTCGTCAACACCTGCGGCTTCATCGACACCGCGAAGCAGGAGTCGATCGACACGATCCTGTCGGTCGCCCGCCTCAAGGAAGACGGCGACCTCAAGGGCGTGATCGCCGTCGGCTGCCTCGCGCAGCGCTACGGCGACGACCTGAAGAAGAACGTCGAGGAGCTCGACGCGGTGTTCGGCCTGTCCGACTACTCGGGCGTGCCGGCCGTCGTGCGCAAGATCGTCAACGGCAGCACGCGCCGCTG
>JAEUHV010000382.1 GCA_016794485.1 Planctomycetota bacterium
CGCGCGACCACGAGGCTGGCGAGGATCGCACTGACGATCGCGGCGCCGCACCAGATCAGCAGGTAGCGACGCGGGTAGGACATCGGGTCCTCGAGCCACATCGACTGTGCCATGGCCGCGGCGATCGCCAGCAGGCCCGACGTCGCGACCGGCACGGCCCGCAGGCTGCGCAGGTGTTCGGTCGCCGCCAACTGCGTGCGGATGGTGGTGATCTGGTCGATGGCGTCGCGCAGGTGCATGGTGGGCGCTCGGGCTTTGCCGGGGAAAGTAAACGGTCCACCAGGACCGTCAAGCCGCCTTACGCAGCACTTACCGCGGCGAGGCACGGTCGCACGTCTGATGGTCCGAACAAGAAGTGCCCATGAGAACCCCAACTGCCCTGCTCGCGCCCGTCTTCCTGCTCGCGATGGCACAGGCCCAATCGCCACACCAGTGGATCGTGCCGCACCGCGCGGCGGTGGCTCCGATGGGGGTGACGCCGGTGCGGGTCGTCGAGGCCAAGGCCCACGTGCACATCGTCGACCGGGCCGCGACCACGACCCTCGAGTTCGAGCTGCACAATCCCGGCCCACGCGACCAGGAGGCGGTCGTGCTGCTGCCGGTGCCGGCCGACGCGGCGGTCTCGCAGTTCACGTTCCTCGGCGGTGCCGCCGAACCGACCGCCCGGGTGATGGACAAGGACGAGGCGCGGCGGCTGTACGACGAGATCACCGCGAAGCTGCGCGATCCGGCGCTGCTCGAGTTCGTCGGCTGGAGTTGCCTGCGCAGCAGCGTCTTCCCGGTGCCCGCGAACGGCCGGCAGAAGGTGCGCGTCGTGTGGGACCACGTGCTCGAGGTCGACGGCGACCGCGCCGACTACGTGCTGCCGCGCAGCGAGATGCTCGATGCCGAGGTGCCGTGGCGCATCTCCGTCGACCTGCACGCGCGCGCGCCGATCGGGTTGTGCCACTCGGTCAGCCACGAACTGGTCGTGGTGCGTTCGGACGGGACGACGCGCACGCTCGAGGTCGCCGAACGGGCGCGCCGCAATCCCGGAGCGTTCCGGCTCTCGTTCACGACGGGCACCGTGGCCGACCGGCCGACCGCGACCCTGTTCGCGTATCCGGATCCGGGCAGCGGCGGCGGCTGGTTCCTGCTGATGGCGAATGCGCCGCCGGCGGGCCCGGTCGCGCTGCGCCGCGAGGTCACGATCGTGCTCGATCGTTCGGGCAGCATGGCCGGCAAGAAGCTCGACCAGGCCAAGGCGGCGGCGCTGCAGGTGCTGGAGGCGCTGGCGCCGGGCGAGGGTTTCCAGGTGCTCGACTACGGCAACGACGTGCGTGCGGCGTACCCCGCCCCGGTGGTCAAGGACGAGCGCACGATGCGCGCGCTGCGCGAGCACGTCGCGGCGATCCGGCCGCTCGGCGGCACCAACATCCACGACGCGCTGGTCGAAGCGCTGCGGGCTCAGGTGCTGCCCGGCACGTTGCCGTTGGTGCTGTTCCTCACGGACGGCCTGCCGACGGTGGGGCCGACCAGCGAGAAGGAGCTGAACGCGATGGTGGCGGCCGGCAATCCGCACGCGCGGCGCGTGTTCTGCTTCGGCGTCGGCCACGACGTGAACGTGCCGCTGCTCGATGCGCTGGCCGAGCGCACCAGGGCGACGACGACGTACGTGCAGCCCGACGAAGACGTCGAGGTGAAGGTCGCGCGCACGTTCGCGCGGCTCGGCCACCCGGTCGTCGCCGAGCCGGCGTTGCGCGCGGTGACGGCGCCGGGCGAGACCGAACGGCTCGCGGACGTGCTGCCGCGCGCGCTGCCGGACCTGTTCGCCGGTGACCAGATCGTGCTGCTCGGCCGCTACCGCGGCAGCGCCGACCTCGAGTTCGAACTGTCGGGGCGCACGCCCACGGGCGCCAAGACCTGGCAGTTCACGCTGCCGGTGCGCGGAGCCTCGGTGGCCAACGGCTTCGTGCCGCGCCTGTGGGCGAGCCGCCAGATCGCGTTCCTGGTCGACGAGCTGCGCCAGAAGGGCGGCGACCTCGGCGGCGGCCTGCGTCCGGGCCACGATCCGTTCGCCGATCCCCGCCTGCGTGAACTCCGCGACGAGATCCTGCGCCTGTCGACGCGCTTCGGCGTGCTCGGCGAATACACCGCGTTCCTCGCCACCGAGGGCAGCCGCCTCGACGACTGGAGCTCGCTGGTGCAGGCGTGCCAGGATTCGCTCGGCGGCCGCGCGATTGCGACCCGCAGCGGCCTCGCGGCGTGCAACCAGGGCGACAACCTGTGGGCGATGAAGGGCCAGTCGTACGCGAACCCGTTCAACGCCTTCCTCGACCACAAGCTCGCCGTCGTCGAGACCACCGCCGTGCAGCAGGTGTGCGACCGCGCGTTCCTGCGCCGCGGCAACCGCTGGATCGACGGCAATGCCGTGGTCGCCCGGAAACTCGAACCCGACCGCCGCGTCGTGGTCGGCACCGCCGACTACTTCACGCTGGTGCGGCGGCTCGAGGCCGAACGTCGCCCCGGCGTGCTGTCGCTCGGCGGCGAGATCCTGCTCGAACTCGACGGCCAGAACGTGCTGGTCGTCCCACCTTCCCAGTCGCTGACGTCGGAGATCCTGCGATGAACCGCGTGCCGTTCCTGTTCCCCTTGTTCGCCTGCGCTGCCGTGTCGGCGCAGGCCCCCGCCATTCCCGCCAAGGCACCCGTCACGGTGGTGGCGGCGCCGCTGGTCGGCAAGCCGGCCGCGCCGCGGCCGATCGACCTGTGCATCTGCCTCGACATCAGCGGCAGCATGGACGGCCTGATCAACGCCGCGCGGCAGAACCTCTGGTCGGTCGTCAACGAGCTGGCGACCCTGCAGCCGACGCCGACGCTGCGCGTGGCCTTGCTCACGTTCGGCTGCGACGCGCACGACGCGCAGAAGGGCTGGGTCAAGGTCGAGACCGGGTTCACCACCGACCTCGACACGGTGTCGCAGAAGCTGTTCGCCCTGGCCACGAACGGCGGCAACGAGTACGTCGGCCGGGTCGTGCAGACGGCGCTCGCCGAACTCGAGTGGTCGCAGCAAGGGGAGGGCCTGCAGCTGCTGTTCGTGTGCGGCAACGAGAGCGCGCAGCAGGACAAGGAGGTCGACAACGCCGTGGTGTGCAAGGCCGCGATCGGCAAGGGCATCGTCGTCAACTCGATCTACTGCGGCGCCGACACCGACGCGATCGCGACCGCGTGGCGCGACGTCGCCCGGCTCGCCGACGGCCAGTACGCGGCGATCGAGAAGGACACCGCAGTGGTGATCACGACGCCGTTCGACGCGCAGCTCGCCGAACTCAGCACCGCCCTGAACACGACCTACGTCGCCTACGGCGCCCAGCGCGACATGTGGGTCGGCAACCAGGTGGCCCAGGACGGCAACGCGTCGACGCTGAACCCGGCAGCCGCGGCGCAGCGCTGCCAGACCAAGGCTTCGGGCCTGTACTCCAATGCGCACTGGGACCTCGTCGACGCCAGCGACGACGCGAAGTTCAAGCTCGAGGAGGTCAAGAAGGAGGATCTGCCCGAGGCGCTGCGTGCCCTGTCGCTCGCCGACCTGCGCACGCACGTCGCGGCGCAGCGCGCCAAGCGCAAGGAGCTGCAGGCCAAGGTCGCCGAGGTCGGCAAGCAGCGCGACGCGTTCGTGCTTGCCGAGCAGAAGAAGCTCGGGGCCGCGCGCGACACGCAGTTCGAAAAGGTCGTGCTCGAGGCCGTCCGCCAGCAGGCGGCGGCACGCGGCTTCACCCGCAAGGCCGAGCCGGCCGCCGAACGCGACCCACGCTTCGTGCCGATCGTCGAGGAAGCCGCCAAGCAGTACCGGTCGTTCGTGCGCGTCACCGGTGGCCCGCGCCAGGCGCCGACCGATTGCCGCATCCGCCCGCCGTTCGTGCGCCTCTCGGAGGCCGAGAAGGAACACGGCCAGAAGCTCTACCTCCTCTATGCGCGGCAGGCCGAAGGTCTCGAGTACGTGACCAAGGGCGAGCCGGCCAAGCTCGGGCAGACCCTGGTGAAGGAGTCGTGGACCTGTGTCGACGGCGAGCCCACCGGCCCGACCGAAGCGAGCGCCCGGCACTTCGGGCCGCTCGTGCTGCACGAGGGCGTCCGCACCTGCCACGCCGGCGACTTCCACGGCCTGTTCGTGATGCACAAGCTCGACCCCGCGACCGAGGGCACCGACCAGGGCTGGATCTACGGCACCGTCGATCGCACCGGCACGGTGACCGCCGCCGGCCGCATCGGCTCGTGCATGAAGTGCCACCAGGACACGGCCGAAGACCGCCGCTTCGGGCTACGCTGAACACCGTGACAGCGAAGAAGACCGTACTGGTGGTGGAGGACGACGCCGCGATCCGGCGCGGCCTCGTCGACACGCTGACGTTCGGCGGCTACGCGGTGATCGCCTGCGGCGACGGCCAGGAAGGGCTCTCGGCTGCGCTCGGTGCTGCGCTCGATCTTGCGATCCTCGACGTGATGCTGCCGAAGAAGGACGGCTTCGCGATCCTCGCCGAGGTTCGCAAGTCGCGCCCCGGACTGCCGGTGATCCTGGTCACCGCGCGCGGTGCCGAACACGACCGCGTGCACGGCCTGCAGACCGGCGCCGACGACTACGTCGTGAAGCCGTTCTCGAGCAAGGAACTGCTCGCGCGGGTCACCGCCGTGCTGCGCCGCAGCGCCGAGCGCCCGTCCGACGTCGGTCGCGTGACGATCGCCG
>JAEUHV010000405.1 GCA_016794485.1 Planctomycetota bacterium
CTCGGGCCTGAACACGCGCATCGACCTGATCGACTCGCCGTTCCTGTGGCTGATGTGCGGTGCGGTGCTGGTCGCCGCCGTCGCGGGCAAGGGCGCCGCCTGCTGGCTCGCGGCGCGCGCCACCGGCGTGCCGAACCGCGAGGCGCTCGGCATCGGCATCCTGATGAACGCACGCGGCCTGATGGAACTGATCATCATCAACATCGGCCTGCAGCGCGGCGTCATCACGCAGGGCCTGTTCGCGACGCTGGTGATCATGGCGATCGTCACCACGCTGATGGCGAGCCCGATCTTCGACCGCCTCGTCGGCAAGGGCTTCAGCAGCGAGCCGCTCGCGCACGACGACGGCCGCGATCCCGCCGCCGGGGTTCGCGCCGGCTCATGAACGCCACCTCCACGGCGGCGACCGCATGGGCCTGGCGCGGGCTCTGGGCCGCAGCGCTCGGGATCGGGGCATGGCTCGCTGTGAACGCCTGCTACCGCGCCGACGACTTCGGCCTCTTGCGCGAGGCCTGGGCGGACGGCGACTTCGGTGCGGCGCTCGCGCACTGGTGGCGACTGCACGTCGAACCGCGCGATCCTGGCGCGTGGCCGAAGTTCTATCGCCCGGCATGGCACGCGACGTTCCTCGTCGATGCCCATCTGTTCGGCGCGACCGCGGCATGGTCGGCAGCGCTTTCGTGGAGCCTGCACGTCGCCAACGTCGGCCTCGTCGCGATGTTGACCCGGCGCTTCGTCGGAACGGGCATCTGGCCGCTGTTCGCCGCGTTCCTGTGTCTGCTGCCCGGCGCTGCGATGCAGGCACCGACCTGGATCGCCGCTCGGTGCCAGGTGCTGGCCACCACCGGCACGCTCGCCGCGATCGCCTTCGCGACGGCCACGAACCTGCGCCCGGGGCCACGCGCGGTCGGCACCACGGTGGCGGTGCTGGTCGCCGCGGGTGCACACGATTTCGGCGCCACGGCCGGGCTGCTGGCGGCCTTCGCCGCCTGGGTGCAGAGCCGCGGATCGACGACGCGTACCGCGTGGCCGGCCACGATCGCGCTGCCGACGGTGCTCGCAGTCGCCTGGCTCGCCTGGCGTGCGTCTCGCCTCGGTGTCTGGATCGGCGGCTACGAGGCTTCGGGCAACGTCGCACCGTTCCGCCTGCTCGACACGCTGGCCACGGGCATGGGCGCACTGGTCTTGCCCGGCGACGGCACCCTCTCCTTCGGCCTCACCGCGGGCGTCGGCACCGCCGCCCTGCTGGCCTTGTGCGTCGCGAGCCTGCTGCCGCACCGACGTCGCGCCGCGGCGGGCATCGCCGCGGCGACGATCCTCCTGTCGTTGGCGCCTGCCGTCGGCAACTCGTTCCGCG
Source organism: Planctomycetota bacterium (assembly GCA_016794485.1). GTDB lineage: Bacteria > Planctomycetota > UBA1135 > UBA1135 > UBA2386 > UBA2386. The sequence goes on from JAEUHV010000405.1 coordinate 1,358, forward strand.
GCAGTGAACTCGTGAACGGCCGCTACCTCTACACCGCACACTGCGCCTGGGTTCTCGGGCTGGCAGCGTTGCTTTCCGTCTGCGAAAGCGGGCGCGGCCGCCGGCTCGCGCATGGCCTGGCGGTGATCGCCGGCGGCGCCACGACCGCCGGCTTCGTCTCCGTCACCCACGGGCTGCAGCACACCTTCGACACGACGCGGGCCGTGTTCGCCGCGATCGACGAACTGCCGGCCACGCCGACGGTTCTGCTCGGACTCCCCGACGCCGACGGCCCGCACCTGATCGGGCGCAACGCACTGCCCGCGGCGCTCGGGCCGCCGTTCCGCCGGATGCAGCCGCACGTCCTCGGCTGGGCGACGGAGTTCGATCTGCAGCACGGATTCGTGCTCGGCGTCGCGACCGTTTTCGACGCAGCCCCCGACGCTGCGGCGCGGCACTGGAACGGACCCACCCGCACGTTCGTGGCCGTGCACCCCGACCCTCCGCCGCTTTCGACATCACCCTCGACGCGCCCGCAGCTGCTGCCGCCGGTTGCCCCAAACGACGCGACCTGGACCTTTCGCGGATCTCCAGGCGACGGCGTGGTGCTGCTCGCCGGTGACGTCGCGTGCGAGCTCGACCTCGGCGCCGCCGGCCGGCTGGGCGTGGCCAAGGCGCAGCGTCTGCCGATCGGTGTCGCCGACGCCGCCGGCGCCCTGCGCTTCCAGCTGCCGGCGACCGCACTCGCCGCGCGACGGCTCCAGGCCGTGGCCATCCGCGGCTTCGGCCCGAGCATGCATTTGTCGAACCTGCACGAGCCGGCCGCCGGATCGGGTCGCTAGGCTGTCGGGATGCGCGGCCCAGCCTGCCTTCTCGTTCCCCTCGCCTGCACCAGCGTCGCCTGGGCGCAGTCCCTCGAATCGCTGCGCCAGCAGCTGCGCACCGACCTGCGCCAGGCCCACTTCGCCCAGACGATGCTCGGCCTCGTGCTGCTCGCCGACGAACTGGAGCTGTCGGGCGCCAGCTACGAGATCGACAACGCGACCAATACCGAACTGCAGACCGTTTCGATGCCGTTCCATTCACGGCAGTCCGACGGCGACGGCCCGCGCCTCTACTACGAGGGCACGCTCGGCTTCGCCCAGGCCAAGGAACGGGTCGACGACATCTACCAGGGCACGTCCCCTGGCAACGAAGCCGCCATCACCACCCGCTGGCGCACCTACGGCGTGCTCGGCGGCCTCGGCGTCGAACTGCCGGTGGCCGCGGAATGGACTGCGACCCCGATCGTCGACGTCGGGGTGGGCCGCATCGAGAACGACACCGACTACGCCGGTCCAGGCTCCGCCGCGATCCGGGCCCTCGCCGACGGCATCGCGTTCAATTGGGACGCACTCGCCGCCACTGGCGGCCTCGCCGGGCGCGTCGACTGGCGGCACACGATCGACGACGAACGCCGCCTCGATGTCATCGCGCGCTACGACATCCGCTGGACGGACACGTTCGACGCCGACGATTCGGCCCAGGAATTCACGGCGCGGTCGCAGCTGTTCACGCTGCACGGCGACCTGACCGGGCCGACCGGCATGCTGGTGCAGGAGAAGCCGGTGCAGTGGCAGGCCTCGGCGGCGTTCCGCGCGTTCCCGGAAGGCGACCTGTTCGGCGTCGACCACTACGTGCAGTTCGGCGGCGCCCTGCTGGTGCCGACCGGCGACCGCATCCCGTACGGCTCGGGGCTCGCGTTCAGCGCCGCGGTGATGCTCGGCGAGGACTTCTTCGGCTGGACGATCGGCGGCCGGCTGATGTTCTGACCGGCGCCGCCACGACCGGGCACGCCCTCCGCCGCAGCGCCCCATCGGCTGGGTGCCCGACTCGAGGCGCGTATGGGCCCATGTGCCCACGCGAATGCGGCGCGTTCGCGGCGTACTCGCCGGCAGGTGAACCATGCAACCGATCCACCGCCTGCTTCTCGTCGGAACCCTCTGTGCCGCGCCGATGGTCGCCCAGTGCGCGACCCCGTGGTCGACGCTCGGCGGTGGCCTCGACGACCTGGCGTGGACCCTCGTGCCGATGCCCGACGGCAGCATCGTCGTAGGCGGTGACTTCCACCTCGCCGGCGGCTCGGCGGCGGGCCACCTTGCCCGTTGGAGCCCGGGTGCCGGCTGGTCGACGTTCGCCAATGGCGTCGACGACATCGTGCGCGGGCTCGCCGTGACGACCAACGGCGATGTCTACGTCGGTGGTTGGTTCACGCACGCGGGTGGCGTGGCCACGAGCCGCATCGCGCGATGGAACGGCACGGCGTGGTCGCCATTGGGCTCCGGCCTGGGCAACGGCCTGGCCAACGTGCTGCTCGCGGAAGCCGACGGCAATCTGCTCGTCGGCGGCATGTTCGCCACCGCGGGTGGCGTCCCGGTCAACCATGTCGCGCGCTGGAACGGCACGTCGTGGTCGGCACTCGGCTCGGGCATCGTGAACGCCGGAGTGGTGCGCGCGTTGGCGGTCGCCGCGAACGGCGACGTCTATGCCGGTGGCCTGCTGTCCGTCCCGGGCTCGCTCGGCATCGCGCGCTTCGACGGCACGACCTGGCAGCCGGTCGGCTCCGGCGTCTCGGGCACCGGCTTCTCGGTCGTGCTCGCACTGCAGGCCCTGCCGAACGGCGACGTCGTCGCCGGCGGCTCGTTCACGATGGCTGGCGGCGTTTCCGCCCCCGGCATCGCGCGCTGGAACGGGACCAGCTGGTCGCCCCTCGGCACCGGCATGGACGGGCCGGTCAACACGCTGCAGCTCCTGCCCGACGGCGATCTGGTCGCCGGCGGCGTGTTCACCACGGCGGGCGGCGTCAGCGCCCCGTTCCTCGCCCGGTGGAACGGCACGACGTGGGCGTCGCTGGACGCCGGGCTCGATGCCGCGGTCGAAGCACTGGCGGTGCGGCCGAACGGGGACATCGTCGTCGCCGGCCGATTCACGACCGCCGCTTCGGCACCTGCCGCACACATCGTGCTGCGCTCGACGACCTGCCCGGCGAACACGGCGAGCATCGGCACGGGCTGCGTCGGTTCGGCCGGCATGGTGGCGCTCGCGCCGACGACGGCGGCGTGGCTCGGCGGCACCGCGCGCGCGCAGGCCACGGGACTGCCGCTCGACGCGCTCGCCGTCGGCGCGTTCGGCTTCGGCCAGGTCACCGTGCCGATGCCCTCCGTGCATCCGCTCGGCGTGCCGGGTTGCGCACTGTTCGTCAGCGACGAGATCCTGCTGCACTTCCCGACGGGAACCGGCGACGTATCGACGGCGCTGGCGATCCCCGACACCGCCGCGCTCGTCGGGGCGACGTTCCACCACCAGGTCGTGGTCGTCGAACGCGATGCCCTCGGCCATCTCGCGGCCCTGACCGCCAGCAACGGCCTGTCGTTCACCATCGGGACCCTTTGATGCACCACCCGTTGCTCGACCGCCGTGGTGCGAGCCACGCGGCGCGAACGGGCGCGCGCGCCACGATCTCGCTGTGGTTGGCCACGGCCGCATGTTCCCCGGGCTGGGCCTGGCGGCACGACCAGGTCGCCACGGCTCCGCCTCCGTGCGCGGCACTCGCCACGCCCGGCACCAGGGCCGGGCTCGTGCAGGAACTCGACCAGCCGCACCGTGAGTTCCCAGCCGACCGGGTCGCCATGTGGCGCATGGTCGCAGTGGACGGCAAGTGCACCGCGGTGCCACGCGGCCCCGGCCCGCTGCCCCGCCGCGACTACACGCTCGTGGTCGAGTTCGACGCCTCGGACCGTGTGTCCCGCTGGTCCCTCGTGGAGGCCCTGTGGCACTAGGCCGCTGCATCACCTGCCTCGCATTCGCTGCCTGCGCGCCTTCCAGCTTCGAACCGGGCCGCGCCACCCGCGCCGACGTGCTGCTCGAATGGGGCGAGCCGGTCTTGTCGTTCGCGCGCGACACCGAACTCGTGTACGCCGGCGCCGGCAAGACCGACCACAGCTCCTCGCGGCCACCGGGCCACTTCTATTCCGGCAGCCCCCTCTCGCTGCGGGTCATGCTCGAGCAGCATCGACTCATGCGCCTGCCCAGGGCCTGCGTCTTCGTGTTCGACGCGAACGGGACGCTCGTGGAGAACCGATGAACCCACTCCACCGGTGGATCGCAATCGTCGTGGTCGCGGTGGCGGCAGCGGCCTGCTTCGCCCCGCCGATCCACTACACGGGCTACGTGACCGGAGTCGACGTCGTGGGCATGACTCGTCCGAACGTGATCCGCACGCTCGGCCTGCCCACCGCCGCCAGCGCGTCCGGCGATCTGCTGTACGCGATCCCGAGCGCCTTCTACCACTTCAACGGCGAACAACTCGTCTACCGGATCGTTCGCTTCGACGCCCGGGGAGTCGTCAGGGAAGCCTCGCCAGTCGTGCAGACGAGCCGTACGGTGGAGTCCCTCTGCACGAAGCTGTGACGCGGACCCGCGCTACTTCACCACGAAGTTGACGAGCTTGCCGGGCACGACGATCTCCTTCACGACCGTCTTGCCCTCGAGGTGCGACGCCACCGCGGACCGCGCGGCGGCGATCGCGACGTCGTTCGCGCACTTGTTGGGCACCATCGCGCGGCCGCGCACCTTGCCGAGCACTTGCACCGCGATCTCGACCTCGTCGTCGACCAGCAGCGCGGCATCGACCGCAGGCCACGGCGCGTGCGTGAGCAAGCCCTGGCCACCGAGCCGTTCCCACAGTTCTTCGGCGAGGTGCGGCGCGAACGGCTGCAGGAGCTGCGCGAACCGCAGGAGCTGGCTGCGGCTGAGCTTGTCCACCGCCTTGGTCGCGTCGTTGACGAACACGATCATCGCCGCGATCGCGGTGTTGAACGCCAGCCGCTCGATGTCGCCGTCGACCTTGTGGATCGTGCGGTGCAGCGCCTTCTCGAGCGCCGGATCGTCCGGTCGGTCGTTCGCGAGCCAGGCGTGGATCGCGCCGTGCTCGTGGAACTCCGGCACCGCGAGGCGCCAGCTCCGCTGCAGGAAGCGGAACACGCCTGGAACGTCCTTCGGGTTCCACGGCTTGCTGTCGGCGAGCGGCCCCATGTACATCTCGTACAGCCGCAGGGTGTCGGCACCGTACTCGACGACCACGTCGTCGGGATTGACGACGTTGCCGTAGCGCTTGCTCATCTTGGTGACGATCTGCTTCAGCTTCTCGCCGGTCGCGGCGTGCACGACGTCGTCGCCCTGTTCCTTGACGTCCTTCATCGCCACGATCGCACCGCGCGCGTCTTCGTAGGCGAACGCCTGGATCATGCCCTGGTTGTAGAGCTTCCTGAACGGCTCCTTCTCGCGCACGAGCCCCTGGTCGTGCAGCACCTTGGTCCAGAATCGCGAATAGAGCAGATGCCCGACTGCGTGCTCGGTGCCGCCGACGTAGAGGTCGACCGGCAGCCAGTAGTCGCTGGCGGCCTTGGCGCAGAACTCGCGTTCGTTGCGCGGATCGCAGAAGCGCAGGAAGTACCAGCTCGAACCCGCCGCCCCCGGCATCGTGTTGATCTCGCGCTGCGCCGGACGGCCTTTCTGGTCCTTCGTCGCGACCCAATCCCGGGCGCGGATCAGCGGCGACTCCGGCACGCCGCCCGGCTTGAAGTCGTCCATGTGCGGCAGGGTCACCGGCAGCTGCGCGTCGGGCACGAGCTCGACGCCGTCCTGCGTGTGCAGCACCGGGAACGGCTCGCCCCAGTAGCGCTGCCGCGAGAACAGCCAGTCGCGCAGCTTGTAGGTGACCTTGGCCTGACCGCGGCCCTGCGCCACGAGCCAGTCGATCACCTTGCGCTTGGCCGCCGCCATGCCGAGGCCGGCGATCGACAGGGCGCCGTTCGTGTTGTGCGCCGCGAACGGCACGTCGTCACTGCAGCACTCCTCGCCCGCCGCGACGCGCGCGTCGCGCTGCGCGTCTCCGGTCGCCGGCGCGAAGATCCCGGGGATCGGCAGATGGAACTTCTGCGCGAACGCGAAGTCGCGTTCGTCGCCGGCCGGCACCGCCATGATCGCACCGGTGCCATAGGTGACGATCACGTAGTCGGCGATCCAGACCGGGATGCGGCCCTTCGGGTCGTCCGCTGCGAACAGCGGATTGTGCGCGTGGGCACCGGTCCACACGCCGGACTTGTCCTTGGCCAGATCGGTGCGCTCGAGCTCGCTCTTGGCGGCCGCATTCCTCTGGTAGGCCTCGACCGCGGCGCGCTGGGCTTCCGTGGTGATCTTGGCGACCAGCGGATGCTCTGGCGACAACACCATGAACGACGCGCCGAACAGGGTGTCGGGCCGCGTCGTGAACACGCGGATCTTCGTGCCGGCGTGGCCGTGCACGTCGAAGTCGATCTCGGCGCCTTCGCTCTTGCCGATCCACTCGCGCTGCATCGTCTTCAGCGACTCGCTCCAGTCGAGGCCGTCGAGATCGGCGATCAGGCGCTCGGCGTAGTCGGTGATCTTCAGCACCCACTGCCGCAGCGGCCGCCGTTCGCACGGATGGTCGCCGCGTTCGCTCTTGCCGTTGATGACCTCGTCGTTGGCGAGCACGGTGCCGAGCGCTTCGCACCACCACACCGGGGCATTGCTCTCGTAGGCGAGGCCGCGCGCGTGCAGCTGCTTCCAGATCCACTGCGTCCACTTGAAGTACTTCGGATCCGCGGTGCTGATCTCGCGGCTCCAGTCGTACGAGAAGCCGAGACGCTGCAACTGCCGCTTGAACGTCGCGACGTTCGCCGCCGTCGTCGTCGCGGGGTGCGTGTTGGTCTGGATCGCATACTGCTCGGCCGGCAGGCCGAACGCGTCCCACCCCATCGGGTGCAGCACGTTGCAGCCCTTGGCCCGCTTCCAGCGCGACACGATGTCGGTCGCGGTGTAGCCCTCGGGGTGGCCGACGTGCAGGCCGGCCGCCGACGGATAGGGGAACATGTCGAGCGCGTAGAACTTCGGCTGCTTGGGATCGAACCCGGGCTCACCGGGGTTCTTGGCGCGGAACACCTCGCGTTCGGCCCAGAAGCGCTGCCACTTCGGTTCGATCGTCGCGGGGTCGTAGGTCTGCTTCGGCTCGGCCATGTTCGTGGGCGAACAGTATGCCGAGGCCCTGCAGGGGGCGGAACGGCGCAGCGGCCCGTTCCGGCCATCCTTGCAAATCGTAAGTCCGACTGAGGATTTGCTTGGATGCTCCAGCGACGCGCGGCCGTGCAACCGACGCCGGCATCTGCCACACTGCGGTGTCAACCCTTCGGCAGGTGTTGGAGATCGTCGAGGTCCTTCGGTCGTTCTGCTTCCTGCTTGGCCAGCCGAAGTTCCCGCAACCCGACGAAGTGCACAGGCACGACGCTGCTGCCCACTGTGATGCTTGCCTCGGCGCGCGTCTGCCAGGCGCGGTCGAACGGCACCGTGCGCAGGCTCGCAATCAGATCGATCCGGTTCGGTGGTCGCCCGAACTGGACGACGAGGTCGGGATTGGTGAGTTCAGCGGCGTCACCAACCGCCGGCACGGATCCGCCCCAGAACTCGACCAGAGCACTTCACAGACGGTGCGCATTGTCCAACGAACAGTCGTACAGGAAATCGATTTCACCGGTGAGCCGCGAGTATCCGTGGTAGATCACGGCAGCGCCGCCGATCACCAGGTACCGCACCTCGTGCTTGGCCAGCAGCCGAAGGAAGTCCTGCGCGTCCTTTGAAAACAGCCGCTCGTTCACTTCGCGCGCTCCGCCTCGCGCACGTCGGGTGCATCCGGGCCGTAGGCACGCTCGCGCAGGATGCTCGCGATCTCGATGCGTTCGTCGGGTGTCATCGCCCACATTTGCTCGCGATCCCACTTCTCCGCGTCCGCGAAGGAGTGCGCCTTGTTCGCTTCACGTTCCATGCCCACGGATCGTAGCCGAAGCCCGATCCGATGGCAGCCTGAGGGGCAACCGCGTCGGTATGGTGCCGTCATGCCGAACGCGCGCACCTGCCACGTCGTGATGGCAACCCCCGCCGACCACGAAGCCGAGATCCGCAAGGCGGTTCGACGGCACGCCAGCGTGCGCTGGACGATCCAGTCGAGCGCTCGGAAGGGGGACTCGGTCGTCTTCTACCTCAAGGGGCCTCGTTCGTGCTTCCTCGCCGTCGGCATGGTCGAGAGCAAATCGGCCGAACGAGACGACGATCGGCGAAGCCGCCCGATCACCGCGCGAACGTCGCCGCGACGTACGCCGCGTAGTCGTCGCCCATCGGCAGTTCGAGGTCGACGGTGAGCCGCCGCCGCTGCGCCTGCACCGTGCTGCCCGTACGCGGATCGGTCCCTTCGACCGTGACTTGCCGCCACACGGCCCCCACACCACGCTTCTGCCACGCGGGCAAACGGTCGAAGTTGACGCCGCGCGCGAACAGGAACTCGTGCTTCTGCGCCGTGCTCATGCCGACGAGCCGGTCGTGCGCCGCTTCCGGCGCGGCACCATCTCCGCGCAGGCTCCAGTAGCAGTGCGCGTTGAGCGCGTTCCGGCTCGCGTCCTCCTGGCGCCAGCGGAAATAGTCGGCCACCAGCGCCGCGGTCGGCAACTGGCTGATCCGGCAATCGAACGCGACCGCTCGCTGGAACCGCAGGCTCGCCACGCCGCTCGCTTCGCCGGCGAGGATCGAGAGCAGTTTGCGTTCCTTGCGATGGAACGCGTCGGTCGCCGGCGCCAGCAGCAGCGAGATCTCGTCGGACTGCGTGTAGCCGTAGACGCACTCGATGCCGCACTGCATCAGGTGCTGCACGACCGCCACCATCGTGTCGCGGAAGCCGACGTCGAACGGCGCCTCGAACGACATCAGCTCCTTGGTCAGGCGCGTGAAGCCGCGGCCGTCGAGACGCGCCACCAGGAACAGGCCCGGCAGCGCACAGTGGTCGTGGGCGGTCTCGAAGACGCGCATGCGCGCGTCGAGTTCGTCGAACTTCATTCGCGCCAATCCTCCACGACGAACTCGCCGGCGGCCATGCGCACGTAGTGCAACGCGTCGAAGCCCTCGGCCCGCGTCGGCAGTTCGAGCCGTCGCGCCATGTCGCGCACCGCGACGTCGGGAACGCACGCCTCGCCGGAACGCGCGGCGTTGCGCGCCAGGCACTCGTCGACCTTCGACGCGAGGTAGTAGCCGACCACGCGGAACCGCGCCGCCCGCGCCGGCGCCACGAAGCGCGCCCGTTCGGCCACCGACACGTTGGTGTTGTCGACGACGAACGGCATCTGCACGCGCAGGCACGTGGCGAGGAACTCGGCCTCGCGATGGCGCGTGCGCAGCATGTCGAGGTTGAGCCGCACGTGCGTGTCCGCGAACCGCCGCGCGCAGAACGTCGACTTGCCGCTCGCCGGGATGCCGATCAGGAGGACGCACTCCATCCAGACATGATGCCCGATGGGGTCGCGTCGCCCCACCGGGCTGCCGTTCGCCGGCTCGCGGCGATCCGGCATTTTCCGCGAACACGGCCCCGGACCGGTTCGCTGCCCCGGGCGAACCACGGAGCCACCGCCATGAAGAGCCTGCTTCCCGCCCTGCTGTCCCTCGCATCCCCCACTCTGCTCCTGGCCCAACGGGCACCGGAGGCCCGCGGCTTCGACCTGGGTGCGGTGGCCGGCATCGTCGCCGACGCCGAAGGCACCCCGTGGGCGATCGGCGCCGACTACAAGGCGGCTTTGCTGCCGGGTGCCATCGAGTTCGTGCCGGCGCTCGGCAACGCCGTTCCGCACAACCGTTCGTTCGGCCTCCGCTTGCGGACGATCCGGCGCGGCGAGGTCCTTCTGCACACCCCCACCGCGGAGCTGCCGTTGCCGCACCTGCGCGGCAACGAGTTCACGTATGCGCGCGGTGACGTCGTCGAACACTGGCGCGTGGCGCCGCGCGGACTCGAACAGAGCTTCGTGTTCGCGACGCGGCCGGCCGGTGACGGCGACCTCGTCGTACGCAGTGACGTGCTCGGCGAACTGCAACCCGAGACCCTGCCCGATGGCACCCTGCGCTTCACCGACGGTGCCGTCGGCGGCGTGCACATCGGCGCCGTCACCGGCATCGACGCCCGCGGCGAACGTTGCGCCGGCGCACTCGCGATCGTCGACCACCAGCTCGAACTGCGCCTGCCGGACGCGTTCGTCGACCGCGCGCAGTTCCCGCTCGTGCTCGACCCGTGGGTGAGCACGGCGAGCCTGGTCCCGACCGGCGCCGGTGACGACGGCATGGTCCGCGGCGCCTTGCGTCCCATCAACAACGGCCAGTTCGAGGTCTGGGCCTTCACCCGCACCTTCTCGGCCAGCGACAGCGACGTCTATGCCCTCAGCAGCGACTACCCGACGCCGGTGGTCGCGATCGCCAACACGCTGAACGTGCTCGAGACGCTGCCGGCCCTCGGCATCCCCGACGCCGTGCCGTTCCCGGCCGTGGTCGCGTGGCAGGAGGCCGCGCAGGCGAGCGGTCCGTGGACGGTCAAGGCGCGCACCTGGTTCCCGGGCACGGCCCAGCCCGGCAACGTCGCCACGATCGCCGCCGCGGAGCGTCCGGCGCTGGCCAGCAACCGCAGCGGTGCTTCGCTCCTGCTCGCCTACCTGGAACCCGGCGTCGGCATCGTCGCGCGCACGTTGACGCCGGCCTTGTTCGCGGCCACCGCTCCCGTGGCGGGCCCGGCGAACACCGTCGCGACGCCGATCGGCGGCAACACGATCGTCGCCGGACCGCGGCTGTCCGACAGCATCGCGACCGGCAGCGCGGCTGCCCTGATCTACGAAACGAACGTCGCACTCACCAGCTCCAGCTCGTTGACGGTCCTGGCGCTCGCGCCGAACGGTGCCTTGCTCGGCAGTGCGGCCCTCGTCATCGCCAACGGGTCGGGCTTCGATCCGGCGATCGGTGGCGATGGCAGCCACTTCCGCGCCGTGTTCACGCGGTTCGGCACGTTGCGCCAGCAGAACCTCACCTGGAACGGCACCACGCTGACGGCCCAACCGGACGCACTGCTCGATGCGAGCGGGCCAGGCAAGAGCCCGTCGGTCACGTGGTGCGGCGATCGCTACCTGACGGCCTGGGGCCGCGCCACGCCGGCCGCCGGCGACGACGAAGTCGTCGTGCAGGCGTCGCTGCCGGACGGCACGGTGCTCGGCGCCACCCCGATCCAGGTCGTGCCGACGGTGGCGCAGCCGAACCAGCAGAACCCGCACGTGTTGAGCGGCTGGGCCACGGGCAGCGACGCGCGGCGCGCCACCGTGGTGTGGAGCGAGACGCCGGTCGGCGGCGGGTCGAGCCGCGCCTGTTCGCGTACGTGGCTCGTCATGCAAGGCACTGCGCCGGTGAACCTCGGCGGCAGCTGCCTCGGCAACAGCTGCACCAGCCTCCTGCCGTGCAGCTATTCGCAAGGGCAGTTCGTGCCGGGCAACCAGGACTTCCAGATCCGTCTGCAGTACCAGGACCAGAGCGCGCCGTTCGCATTGCTCAGCCTGAACCTCGGCGGCACCACGACGATCGGCTGCGGGCCGTGCGAGTTGCTACCGCCGCTCGTCAGCTACGTGCTGCCGAATGCACCGGGCGAACTCGTCTTCACCTGGCCGCTGCCGTTCAACTACGCGGCACTCGGCTTCCAGGTCGAGTTCCAGTGGGCGATGTTCGGCTCGACCAGCAGCCCTTGCCCGCTGCTGCCGAACATCACCGCCTACAACCGCGTCCGGATCGTCTTCGCCGAGTGAACGGGGCGGTCGCAGGATCGCGTTACGACGGGCACTGACGCCGCTAGCTGGCGGCGAAGGACCCGACCATGAACCCCACCTGCCCCGCCGTCCGTGTCGCCATCGCGTTGCTCGGTTGCACGCCGAGTGCTTTCGCACAACTCCCCAACTACACGGCGGCGCCGGGCACCACGGTGCTCAACACCGTCTTCACCCAGATCACGACCAGTGCCGGGCCGATGAACGTGGCCGACGGTGTGTTCGTGTTCAACCAGGTGACGATCCCGGTCGGCTCGGTCGTCGTCGGCTCCGGAAGCCGGCCCATGATCTGGGTCGTCAACACGATGACGATCGACGGCCACCTGTCGGCCGACGGCAAGGACGGCATGCGCGTGCAGACCATCGGTAGCGCCAACTTTCCCGTGCTCGGCGGCCTGCCTGGACCGGCGGGCGGCCTCGGCGGCGCCGGCAGTCCCCGGTCGACCACGCAGTCGTTCCAGGGCCAGGCCGGCTACGGCCCGGGCAACGTCGCCGGCGCTGGCGGCGGCGGCGGTTCGCTGGCACTGCTGGCCGGCAGCGAACGCGGGTCCGGCGGCGGCGGCGGGGCGTTCGGCACGCAGGGCGATCCGTGGTTCCGCACTCCTGCCGGAACGGGAACGGCCTTCGTGCAGCGACTCGGTGTCGGCGGCTTCGGCGGCCTGGGTGCCAGCGGCAGCGCCACGCGCACGCTGCTGGGCGGTGCACCCGCGCTGACGCCGTTCGGCGACGGGCGCCCCGACAACGACTTCTTCGGCCTGGGCTACGACGTCGCGAGCCAGCAGTTCGTCGTCGGCGAACTGTCGGGCCTGCTCGGCGGTTCGGGCGGCGGCGGCGGCGGCGACGCTTCGAACGACAACATCGTGCTCAGCCCGAACTTCGTGCAGGACGACCAGGGCGGCGGCGGGGGCGGGGGCGGCGGCTGCCTCGTCGTCTACGCGCTGCAGACGATCGTCGTAGGACCGGGCGGCAAGGTGACCGCGAACGGTGGCCACGGCGGCGGCGGTGGGCTCGCCGGCTCGAACACGCGCGGTGGCGGCGGCGGCGGCGGCGCCGGCGGCCTGCTGATCCTCGCGGCCCACGGCGGCATCGACCTGCACGTGAAGGGCGAAACCTACGCCAACGCCGACTACGACTTCGTGCTGTCCGCCGACGGCGGCGTCACCACCACCGGGTTCTTCAGTCCACCCCTGGTGACTGGCAAGTACCCGGCGAACGGCCTGCCGACGGTCGCCGCGAACGTCTACGACAGCGCGCCGCTCGGCGGTTTCGGCGGCCTCGGCGTCGTGCAGCTGGTGACGCCGGCCGGCGTCGGCAACGCCGACGGCACCAACACGATCCTCGACGACAACATCCGGCTGTTCCGCAACGGCCTGCCACTCCTCGGCGCGCAGAAGCAGCGCTACCTCGCCTGGCGCGGCTTCGCCAACGCCAACGGTGTCCGCGTCGACGACAGCGGCACGCCGATCGTGATCGGCAACGCCGAAGGCGACATCCGGCCGACGCCGCACCTGCTGCCGCTCTTCTGATCGCGGCGCGGCGCCCCTACGCTGCCGCGATGCGCTTCCCGAACGACACGACGTTCCACCTGCGGATGGCGGCAGTGGTGCTCGCCGCACTGTTCCTGGAGCAGCTCGCCGCGAAGAACATCGCGCACTGGTCGGCGCCGAGCATCGGCATCGTGACGTTCGCCCTCGGCCTCGTCTGGGTGGCCATCACCGCGTGGCAGCACGCCAAGACGACGCAGGAGAAGGTGCGCGTGCTCGAAGCGAAGCTCGAACGGCTGCAGGCGCTGACCGATGCACTGGCCGACGAAACCCGGGCCCGCCGTTCCCTGCCCAAGCTGTGAGGCCACCGATGGACGCTCTCGGCCCGATCCGCACCGAATACCAGCGCTACCGACGCCAGGTCGAACTGGCGCTCGAACAGGTCGCCGACGCCGACCTGCACCGCACGCTCGATCCGGACGGCAACTCGATCGCCGTGCTCCTGCGCCACCTCGCCGGCAACCTGCGGTCGCGCTTCACCGATTTCCTCGGCAGCGACGGCGAGAAGCCATGGCGCCACCGCGACGACGAGTTCGCGACCACGATCGCGACACGAACCGAACTGCTCGCCGCGTGGCACGACGGCTGGCGTGCGGTCGAACTGGCTCTCGCCGAGGTCGCCGCGGCCGGACCGGCGGTGTTCACGCGCCAGGTGACGATCCGCCAGCAGCCGCTCAGCGTGCTCGACGCGCTGCTGCGTTCGGTGGCACACACCGCGAGCCACGCTGGACAGATCGTGCTGCTGGCGCGCACGTTCGCGGGCTCGAGCTGGCGTTCCCTGTCGATCCCGAAAGGCGGCTCGGCCGCGTACGCCGCGAGCCCGACCCGCGAGAAGTCGCCGGACGGCCGCTGACCGACGCGCCTACTTGGCGCCCCAGTAGCGCAGCACGAACGCCGGCGGCACGTTCCGCACGACCGGGCCGATGCGTTCGAAGCCCGAGAAGCGTTCCTGCATCAGGGCGCGGAAGCGGCGCGCGGCGCGCAGCCCGTAGGCGTGCACGTACTGGAACGTGCGGAAGTCGCCGTCGGTGCCGCGCAGCGACCAGACGATGCCGTCGATCACCGCGTCCTGGACGGCCGGCGGCAGGCTCGCGAACGGCAGCCCCGAGAGGATCCGGCGCGGGCGCGGCAGGTTGCGGTCGGCGAGGATCTGCTTCACGTCGGCGGCGGAGCCGAGGTGGAACTGCATCGTCGGGAAACGCTCGGTCAGCAGCTTGTGGAAGCGTGGCTCGAGTTCGATGCCCAGGTACTGCGCCCCCTTGGGCAGCACGTCGCGCGCCGCCGCGGTCGCCGGACCGGTGCCGGGGCCGTATTCGACGACGAGTTCGCCTGGCGCAAGGTCGAGCCGGCCGACGAGGGCGCGCGACAGGTAGCGGGAGCTCGGCAACACCGCCCCCACCGTGGTCGGACTGCGCAGGAAGCGGCCGAAGAACCCTAGGCCTTCGCGGATCGGTCGCCGTTGTCGGCCCGCGGGTTCACTGGTGGGGGTCGTCAGATCCACGCGGGAACAGTGCCGCAAACCTTCACGCCCGACAAGCACGCACTTCACCGCCAGGCCAGCCGGTGGGCGGTCACCCGGCGACGGCATCCCCCGTCACGGCGACCCGGCCGCGCTGCACCCGGGCCGAGCACAACAGCCGGCAATCGGCCGTGGTTCCCATGCGTTGCAGCGTCGACCGTTCCGGCTCGGCGGCCGGTTGCAGCTCCCCCGCGCCACAGTCGACGCGCCAGGCGTCGGTGCCGCACATGCCGCGCGTGCAGCCGGTGGCGACGTCGACTCCGGCCATTCCTGCAGCCGCGAGCAGCGTCGTGCCCGGCGGCACGAACACGGTCTTGCCGGCATCGGTGAAGGCCACCTCGACGAGGTCCATGCCTACAGCGAACCCGCGGCCGCGGCCCGGTGCAAGCGCACTGCGGCGGCGAATGCGGGACCCGCCGTGGCATCGCGCGGAGCCGCGGGCCAACATCCCCGCCGCATGCACCTCGAACTGATCGATTGGGCGATCATCGCCGGCTACTTCGTGCTGTCGCTCGGCATCGGCCTGTGGTTCAAGAACAAGGCCGGCGAGAGCTTCGTCGAGTACTTCGCGTCGGGGCGCAGCCTGCCGTGGTGGATCGCCGGCACGTCGATGGTCGCGACCACGTTCGCGGCCGACACGCCGCTCGCGGTCACCGGGCTCGTGGCCAAGAACGGCCTGGCCGGCAACTGGTTCTGGTGGGCCTGGGCGTTCGGTGGGATGTTGACCGTGTTCGTGTTCGCCAAGCTGTGGCGGCGCGCGGAGGTGATCACCGACGTCGAGCTGATCGAACAGCGCTACGCCGGTCGGCCAGCGGCGGCGCTGCGCGGCTTCCGTGCCTTCTACATCTCGGTGGTGATGAACTCGATCGTCATCGGCTGGGTGACGAAGGCGATGGCGGACGTGCTGAAGCAGACGGTGCTGCACGACGAGAGCCTGCCGCGACTGTTCGCGACGATGGCCTGGGCCGGCAGCGCGACCACACCGTGGGCCCCAGCCGCCACCGCGATCCACGACACGTTGCGAATCACGGTGGAGACGTGGTGGCAGCACGCATTTCCCGACTACACCGACTTCTGGCTCGTCGCCGCGATGCTGGGTGCGACCGGGGTCTACTCGACACTCTCGGGCATGTGGGGCGTCGCGATCACCGACGTGATCCAGTTCCTGCTGGCGATGGTCGGCTGCGTGGCGCTCGCCGTCGTCGCGGTCGCACACGTCGGCGGCATCGACGCGTTGCACGCCGGTGTCGACAAGGCGTTCGCCGGCCAGGGCGACCCGCTCGCGTTCGTGCCCGACTTCTCCGTGGACAATCCGGTCATGGGGCTCGGCGTCTTCCTGGTCTACGTGCTCACGCAATGGTGGGCGACGTGGTACCCGGGCAACGAACCGGGCGGTGGCGGCTACATCGTGCAGCGCATGGCGTCGTGCAAGGACGAGAAGCACGCGGTGAAGGCGACGCTGCTGTTCCAGCTGGCGCACTACTGCCTGCGGCCGTGGCCGTGGATCCTGGTCGCGTTCGCGGCGGTCGTGCTGCATCCCGAACTGCGCACCGCGAAGGACCCCGGCGTCGGCTACCCGATGCTGATCCGCGAACTGGCCCCGATCGGGCTGCGCGGCCTCCTGCTGGTCACGTTCGCCGCCGCGTTCATGTCGACGATCAGCACGCAGATGAACTGGGGCGCCAGCTACCTGGTGAACGACGTCTACAAGCGCTTCGTCGCACCGGACGCGGACGACCGGGCGATGCTGCGCGCGTCGCGCTGGGCGTCGGTACTGGTGCTGCTGCTCGGCGGCGCGGTCGCGTTCGTCCTGATCACGCGCGGCGTCAGCGTCGACGACGCTTGGGCGTTCCTGGCCGCGCTCGGCGCCGGCGTCGGCGGCGTGTTCCTGCTGCGCTGGTTCTGGTGGCGCATCAACGTGTGGAGCGAGATCGTGGCGATGGTCGGGTCGCTGGCAGTGTTCCTCGTGGTCAAGCTCTGGCAGGGGGCGCTGCCCGAAGGCGAACGCATGGCCACGGAGTACGCCAGTCTGCTGGTCGCCCTGGTCACGCTCGGCCTGTGGTTGTCGGCGACGATGCTCACGCAACCCGAACCGCGCGACCACCTGGTCGCCTTCTACCGCCGCATCCGGCCGGAAGGCCCCGGCTGGGGCCCGATCGCCGCCGCCGCCCCCGAAGTTCGAACCGACGGTGCCTTGGGCCGTTCGCTGGTGTGCGCCGTGCTCGGCACCGCCACGATTTTCCTCACCCTGCCGGGCATCGGTGCTTTGATCTTCGGCGACTACGGCAAGGGGGCCGGCCTGTTGGCCGGCGCCGCCGTGACCGCAGGTCTCATGCTGGGGCTGCACGGACTGGCCGCGCGCGGCGCTTCCCGCGCGCAAGACGCGAGGTAGGATCCCCGGCGCCACAGCTCGTCCCGATGAGCAAGTCCGACTCCGAATTCAGCCGCACGGTGTACTCGCTTCCCCAGCAGAACGGGGGCAGCGGCGGTGGCGGCGCACCCCGATTGCCGGTGCTGGTGGTGTTGCGCGGCGCGCAGGTCGGCCGCCGCTACCTGCTCAACGAAAGCGGGCTCGTGCTCGGCCGCCGCCCGGACCGCGCCGACATCGTCGTGCCCGGCGACTCGCAGATCTCGAGCGTGCACTGCCGCTTCGAACGTGGCACCCTGCCGGAGTCGTGGCAGGTCGTCGACCTCGCCTCGACCAACGGCACCGTGATCGGCGGCGAACGGGTCGCGACGCAGGTGCTGCGCGACGGCGACCGCCTGCTGGTCGGTGAGACCGTGCTGAAGTTCACCTGGCACGACGAGGTCGAAGAAGAGTTCCATCGTCAGGTCGACCACCTGATGAACATCGACGATCTCACCGGCCTGCCGGTGCAGCGCGTGTTCCAGCAGCGCTTCGCCGACGCCCTGCTCGCGTGCCGGCGCAAGAACCTGCCGATGGCCGTCTACATGATGGACATGGACGGCCTGAAGAAGATGAACGACACGCACGGGCACTTCGTCGGCGCCAACTCGATCGCCACGGTCGGGCGGCGGCTCGGCGCGCTCGTGGCCGACGCCGGCGGCGTGGTCAGCCGGTTCGGCGGCGACGAGTTCTCGGCGTTCGTGCCGAACGTGGACCGCGCCGCGGCCCTGGCCATCGGCGAACGCATGCGGGCCGCGGTCGGCGACCAGCCGATCGTGAAGGACACGATCACCGTGAACCCCACCATCTCGATCGGCTGTGCCGTGTTCCCCGAGGACGGTCAGCTCGCCGAAGAACTGACCCGCCACGCCGACGACGCGCTCTACCGCGCCAAGGCCGCCGGCCGCAACCGCGTCAGCGAGTAGAGCCTCACACGAACAGGCGGTGCTGCCGGAACCGGGCCTCGAGCCCCTGGTCGCCGGCGACCTCGCGCGGCCGCAGGCCGCCGCACTGGGCGTCGAGCCGCTGCGCCAGCGACGCGAGCACCTGCGGTGTCGCCGCCTCGGGCATCGACGCGACCAGGGGCAGCTGGCCGAGGCGGTGCTGCATCACCGCGTCGTCGTCCGGGATCTCGCCGAGGAACCGCAGCTCGAGCCCGACGTGGGCCTTGGCGACCTCGGTGAGGCGCTGGAACGCGAGTTCCCCGCGGCCCGGCGTGGCGACGCGGTTGCAGACCACGAGCACGCGCGCGCGCGGGTTCGACTGCGCGACGCACTTCACCACCGCGTAGGCGTCGACCAGGGCAGCGATCTCCGGCTGCGTCACCAGCACGATCCAGTCGGCGGCGAGCATCGTCAGCACGGTCGCGGGCGCGATGCCGGCGCCGAGGTCGAGCAGCAGCACGTCCTCGCGCGCCGCCAGCGTGCCGAGTTCACGCGCGAACCCGAGCAGGTCCTTGTCGGTCGGATTGGCCATGCGCCGCACGCCCGACGCCCCCGGCAAGAGCCGCGGCCCGCACGGCGACGTCACCAGCGCCTGGTCGAGCGTGCACTGGCCGGCCAGCAGGTTCTGCAGCGTCAACGTCGGCTTGACGCCGAGCAGCAGGTGGTCGCAGGCGAGGCCGAAGTCGCAGTCGACCAGCACCGAGCGCACGCCCTGGCGATGCAGCAACACCGCGAGCGACGTGGCGAGGAACGACTTGCCGGTGCCGCCCTTGCCGCTCGCAATCGCGATCGACAGAGCCTCGCGTCGCACCGCGGGCGCACCGCGCAGTCCGTCGAACAAGCGCCCGAACAGGCCACGGCCACGTGGACCGAGCGCGCTCTTCGCCGCCGGTTTCGTCGCTTCGTGTTGCCGCCCAGGTGCCGTTCCGTCCATGTGCCCTCCACGGGGCGCGCGCGGCTGACCGGCCACGCAGGGGCGGGAGTGTCGCAGAAAACCCGGCGGATTGCAGACGACAATTTCCGCAGGTCCCGGCCGCCGCGCGTCAGGGCTTCAGCAGTTCGCGGGCGAACCGGATCGGCACGCCGAAGTTGCTGCCGCCGAACTCGAGCAGGATCGCGTAGTTGACGCCGATCACCTCGCCGTTGCTGTCGAGCACCGGGCCGCCCGAACCGCCGTGGGTCGTGGCCGCGCTGTAGCCGAGCAGCCGTTCTTGCACGTTGCTGAGCACGCCGTCGGTGATGATCGGCGCGATCTGGCCGGCGGCGGCGAGTTCGGTGATCGCTTCGGCCATCGTGGCGCCGCGCGTCTGCAGCCCTTCGACCATCGACGCATCGGCCCGCGCGAGCATCGCGGAGAGTCCGGTCGGGTAGCCGACCACGATCGCCCGGCGGTCGTCGGGATCGAGCGCGCCGTCGTGCATCGGCAGGACGGGCACGCCCTCGATCGCGGCGACCGGCAACTGCACCACCGCGACGTCGAGCGTGTCGGCGCGGGTCGCGATCGACGCCACCGGAACGTCGACGGACGGCTTGCCCGGAAACGTCGCGGTGAACCGCACGAACGTCGGCTCGGCGCCGCGTTCGACCAGCCGCATCACGGGCCCCATTTCCTCCCAGGGCCGCACGACATGGCGGTTCGTGATCACGTGGCCGGCCGCCGTCGCCAGGAAGCCGGAGCCGGTGTATTCCACCTCGAACGGCTCCGCGTCGGGCTCGAACCACGTGCCGTCCGTCATCTTCAGCCGGAACACGCCGTGCAGCAGGCACACGCCCCGGCTGCTGTCGCGTTGGATGCGCGCGATCACCGCGTTGGCCCGCACCAGCCGCGCCAGCGCCAGCTGCTGTTCCTGTTGCGCCTTGCGCAGGGCCTCCATCTCGGCCGGCGGCACGGTGTTCGCCTGGGTCTGCTTCTGCGCCTCGCGCAGCGCCTCGAGTTCCTCGCGCGACACGCCCTGCGGTCGCCCGCCGAGCCAGCCGCCGAGCCACCCGGCCAGGAACGCGCCGGCGATCACCGCGAGCGGGAAGCCGATCTTGAGGTGCGGCGTCGCCTGCGTGAACAGGTCGCGGGTCAACGTCTGCGTCGCCGCCGCACCGCCGCTGACCTTCGCCACCGCGCGCGCGTCGGCCAGCATGCGGCGCACGGGCTTGCACACCGCACCGGCCGGGACGTAGATGCGGAAGCGCACCACCGGACCGCCGCTGCCGAGTTCGATCTGGTCGCCGTCCTGCAGGATGACCTCCTCGACCTCGGTGCCGTTCACGAACGTCTGGCCGTCGACCTTGCGCAGGTAGAACTGGCACTGCTCCTCGACGAACTCGATCTGCGCGTGCTTCTGCGCCACCACCGGCGACTCGAGCACCGCGTCGCGGTCGGGGGCGCTGCCGATCCGCACGCGCCGCGCTTCGTAGGTCACCGTGCGGCCACGCTGCGGGCCGGAGAGGTGGAGCAATTGCGCGCGCATCGCCGCACCATATTGCGCGGTGCGCGCAGCCGCCAATGCCTGTTCGCCGGGCGAACTCTCGTCCGGCCACGGCGCCGCGGGCATGTTCCGTCGGGACGCCGAACGGCCTCGACCGCAGTTCCCGAGCCGCGGTCAGCGCAGGCCGCGCAGCAGCTCGGCCCCGGCCACCGGTGCGCGCATCGGCAGCGCCGCGGCAGCGCGGTCGAGTTCGGCAGCGCTGGCCATCGAACGGCCGCGCCGCAGGGCTTCGCGCAGCAGCACAGGATCGTCGAGTTCCCGCGCGACGACGGCGAGCAGGTAGCGGCTGCGCAAGTCGTCGGGATGCCGGGCGAGGGTCGTGCCGAGGAGCTCGGCCGCCTGCCGCGACCGCTGGGTGCGGTAGAGCACGATGGCGCGCAGGATGCGGGCTTCGCCGTTCTCCGGATCGGCCGCCAATGCGGCCTCGGCGCGCTGCAGCAAGAGGTTCGCCCCTTCGGGCGTGGCACACAGCACCTCCACGTGGCGCACCAGCTGCGCCAGCGACGCCTTGGTCGGGTCGGGCACGGCATCGAACCGCTCCTCGGCCGGCAACCGCGCCATCGCTTCGGCGGGCAACCAGCCACGGCGCAACGCGGCACGCACGGACGCATCGACGACGGTCGGGCCGTTGGTCGCGTCGGCATCGAGCCAGCGCAACGACGCCGCCGGCTCTGCTGCGTCGCGTGCGGCCCCCGCACTCGCGGCCGGCACGCCACTGGCACGCAACAGCACCGCCCGCTGCGCGGCGACGCGCGGCGCCAGCCGTTCGGCCGGCGAACCGAACTCGGCATGCAGCAGCACCTCGGCCGCTTCGGCCGTGCGCCCGGTGCGCTGCAGGATCCGGGCCCGCTGCAACTGCAGCTCCGGCAGCATCGCCGCCGCATCGGGGAACACCGACGGTTCACGCGCCAGCTGCACGAGCTGGGCGACCGCACGTTCGAGGGCCGCGATCTGCCGTTCGACGTCACCGACATGGCCGGCCAGATCGGCGGCGAAACGCCACGCGGCGACGAGGCTCGGGTCGCGTTCCAGCGCCCGCTCGACCGACTCGCGCGCCCGCTGCGAACGTCCGGCGGCGAGATGCACGCGCGCCCGCTGCAGGTCGACGATCGCGGCCCGCGCCGGATGGCGCGCCTGCAGTTCGTCGGCAGCCGCACGAGCATCCGCGTCCCGGCCGACCAACGCCAACGCGGTCACGCGATGGAACCCGGCCTCGAACGCCTCCGGCGTCGGTTGCAACACCCCGTCGAGCAGCTGCAGGCCGAGCCCCGCGAACGCCGCGGCGAACTCGGCGCGCACCGGCAGCACCGCGATCGGCGAGAACTCGGCCCCGAACGACACCGGCCCGGCCAGCTGCGTGCCGCCCTCGGCCAACGCCAGCAGCACGCGGGCCGTCAGCACGTGCACCCACGCCGGCGCATCGCGCAACGTCTCCTGCACCTTCGCCACCGGCGCGCCGAGGTCGTCGGCGGTCTTCGCTTCGAGGCAACGCAACGCCGCCCACAACAACGCCGCCGTTCGATAGCGCGGGCGAAGGGCCGCCGCCTGGCCGAGGTCGTCCTGGGCGGCGCGCAGGTCGAGGTTGTCGGGGCACGTCAGGGCCCAGCCGCGGTGCAGCAGCGCGTAGTAGCGCAGTTCCGGGTCGAGGTCCGGATCGGCGAGGGCCCGGCCGAAGTACGCGACGGCGGCGGCGTACTGCTGCTGGTCCTGGGCCGCGAACGCGCGCCAGTACCACTCGTCGGCGGTCGGCGAGCCGGTGGCGACGGGCACGGCTGCGGCCGTTCCGTTGCGGTTGGCCCACACGGCCGCCATCACCCGGTCCGCGGCGGTCGCATCCGCATGCGCCAGCACCGCGTCGACCGCCGCGGCCGTCGCCACCGGATCGTCGCCGACATCGAGCCGCGCCCGCGCCCGCGCCCGCAACACCACCAGGTCGTCCGGGTGGCGCCGCGCCAGTTCGTCGGCCAGATCGAGCGCCTGCTGCGCTTCCCGCGACCGCGGCTGCCGGTCGACCAGGTGGTCGCCGAGGCCCAACCGCGCGTAGAACCGCAGCGACGCCCCGCCGAACGCGGTCAGGCGTTCGGGCGCACCGCCGAGCAGTTCGCCGATCGCATCCAGCCCCTCGGATCGGCGCAGGCGATGGGCCTCCGCAGCACTCGCGGTCGCCCACGACCACGCCAGCAGAGCCATCGGCAACAACAGGAGCACGGTGGCGGCCAAGGCGGCCACACCGGGGCGCCGACGGATCTGCCGCAGCGAACGGTTCAGCACGCTGCTGCGCCGCGCGTGCACGCTGCTGCCGTCGACGAAGCGGCGCAGGTCGTCGGCCAGCGCCGCCGCCGAGGGATAGCGCCGTTCCGGTTCCTTCTCGAGGCACTGCAGCGCGATGCGCGCCAGGTCCTCGGGCACCGAGGGCCGCAGGCGGCGCGGGGCGATCGGGTCCTGGTTGAGGATCGCGTCGATCACCCCGGCCAGCGGTCCGCTCGCGACCGGCGGCTGACCGCACAGGCACTCGTAGAGCACGGCCCCGAGCGAATACACGTCGCTGGCGGCGGTTCCATTCTGCGCGCCGCGCGCCTGTTCGGGCGCCATGTAGAGCGGCGTACCCAGCAGGTCGCCGCTGCGCGTCAGCGACGGCGCATCGTCGTCCCTGGCGGTCGCGAGGCCGAAGTCGAGCACCACCATGCGGCCGTCGTCGACGCACATCAGGTTCGCTGGCTTGACGTCGCGGTGCACGACGTTGTGACGGTGCGCGAACTCGAGCGCATCGGCGGCGTCGGCGAGCGACTTCGCCAGTCGCCTGGAGTCGGAGAACAGGTCGCGGGCCCGCGGGTGGTCGACGTCGCGCGGGTCGGCGAACGC
Organism: Planctomycetota bacterium; assembly: GCA_016794485.1. GTDB lineage: Bacteria > Planctomycetota > UBA1135 > UBA1135 > UBA2386 > UBA2386. Next base: position 24,816 of record JAEUHV010000405.1, read on the forward strand.
CGCCAGCAGCCGCTGCAGCGATCGACCCTCGACGCGCGCCATCGCCAGCCACGACGAGCCTTCGGTCTCGCCGAACCCCAGCACCGGCACGATGCCGGGATGCTGCAGTGCCGCCGCGGTGCGCGCCTCGCGCTGGAACCGCGCCGCGGATTGCAGGTCGCGCGCGACGTGCGGGTGCATCACCTTCAAGGCCACCCGCTGGCCGCTGCTGACCTGTTCGGCGTCGAAGACGACACCCATCGCGCCGCGGCCGAGTTCGCCCAGGACGCGGAAGTCGCCGAACCGGCGCGGCAGGTCGCGCGGCGGCGACTGGGTCGTCATCTGGTCGATCGCGGCCAACGCTTCGAGTTCGCGCAGGAACAGCGACCGCAGCGGTTCGGCCAGTTGGCGCGCGAACGCGCCGGGCAGCAGCGACGGCTCGGCTTCCTTGCGCACGAGCCAGTCGCCGATCGCCTGGTCCAACGCTTCGTCGTGGTTCATGCGGTCCCTTCGGGTTCGCCCATCGCCGCCTTCAGTTTGCGCAGCGCGCGGCTCAACAGCAGCGCCACCGCGTTCTTGGTGCGACCGATGCGCTCGGCGATCTCCTGCAGCGGCAGGCCCTGCACGCGCGCCAACGTGATCACCTCGCGGTCGTCGTCGGACAACGTCGCCAGCGCTGCGTCGAGCCGAGCCTCGGCTTCGCGACCGACGCTGACCGTGCCCGGTCCCGGGCCGGCCGCCGCCGGCGTCACACCGCCGGGCACCAGCGTGCTGCCTTCGCCCTGCAGCGGGCGCTCCAGCCGACGATCACGTTTGTGCGCCGCGGCCATGCGCTGCAGGTTGGCGAGCCGGTGCAGTGCCACCGTCGCGAGCCAGCGAAAGAACGAATCGGGCCCCTGGTAGGTGTAGTCGGGGAACTGCCGTACCGCTTCGACCCACGCTTCCTGCACCAGGTCGTCGAGCTCGACGGAACGCAACGCCGAGCCGCCCTTCAACGCGAGCAGACGCCGCAATCGCGGCAGGCAACGGGCGAACAATTGGCCCAATGCCTGCTGGTCCCCGGCCGCGGCATCGGCGGCGAGGTGCTTGCTTTGGCGCGAGTCCATGGCGACAGCTCGGGGAGGGAAGGTAAAGGCCGCGGCCAGGATGTCGGGGACTGCGGCGGGATTTCTCGCGGCGCGCGCGAAAGCCCGACACGAACGGCGGCCGCCGCACCTCACGGGGTTCCCCCCATGCAAAGGAACTCCATGCCGCTCCCCGCTCTCCCCGTCCGTTCCTGCTTCGCCGCCGCCATGCTGCCGCTGCTCGTGGCCCCGATCGCGGCGCAGACCATGCTCGGCCTCACCGCCGACAACCGCCTGCTGCCGTTGCGCGCCGGCTCCCCCGTGCAATCCGGCCCGGCCACGCCGATCACCGGCCTCGCGCCCGGCGAGAACCTGCTCGCGCTCGACTTCCGCCCGGCGAACGGCCGCCTCTACGCTCTGTCCGACCAGAGCCGCCTCTACACCATCGATCCGTGGAACGGCACAGCGATCGCGGTCGGCGCGCCGTTCACGCCGGCCCTCGCCGGCAGCGAGTTCGGGTTCGACTTCAATCCCACCGTCGATCGCATCCGCGTCGTCAGCGACAGCGGCCAGAACCTGCGCCTGCATCCCGACACCGGTGCAGTCGTCGCGACCGACCTGCCGATCGCCTACGCGGCGCAGGATCCGGGTGCGGGGCAGACGGCAGCCGTCGCCGCCAGCGGCTACACCAACAGCGTCGCGGGTGCCGTGACGACGACGCTGTACTGCATCGACGCCGCGCGCGACGTGCTGGTGACGCAGATCCCGCCGAACAACGGCGTGCTCAACACCGTCGGCCCTCTCGGCCGCGACGTCACCACGCTCGCCGGATTCGACATCGTGCCCGGCGGTGCCGCATGGGCCGCGTTCCACAGCGGTGCTGGCCCGACCCAACTGTTCACGGTCGACCTCGCCACCGGCGCCACGACCTGGCAGGGAACGTTGGCCGCGGCCGTCGGCGCCTCGCGCCTGCGCGGCCTCGCGGTGGTGCCGCCGCAACCCGACGCCGAAGCGGTCGTGCTGACCACCGACGGCCGCCTGGCGCGCTTCGAACTCGCGACTCCGTGGCTGGCGCCGGGCATCGCGGGCATCACCGGTCTCCAGCCGAACGAACAGGTGCTGGCGATCGATTTCCGGCCGGCCACCGGCCAGCTCTACGGGCTCGGCTCGTCGAGTCGGCTCTACACGATCGACGTCGCCACCGGGGCCGCGACCGCGGTCGGCAGTGGCTTCGCGACTTCGCTCGCCGGCAGTTCGTTTGGCTTCGACTTCAACCCGACCGTCGACCGCATCCGGATCGTCTCGGATGCCGACCAGAACCTGCGCGCCCACCCCGACACCGGAGCCGTGGCCGCGGTCGACCTGGCGCTCGTCTATGGCACGACCGATCCAGGCAACGGTGTCGATCCGGCGGTCACTGCGGCCGCGTACACCAACTCGCTCGGCGGCGCCACGAGCACCCTGCTGTACGCGATCGACACGACGCGCGACGTGCTGGTGACGCAGAATCCGCCGAACAACGGCGTGCTCAACACGGTCGGCTCCCTCGGCCGCGACATCGGCAGCACGAGCGGCTTCGACATCGGCAGCGACGGCCGCGCGTTCGCGGTGCTGCAGGACACGCTCGGCACCTTCCTCGTGCGGATCGATCTCGCGACCGGCCAGGCCACGAACGTCGCCGACCTGGGCCTCGCGCTGGGCTCGGGCGTGCGCGGGCTCGCGCTGCGCACCAACGGGCTCGCGGCGTTCGGCGCGGCGACGCCGGGCTGTGCCGGCCCGCTGTGGCTCGGCGCTGCCGGAACGCCGTTCGCCGGCAGCACGAACTTCGCGCTGGTCGCGCACCGTGGCCCGGCCGGCGCGCTCGGGTTCTTCGTGCTCGCGGCCGATCGGCTGCCGGCACCGATGAACTTCGGCGGCCTGCAGTGCTGGCTCGACCCGATGCAGTTCATCACCATGCCGATGCGCACCAACGACGCCGCCGGGACCGCGGTGCAACCGTTCGCGCTGCAGGGCGCATGGTTCGGGCTCGACCTTTGGTTCCAGTGGGTCGGCGCGGATGCGTGCGGCCCGATGGGCCTCGCGACCTCGGCCGGCCTGCGCGTCACCGTGCAGTGAACGCGGGCACGGAATGGTGGAGCAATCGGGCCTGCCAAGGCACCATGTGCGCGTGCCCGCCGCCGCCAACGTTCCGCTCGTGGTCGAGGTCGCCGTCGATTCGGTGGCCGGCGCCAAGGCCGCGGTGGCGGCCGGCGCGCATCGGCTCGAACTGTGCTCTGCGCTCGAACTCGGCGGACTGACGCCGAGCCTCGGCCTGCTCGAAGCGGTGGTCGCTTCGGTGCCGCGCACCGTGCCCGTCTGCGCGATGCTGCGGCCGCGCGCCGGCGACTTCCTCTACGACGCCGGTGAGCTCACGGCGATGCAGCGCGACGCCGAACGGTTCGCGGCGGCCGGGGCCGGGGGCCTCGTCGCCGGCGTGTTGCGCGCCGACGGCATGCTCGACCGCGATCGCCTGCAGGCGTTGCGCGCCGCAGCTCCGGCCCTGCCGTTCACCTGCCACCGCGCGTTCGACCTGTGCGTGGACGCATTCGCGGCCCTCGCGACCTTGCGTGAACTCGGCTGCGCGCGCGTGCTGACTTCGGGGCAGGCGGCGAACGCCGTGGCGGGCGCTGCGGCGATCGCGACCTACGTCGCCCGCGCCGGTGCGCACCTGACCGTGATGGCCGGGGCGGGCGTGCGCGCCGGCAACGTCGCCGAGCTGGTGCGAACGACCGGCGTGCGCGAAGTGCACCTGTCGGCGACGGCGTGGCTGACGAGCGGCATGGCGTTCCGCCGGCCCGGCGTGCCGATGGGAGCGACGCCGCCGGCCGACGAATACGTGTGGCGCACCACCGACGGCGCCGCCGTCGCCGCCGTGGTGGCCGCACTGCGCTCATTGCCGGCTCCGCCGCGACGGTAAGCTGCCGCGCATGGCGAAGCCGAATGCCCTCGTCGACGCGCTGGCCCCACACCTGGCCGGCACCCCTCCCCACTGGCTGCCGATCCTCGATCTGCTGCTGCGCCACTTCGACTGTGTCGTGGGCACCGTGCACCTGCTCGGCGCCGACGGCGTCATGCATCTCGAAGCGCAGCGTGGCCTGCCGCCGCCCGTGCTCGCCAAGGTCGGCACGATCCCGATCGGCAAGGGCATGGCCGGCATCGCCGCCGAACGCAAGGCGCCGGTGCAGGTGTGCAACCTGCAGACCGACGCGAGCGGCGTGGCCAAGCCGGACGCGAAGCTGACCAGGATGGAAGGTTCGATCGCAGTGCCGATGCTCGACGGCGACCGCCTCGCCGGCGTGCTCGGCGTCGCCAAGCCGGTGGCCTACGACTTCACCGCCGACGAACAGGCACTGCTGCTCGACGTCGGCGCGCGCCTCGCGAAGCGACTGCTGCCGAAGTAGCGCGCCGGAACGTTCACTCGGGCGGCATCAGGAACAGGCCGTCGCCCCACGCCAACGGCTTGTGCGGGTCCGCCGGGGCGCCGTTCACGAGACACGTGCACGCCACGCCGACGAACTGCGGCATGCGCTCGCGCAGCAGGGCGAGCACCCGATCGACGGTGCCGGGCGGTGGCACCTCGAGCCACGTCGTGGCACGGCCGGCGACCTGCTGCAGGCTGCCGAGGAAGGTCACTTCGACACGCAGCGTTCGGGCCATGCGGCGATCATGCAGCACCTGGCGCGCGTGGCCGCGGCATTTCCGCAGCGGCCGACTTTCCCCCGCGGGCCCGCGGGCTGTGGCACAATCGCCGGCCCCCATGCCGCGCCCGTCGACCACGATCTCCTGCCTGCTGGCCCTCGCCAGCGCGGTCTCGGCCCAGACCACGCACCTGGTCGGCCCAGGCGGCTTCGCGCAGATCCGCGACGCGCTCGCGATCGCCGCGCCGGGCGACGTGCTCGACGTGCAACCCGGAACCTACGCGCACTTCTCGGCGACGGTCGGCGTCACCATCCGCGCCCAGGTGCCGGGCACGGTGCTCGTCGAATTCGACCCGTCGCTGACGTCGCCCGGCTGCGCGAGCAATCCCGCGTGCGCCTTGGCCGAAGGCCCCACGCGGCTCGCGCCACCTGCCGGCCAGGTGGTGCACTGCATCGGCCTCGAGTTCCGGCCGACGGTGGCGGGATGGGCGCGCCACCGTGTCGTCGTCGGCAGCGGCACCGCCACCTTCGACCAATGCACCCTCCGCACCTCCGAACTCGACGCGCTGCGGGTCGAGAACGCCCGCGTGCACCTGCAGAGCTGCACCGTCGGCAGCTTCGGCACAGGCAGCGGCGGCTGCGCCATTTCGGCGACGTCGGCGGCGCTCACCGCGGTCGACTGCGCGTTCACCGGCGCCGCATCCGCGTCCATTCCCGGTCCTGCGGTGCGCCTGCGCACGGCGCAACTGCAAGGCAACCGGGTGACCCTGACCGGCGGAGCGCAGTTGTTCGGCGGCCCCGCCGCCGCCGCGCTCGACCTCGACGCAACCTCCGCGGCATGGCTCGGCGACGCCCACTTGCTGAGCAGCAACACCGGCTGCGCGATCGTCGGCGGCGGCGGCGGTTGGCTGGCGCGCACCACGATCTCGCCCGGATTGCCGACCTGCGGCTCGCTGCCGTTCGGAACGCTCGTCGGCATCGACTCCGGCACGCCGCTGCTCGCCGGCGCGCCGTTCGCCGTCGCCTTCCGCGGCGCACCCAACCAGATCGTGGCGGTCTTCGCGAGCGCAGGCCTCGGCCACCTGCCGCTGCCAGGCCTCACCGACCAGCCGCTGACGCTCGATCTCGGCAGCACGTGGCTCGCCGCCGCGGTGCTGACCGACGCCCTCGGGAACGCCGCAGTGCAATGGACGCTGCCGGCGGGTGCTGGCGGCCTGCCGCTGTTCGTGCTCGGCGCGGCGCTGCAACCGAACACGCTGGGGCTCAGCCCGCCGCTCGGCGGCGTGGTCCGCTGACGCCCGCGGCCGGGGCTGCGCCCTATCGCAAGGTGGCCGTCGGGACAAGGCACTAGCGTTTCGTCGCGAACTCGATCAGCGCCTGCATCAACTTCGTGACGGCCTGGATCAACGGTGCGGCCATCGGCTCGCGGGCCAACACCTCGAACGACGCCTGGCCGAAGTGCAGCCCACTCGGTGTCAGCATGCTGAGTCGCGTCATGCCCGCCGGCAACGGCGGGCGCGCACCCTCCCACGGCCCGATCCGGGCGGCGATCTTCGCCCCCTCGGCGACGACGGCGGCAACCAGATGCGCCATGCGGTCGTCCGGCGCGTCCCAGATCACCGCCGACCCCGTGTAATTGAGGTAGCGCGCCGAACCGTCCTCGTAGGCCGCGACGGTGTCGACGCCGGTCGCAACGGGAACGTCGACCACCACCCCGTAGACGTGCTTGCCTTCGGTCGCCGCAGGCGCGACACCGATCGACCGCAGACCGTGCCAGGCCTGCAGGTAATGGCGCGACTCCAGCCCCTTCTGCGGCAGGATCGCCTGCAGCACGCCGCGTGCGCTCGCGGTGTCCCCGTCGGCGAGGCTCCGGGCCGCGGCGGCGAACTGTGACCACGGGGTTGCGGACGTTGCCTTGCCCCACTGCTCGAGCGGAACGTCACCGAACAGGGTCTCGCGCAGTTCGGACGCAGGATTCCCGGAAGTCGACTGGGTCTTGGTCATGGCTGTTGCTCGTTGCCAGGAGCATCCGGAATCGGCGCACTGCGTGGCAGGATCGCCCGGGTTTTCGCCACCGGTCGTCCGTGCGCCCGTCGACGCCCACACGGCGGCGCGACGTCAGCGGACGACATCGGTCACGAACTGCCGCCAGGCATCCGTTTCGGCGAGTTGCCGCAAAGCCTCGTTGCGCACCACGAGGAAGCCGCGGAAGTGCCGAGTCAGCCACAGCCATTCGGCGACGCGGCCGAGCGGGCCGAGCGGTGCGGCGAAGTCGAACACGTCGCGCATCACGGTGCCGCCGAGGCCGTCGGCCGTGAAGTGGTGGTCGTGGTCGAGCCGCGCCAGTGGGCCGCGCACCATGCTGTCGCGGAAGTGGTGCGGGCGATCGAACGCGGTGATGCGGCTCTGCAGGTGCAGGCGCAGGCCGAGGTGGCGCGCCCGCCAGGTGACCTCGTCGCCGAGTTCCATCAGGCCGGTGCGGCGGCCGCCGACGACTTCTTCGCCGGTGCCGCGCGCCGAGTGCAGGTGCGCCTCGATGCTGCGGGCGAGGTCGAAGCAACGTTCCACCGGTGCGGCGATCGCGAGCGTGAGTTCGATGCGGGCCATGGCTCAGGGCGAAGTGGGCACCGCACGCCGACGACCGCGCCCGAACCACGCGCCGAGCCCGGCCACCACCGCGAGCGAGACCTGGGATCCGGTCGGCAGGTCGGCGATGTGCGCGACGAAGAAGCCGAACGACGGATCCGCGGTGAACGGCCGGAACGTCGCCTCGACCGCGAGCGACGCGCCCACGGCGAGCAGCGCGGTGGCGATGCTCCAGACAATGCTGCGCGTGTGGGCCGCCGCGGCGACACCGAGTGCGGTGCCGGCCCCGACGGCGGCGAGCGCGTGGATGCTGCGCTGCAGCAGCAACCAGTAGCCCAGCGTACCGATCGCTGTGCTGGCGATGGCGCCAACGCTCCGGCGCAGGGTCTCGTTCATCGCGGCTCTCCCGCCGTTCCAACGGCCGGCCAGCCGAACTGCCGCACCAGCGGTTCGAGCAGGTCCTGTGCCCGCGCGTCCTGGTCCTTCGGCCACGTCATGCGGAACTTCACGAACCAGTCGCCGCACGCGAACAACCAGGCTTGCGACGCCACCTTGGTGTTGCGGAAGCCGAAGCGGGTCTCGTAGTCGAACGCGACGGCCAGCCCGCGCCGTTCCCCCACCGCGACTTCGCGGATCTCCCCGGCCACGGCCCCGGGATGGTGTGCCTTCACTTCCTCGACGACGCCGCGCAGGTGCGGCTCGGGTTCGAGCGGCGGTCGCTGCGCGCGCGGGTAGATGTAGACCGTCGCGAACAAGGTCGAGCCGCGCAGGTCCTGGTAGGTGGCACCGATGTCGGCTTCGCCGGGCGCATAGGCCGTGATCGTGCCGCGGCGACAACCGGCGAGGACCTCGGGGAACACCGCACCGGTCGGGGTGTGGGTGTACGGGCCCTGCACGACGATTTCGCGTGGCCCCGAGTGGCCGGCCGGCTCGACGCGCCAGACCTTGAACGGCTTGCACGCCGCTGTGCCGAACAGGAGCACGCCTGCGGCAACGGCGCCGCGCATCGCCAACGGGATGTTCATCGACTGCCTCCGGATTCCTGCCTCGTCGCGAATGGACCTGCGCAGCCTACCGCAGGGTCGGATTGTCGCGCGTGTCGTCGTGAAACTCGTCGCGCGCCCGCCGCTCCTGTTCGTCGAGGTCGACGAACCAGATCGAGCGGACGGGCCCGCCATGGAACTTCGCGCGGCTCACCACGGCCCGCCGCAGCAGGTACGGCAGCAGCCCCGACTCGGTCGCGAACCACAGCAAGACCGCGGCCAGGACCAGGACGCCGGAGCCGGTAGACAGGCCGAGCTCGAGGACGCCGAAGATCGCCCCGAGGCATGCGGCGAGCACCGCGCAACGCAGCAAGAAGCTCGGGCGGACGCGGCGGCGGTTCATGCGTCGTGCCCCGGTGCGACGAGATCCCGCCGCAACCACCACGCACCTACGAGGCCGATCGGGAAGGTGACGAACCCGAACCGGACGCACACCAGCGGGCCGAAGGCCGCACCCGCGATTCCTTCCAGAAACGCTGCCGTCAGTGGCAACCTGCCGTCGAAGTACCGTTCGACGAACATCCACGCGAAGCCGAAGTACGCCGCCGCGACCAGCGGCAGTCCGAGGCCGCCGACGACGATCCAGACGCGTCGTGGCCGCCGCAACACGGCGACCAGTGACCAGGCCGCGAGAATCGACGCCGCGACGAAGACCGCAGCGAACCAGACGTTCAGGAACCTCGTGTCGAGGCACAACGGCGAGATCAGCAGCGCGCACGCCCCGAGACCGATCGCAGCCGCCTTGCCGAAGAACGTCCCGGGCAAGCGATGGGGCGATGCCGCACACGTTCGTTCCGCCATCGCGTTCATGGCTCGGCCAACCCGCGCAGGATGTCGAGCCGGTTCGGCGGCGCGTCTGGCGCCAGGAAGTCCGGGATCGTGCGCGCCGTGCGCCGCGGGCGACGCAAGAACTCGACCGGCCACTCGGTGCGGCGCGGCTCGCGCACGTGCACGTATTGGCCGGGTGCCGGCTCGTCGATGCGTTCCTCCTGGAGCACGAGCGCCAACGGCTCCTCGGCGCCGGGCGTCTGCAGCGCGAACGTGCGCGCCTCGGCCCAGGTCGCGAACGGTTGGTACCAATCGGAACCATCGGCCAGGTCCGGGGCGCCGCGGTGCGGGTGGCACCAGACGCGGTACTCGAGCACCGCGTCCCACACGTAGCCGCCGCCCGCGCCCGACTGCGCCGGCCATGTTCCGACGAGCGCACGATCGAGCACGTCGGGCGGCGTGAACCCCAACTCGGGCACGCCGGATTCGAACGCCTCGCCCTGCATGCGCGCCACGAACGTCGCCGCCATGCGGTCGTGCACACTGCGCGCCCCACCCGTCCACGCCGCCGCGGCGAGCCAGCCGAGCGCCATCAGGTTGGCGACAGCGAGGCCGGTGCCCTGCGACAGCGGGAACGTGTCCCACCCGGCCGGCCACAGGAACGCCACCGCGTGCGTGGTCTCCCACGGCAGCAACTTCCACGCGGTGCGCTGTAGCGCCTGCCGCAGCGGCGGTGCGCCGCCGACTTCGGACACGACACGCAGACCGAACCACCGCTTGCCGAACGTGTGGCCGCGCGCGTCGCTGCACGTGAAGTAGGTCCAACACGGGATGGAGAACGTCACCACCAACGCCCACCAGATCTCGGCGCCCTGCTCCGGCCGCAGGTCGAGCAGCCACATGCCGAGGAACGAGCACGGCGCGCAGACCGCGAACAGCAGCACGACGTCGAGCGCGTAGGCGGCGACGCGGCGCACGAGCAACGACGGAAGGGTCAAGCGCGCACCGCTCACCGCACCACGTAGCGGGACAGGCCGGGCGCCACCGAAAGCAGCAATGCGCCGATCGCGACGATGAGCACGTCGCCGTACACGACCCGCACTTGCAGGTCGCGCGCCATTCCGTCCACGGCGACGAACTGCCCGAGGCCCTCCCAACTTCCCGCACTCGGCATCGCCAGCAGCGCGTAGCACCCGAGGCTCAGGCGAATCACGCCGAACACGCAAATCGCGATCGCGAGCAGACGCAGGATGGCGCGAGCCAGGGCTTCACTCATGGTTCACTTCCGTCGGGCGACGGGCAGACCTGCTCCCGCCGACCGCACCGTAACGCGCGGCGCCATGCCGGCAAAGCCGGCGAACGCCACTCAGACGTCGAAGCCCGCGCGCGCCGGCGCAGCGAGCAGCGCGTTCGCCGCCGCATCGTCGGTGCGCAGCGCCGCCGCATCCCAGGAGAGCTTCTTGCCGCGCGCCGCGCGCAACGCGACGTTCGCCAGCAACACCGTCTCGGTCAGCGGCGCCGCGTAGGCGAACGGCGTCGACGTCGTCGAGCGCAGCGCACAGGCGCGAACCCACTCCTCGTGGTGGCCGATCGACTTCGCCAGCGACGGCGGCGGCGCCTTCCATTCCGCGGCGCGCGCGTCGGGGCCGACACGGTGCTTGTTGTAGTCGCTGATGAGCCAGCCCTGGTCGCCGACGAACAGCACGCCGTTGCGCCATTCCTGCAGCCCGCGGCTCGCCAGCGCTTCGGCCGGCCGGTCCGAGCCCGCGTGCCAGCGCAGGGTCACCGCCGGCCGGTCGCCGCGCGCCGGGAACGCGTACTCGCAGCGCATGCCGCGCGGCGCGCAGTCCGGATGCGGCGCGTCACCGTCGGCGGCGAGCGACGTCGGCGCGTCGAGTTCGAGCGCCCAGAACGCGAGGTCGACGAAGTGGCACGCCATGTCCGCGGTGGTGCCGCCGCCGAACGCCCAGTAGCGCCGCCAGCCGGCGGGGTGGAAGCCTTCGGCGTACGGCCGTTCCGCTGCCGGCCCGAGCCAGAGATCCCAGTCGAGGTCGGCGGGTGCCGCCGAGGGCTTGGGCAGTTCGGTGGCCGACCAATCGGTGCCGTTCACGAACACCACCACCTCGCGCACCGTGCCGACCGCGCCGGCCCGCACCGCTTCGACGACGCGGTGGTAGTTCTCGTTGGCGTGGATCTGGATGCCCATCTGCGTGATGCAGCCGTTCGCCTCGGCGGTGCGCAGCAGCGCCCGCGCCTGCGTGACGGTGTGCGTCAGCGGCTTCTCGCAGTAGACGTCGAGCCCCTGCCGCAGCGCGAGCATCGCCGGTGCGAAGTGCGTGTGGTCGGGCGTGCTGACCACGACGCCGTCGAGGTCGCGGCACGCGACCGGGTCGCGCAGGATCTCGCGGAAGTCGAGCACCGTGCGCGCGCCGGGGAAACGTTTGGCGACGTCGCGCAGGCGGCCGCGGTCGACGTCGCACAGGACGCGGATGTCCTGCTTGGCGACGGCGTTCAGGTTGTCGCCGCCGCGACCGCCGACGCCGACGACCATCAGCCGCATCGGTTGCGCCGGATCGCGCGGCAGTTGCACGCGGCGCGTGGCCGCACACGACGGCAGGACGAGGGAACCCGCGGCCGCCGCGGATGCGGCGAGGAACGAACGACGAGTCGAGGCCATCGCGCCATCATTCCCTTGGCAATCGGCGCACACCAGCCGCACTTCCGTCACGCTTTCGTGTGGCTACGCTGCGCGCATGAGCCAGAGCCTGCAGGAACGGTTCGCCCCGCGCGGTGCGTGTTTCGGCTGCGGCCCCGCCAACGCCGACGGCCTGCGCATCCGCAGCTTCGTGCAGGGCGACGAGGTCGTGTGCACGTGGCAGCCGAAGACCATGCACGAGGCGTTCCCCGGCATGCTGAACGGCGGCATCGTCGGCGCGCTGCTCGACTGCCACTGCAACTGGACCGCGGCGCACGCCCTGATGCAGAAGCTGGGTGGCGCGGCGCCGCCGTGTACGGTGACCGCCGAGTACGCGATCAAGCTGCGGCGGCCGACTCCAACCGCTGGCCCCGTGCTGCTGCGGGCCAAGGTAGTCGAACTCGGCGACGACCGCGCCCGCATCGCCGGCACGCTCGAGGCCGATGGCAAGGTCTGCGCGACCTGCGACGGCCTGTTCGTCGCGGTGAAGGAAGGCCACCCCGCCTTCCACCGCTGGTGACCACACTCTCGCCACATTGGCGAGTAGAGCCCCTTGGCGACGCTGCGACGGCCGCTACCATCCCTCGCTCCCGACGTTCTCGGTTCCGGCACCAGGGATGGTGCTGGCTGCGGGTCCCTTGCCCCGCGGCCGCGGAGTTGAGGTTTTCTGGTTACCGGGCGGTGTGTGCCGTCCGGGTTTGTGTCGAGCTCCAGGGGATCGGGGGCGTCGGGTCTCTTCCTCGCGTGAGCACTGCAGCCCCGGCCCCCGTTTCGTTCCCGCCGGTCGCGGCGATCCAGCTCGCCCGCCGCGAACTCGGCACGTCGGTGCGCGAGACGCCGTCGTGGTCGTGGCAGGGCCACCGCATCGATGCGGCGAAGCCACCCGGTTCGACGGTGTGGCTCAAGCTCGAGATGCTGCAGCACACCGGCTCGTTCAAGGTACGGGGCGCGCTGCTCGGCATGTCGCGGCTAGACGCCGAACGGCGCGCGCGCGGCGTGACCGCGGTCAGCGGCGGCAACCACGCGATGGCGGTCGCGTTCGCGGCCAAGGCGGTCGGCACGCACGCCAAAGTGGTGATGCCTGCCACGGCCAACCCGGCGCGCATCGAAGCGTGCAAGGCACTCGGTGCCGAAGTCGAACTGGTCGCCGACGTCGCCGCGGCGTTCGTGCGCGTGCGCGAGATCGAAGCCGGCGAAGGCCGCTTCTTCGTGCACCCGTTCGACAGCGAGCCCATGGTGCTCGGGGCGGGCACGCTCGGCATGGAGTTCCTGCGCCAGACCGGCCAGCTCGACGCGCTGTTCGTCGCGATCGGCGGCGGCGGCCTCGCGGCCGGCGTGGCCTGCGCGGTGAAGCAGCTGCAGCCGCGCTGCCGCGTGTTCGGGGTCGAGCCGACGGGCGCCGACTCGATGCACCGCAGTTTCGCCGCCGGCAGCCCGCAACGCATCGAGGCGGTGCGCACCATCGCCGACAGCCTCGGCGCGCCGATGGCGCTCGATTACACGTTCGGCCTGTGCCGCAAGTTCGTCGACGAGCTGGTGCTGGTCGACGACGACGCGATCTGCCGCGCGATGTGGCTGTTGTTCGCCGACGGCAAGGTCGCGGTCGAGCCGGCCGGTGCGGCGGCGCTGGCGGCGATGCTGCAGCTGCGCGACCGGCTGGCCGGGGCGCGCATCGGGCTCGTGCTGTGCGGCGCGAACGTCGACCACGCGACGTTCGCGAAGTGCCTCGAACGCGGCGCGCCGCGGTGATCCAAGTGGCCAGA
>JAEUHV010000401.1 GCA_016794485.1 Planctomycetota bacterium
CCATCGCCCGGCAGGCGGCGTCGTCGCAGTTCAGGATGCACAGCCCGCCTTCGGGCAGGCTCGCGGGCAGGGCCGCCTTCTCGCGGGCGACGCCGTCGACGGAACCAAGACCTTCGAGATGGGCCGGCGCCACGCAGGTGACGATGCCGACGTCGGGCCGCGCGACGGCGGCGAGCTGGGCGATTTCGCCGGGAGCATTGGTGCCGATCTCGACCACGGCCGCGCGCGTGTGCGGCTCGATCGCGAACAGCGTCAGTGGCACGCCGACCTGGTTGTTGTACGAACCGGGCGAACGCACGGTCGGCATCACCGAGGCGAGCACTCCACCGAGCCATTCCTTGGTCGACGTCTTGCCGCACGACCCAGTGATCCCGATGACCTTGGCACGGTGACGCCGCCGATGTTCGGCCGCGATGTCGAGCAGGGCCTTGCCAGTGTCGGCGACCTTGACCAGATACGGAACCCGCCCGAGCAGCGCCGCCGCGCGGTCGAAGCCGGCGAGTTCGGCGCGCGCGCGGTCGACCAGCAGTCCGGCGGCGCCGGCCTGGACCGCGGCCGCCGCGTACGTGTGGCCGTCGTGGTTCTCGCCGCGCAACGCCACGAACAGTCGCCCGGTGCAGTCCCCGCGCGAGTCCGTGGTGACGGTGGCGGCGGCGTCGCCGCGCTGCAGGACTTCGCCACCGGTGGCCTTGGCCACGGCCGCCGCCGTGAGCCACGAGCCGCGCGGCCCGCGGCCGCGGGCACGGCCGGCCTCGGCATCGGCCGAGGAACGGTTCATCGGTGCAACCATCCGGCCTCCCTCGCCGCGAGCGCACGCGCGGCTTCGAGCCGATCGTCGAACGGCACGACACTGTCCTTGAAGATCTGGTAGGTCTCGTGACCCTTGCCGGCGATCAAGACGGTGTCACCGGGCTCGGCCCGGGTCACCGCGGCCCGGATCGCCTCGGCGCGATCGACGATCCGGAAGGCCTGCACGCCACTCGCCGGCAAGCCCTGCTGGATCTCGTCGAGGATCGCGTCGGGGTCCTCGCTGCGCGGGTTGTCGCTGGTCAGGTAGGCGACGTGCGCGTGGCGCGCCACCGCGGCCGCCATCGGCGCCCGCTTGCTCTTGTCGCGATCCCCACCGCAACCGAACACGACGTGCAGGCGGCCTTCCGCCAGTTCACGCAGCGTGCCGCACACCTTGTCGAGCGCGTCCGGAGTGTGCGCGTAGTCGACGAAGGTGCGGATGCGGCCGCCGGGACCGATCGGCGTGTCGACCAGTTCGAGGCGGCCGGGCACCGAGCGCGCGTCTTCGAGCGCCGACGCGACCGTGAGCTCGCTGGCGCCGAGCGACAGGGCACTGGCCGCGGCCGCCAGCGCGTTGTGCACGTTGTGCAGGCCGACGAGGCGCAGGAAGATCTCGACGCTGCCGTTCGGCATGACCAACGAGAAGCGCGTGCCGTCCGGACCGAGCCGCACGTTCTCGGCGCGGATGTCGGCGTCGGGCGACAGGCCGTACCACAGCACCCGCACGCCACGGCCGAGTTCTTCGGCCATCGCCGACGCAGCCGGATCGTCGCGGTTGATCACCGCGCACGCGCCCGGCTGCAGGCCCTGGAACAACCGGGCCTTGGCCCGGCAGTACTCCGCCATCGTGCCGTGGTAGTCGAGGTGGTCCTGGGTCAGGTTGGTGAACACGGCGGTCGCGAAGCGCACGCCGCGCACGCGGTCCTGGTCGAGGCTGTGGCTCGACACTTCCATCACGCAGGCGCTGGCGAAGCGGTCCGCCATCTCGCGCAGGTAGCCCTGGATGCGCACCGGGTCCGGCGTGGTGTTGCTGGCGGGGATCTTCCGGCCGCCGAACTCGTAGGCGATCGTGCCGAGCAAGCCGACCTGGCGCCGATCGGCCTGCAGACACGCGCGCACCAGGTGCGCCGTCGTGGTCTTGCCGTTCGTGCCGGTGATGCCCACGACCGAGAGCGCCCGCGACGGGTCGCGGTAGTAGTAGCGGGCGGCGTCGGCGAGCGCGTGCCGCGCGTTGTCGACGACGAGCACCGGCACGGGCAACGCGAGCGGCTCCTCGGCAACGACGGCGACCGCACCGCGCGCGACCGCCTGCTGCGCATACAGCGAGCCGTCGTTCTTGCTGCCGCGGATGGCGAAGAACAGGTTGCCGGCGCGCGCCTCCGCCGAGTGCATGCACAGCCCGTCGACGGCGAGGTCGCGCCAACGGAGGACCTCACGCGGCTGCAAGCAGTCGCGCAACTCACGCAAACGCACGTAGCCCTGACCGGACGGGAGTCCGGACGGGTAAGCCAATTCGGTCATCTACCGCCCTACCGACGTTGTCTCTGGAGCCCCCCGGCCCCAGCCTGAATCACCAGGAGTCCCATGGGTCCCTCGGGTCTGACCACCCGAGATCGAAGGCGAGTCCTGGTACGGCAGCCGCCGCTCCTCCAGTTGCTGGCACTGGAGCAAGAGGCGAACCACCGGCGGCGCAGCATAACTGCCGCCGTAGAACTTCGCACTGTCGTCTTTCTGCAGCACGCACACGGCGAGCCAGCGTGGATTGTCCGCCGGCAGGAAGCCGACGAAGCTCGCGTTGCGCACGTTCACGATGCCGCGATCCTTGATCGGCACGTTGCTGGCCGCAGTGCCGGTCTTGCCGGCGACCACGCCGTGCAAATCGATCCCCAGCTCCTTCAACATGTCGCGGTGCAGATAGGTGCCGGTGGCGTGCGGGTCGGCGCTGATCACGTCGACCATGGCCGCGCGCACCGCTTCGGTGACTTCGGGCCGGAACTTCGCGCCGTCGTCCGCCGGCACCGGCACCGTCCGGAACCCGCCGTCGCTGGCGACCCCGCGCACCAGCCGCAACTCGGC
This sequence comes from Planctomycetota bacterium, assembly GCA_016794485.1. Lineage (GTDB taxonomy): Bacteria > Planctomycetota > UBA1135 > UBA1135 > UBA2386 > UBA2386. Next base: position 2,866 of record JAEUHV010000401.1, read on the forward strand.
CTTGGCGCCGCGGAACAGACGCAGGTAGGCCCGGGCCATCTGCATGGCCGTGGTCTGCATCTCGTAGCCGAAGCTGAACGAGATCGCGCTGTTGGCCTTGAACGAACGGACTGTCGTCCCCGCCGCGAACGACTTCTTGTTGGTGCCCCCGATCGCTTCGTGCGGCAGGCCGAGCCCGAGGCTGGCGCCGAACCCGAAGAACCGCATGTAGTCCTGCCACTGTTCACGGGCCAGCAGCAGGCCGCAGTAGGCGGCGCCGATGTTCGAGCTGTTGACCACGATCCCGTGGGCCGACAATTCGTGGCAGGGATGGTCGTCGCGCACGCCCTTGGCGCGACCGAGGCCCGCGATGCGATCGCGGTAGTCGGCGCTGTTCGGATTGCAGTCGAACACGTGGTTCCAGTCGAGCACTCCGGCCTCGTGGGCGTACGCCAGCACCAGCGGCTTCACGATCGAGCCGGGCTCGTACACCGCCTGGAACGGCGTGAACGACGTCGCCTGCGGGTTCTTGGCGCCGCGATGCCACGATGCCGCTGCGAGCACGTCGCCGGTGGCGACCTCGACCAGCACCATCGCTCCCCACTTCGGGATCGTGACCTTGCCTTCGCGCGCCCCCGCTTCGCATTGCGCCGTCAGCTCGCGCAGGGCGATGCGCTGCACGGCGATGTCGATCGTCGAGTGCAGCACGTCCGCCGTGGGAGCCTCGGGCAGCGGCGCCTGGAAGTAAGGGCGCCCCTTGCCGTCCTTGAGGAAGCTGCGGGCGATCGACTCGTCGGCCTGCAGCAGCGGACTGGCCTCGAGGCCACACACGCCGTAGGTCTGGAACACCTCGGGACGCCCTGCCGCCTTCACCTTGCGGGTGTCGGTGTGGCCGACCAGACCGTAGGTGAGTTCGCGTTCCGGCCAGGCGCGGCGGAACGACCGCAGGAAGTGCAGGCCGACCGTGCGAAACGCCTTCTCCTCCGGAATCCGGCGCAGGGCCTCGACCACCGACAGCACGTCGACACCACCGTCGAGCAGGAACTCGGCACGGAACGGATGGCCCTTCGGCACGGGTCCCGCAGACGGCAGCTTGTCGACCGCGAACTCACGCTGGCAGAGCTTCGCGAGGCGATCGATGTGGCGCCGCCGGGCGTCGTCGCGATCGGCCAACCCCGGATCGGCGACGAGCGCCAACGCCAACGCGTCGACCAGCTTGACCAGCCACGCCCGGTACTTGGCGACATCGTCGGCGAGACCGCTCGGCACCCGGACATCGGCGCGCACGTCGTAGGTCTCGCAGTCGAGTGCGAGCATGTTGCCACGCCGGTCGACGATGCTGCCGCGCGGCGCGGGCATGGTCTCGGACCAATGCGCCTGGCGGTCGGCGGTCTCCTGCGAGAGCCGCAGCGGCACCTTGCGGTCGCGCTGCAGTTCGCCGGCTTGCGCCACCTGAACCCAGCCGAGCCAGCCGGCGAGGAACACCGGCACGAGACCGAGCAGCCCGAACGCGCTGCGTACCCGCCACAGTTCGCCGCGGTTCATTGCACCTGCCCCTCGCGACGCGCCGCTTCCTTGCGCAGGTGCGCCCAGTGCGCCTCGGCGAGGCGGTCGGGAGAGGCCTCCTGCAGCTTCTGCACCGACAGCCGCCGGAACTCGCTGACGCGATCCCACACGGCCCGGTACTCGAGCTCGATGCGATGGCGCGTGCGCGCGTTCTCGGCCCGCACCGCTGCCGTTGCGATCGCGAGCGCGACCGCGAGCGCGAACAAGATGCCACACAGCGCCCACTTCATGCGGCCACCTCCGGGATCACGCCGCAACGCAGCTTGGCGCTGCGGGCGCGCGGATTGCCGCGCATCTCGTCCGGCGACGCGGTGATCGGCTTCTTGGTGACGACCTCGCAGTGCGCGCGCAGGAAGTGCTTCACGATGCGATCCTCCAGGGAATGGAACGAGATCACCGCCAGCCGGCCACCGGGCCGCAGGCACGCGATCGCCGCGGCAAGGCCGCGCTCGAGCTCGCCCAGCTCGTCGTTGACGTGCATCCGGATCGCCTGGAACGTGCGCGTCGCCGGGTGGATGCGCCCGCCGCGGGCTGCCCCCGGGAGCGCGGCCACGACCAGGTCGGCGAGCTGGCCGGTGCGCACGATCGGACGCCGCCGACGTTCGGCGACGATCGCCCGCGCGATGCGGCGGCTGTAGCGCTCTTCACCGAGCTGGAAGATGGTGTCCGCGAGCTGCTGCTCCGGAACGGACGCGAGCCAGTCGGCCGCCGACTCCGGCGCCGAACCGTCCATCCGCATGTCGAGAGGCCCA
>JAEUHV010000402.1 GCA_016794485.1 Planctomycetota bacterium
CAACGCGTGGCGGCAGGCAGCGAAGTGGGTGTCATCGCGCCGCCAGCTGCAGCGTGCGTTCGCCCGGGGTGAAGCGCAGGTCGGCGAGCGTCCCGCTCGCATGCTCGATGCGCAGGTCCATCAGCGCTCCCGGCGCGGGCACGCGCCGCAGCGTGACGTGCCCCGAGGCGTCGGCACGCAGCCCGTCGCACCATGCCGCGTGTAGCGACACCGCGACGGCGGCGAGCGCCTGCTGCCAGGGATCGGTCTCGTCCACCGCCGGCGAGTAGCTGGCCAGCACGAGCTCCGCGCCGACCGCTGGAACGCCGGCCGGGGTGTGGATCTGCCAGCGCGCGGCCGGCATCGCGTCCAACTGCAGGACGAGCCGCGCCGTCGACGCGTCGAGACGAGCCGAGGCGAACCCGACCCCGTCGGTGCAGCACAGCAGCGCGGCGCGCGACGCGGTCGCCAACCGCAGCCGCCGGGCGCGGTCGAGGCGATGGCGGGCGTCCCAGGTCTCGACGAACCAGCGCCGCCGCTCGGTCGGCACGACGAAGACCGCAGCGCCTTCGGCCGGACTGCCGTCGGCGCGGGTCACCTGCACCGTGCACTGCGGCAGTTCGGCCAGCACGACGGCAGGCAGGGCGGCGACGCGACCGGCCGCCTCGGCGAGGACCGGTGGCAGCTGCATGCCCTCCGGCGCCGGCAGTTCGGGGCCCGCCAGCAAGCGCGGCATCACGAAATCGGCCGGCACGCCGCGCGCGTTCCATGCTCCCTGGGCATCGGTCGTCACCTCCTCGAGCAGCGGCACGTACGTCGAACCGCCTTGTGGCAACGGCAGCAGGAAGGTGACCTCGACCCAGGCCCGCACCCCGGCGAGCGGCGTCTGCAGGTCGGTCAGGATCCGGCCGACGAGCGGGCGCGCCGGGGCGAGCGTGAAGTGCAGTTCGTCGCCGGGGGCCTGCGGCGCGTGGCGCGCGTCGATCGCCCGCTTGTCGTCGCCGACGCGGCCCGCGACCGCGGTGGCGAATCCGTCGCGTCGTGCCGTGAACACCTCGAGCCACTCGCGATGGTCGGGCAGCAGCGCCGTGAGTTCGCCGCTGCCGTCGCTGCGGCCCAGTTCCCGCCACGCCTCGCGCACGCAGGCACCGGCGGCGCCCGGACCGGTGTGATGGACCGCGACCGTGCGCTGCGCGAGGCTCGCGCCGGCCACCGGCTGGCCCGCGTCGTCGCGCACGCGCAGGACGATCCGGCGCGGCGGCGGCAGCGTCAACACGAGCGGTGCGCCACCGGCCCAGGGGTCGGCGAGGTCGGTGTGCACGAGCGTGGCGCCGGCTGTGGTGAGGAACTCGCAGAGCATCGGCCCCGCGGGCAGGGCAGGCAGCCGTGCCGTGCCATCTGCCGCCAGTTCCACTTCGGCGACGAGGCCTGGCGCCGCGCGCAGGCACAACCGCAGGCGGGACGGCGCGAGTTCGCCCCATGCCGCACAGCCCTCGACGCGCACGGTGCGGCGCGGGCCCGCCGGGCCCAGCACGAACTCACGGTATTCGCCCGCCCCGACACCGGACACGAGCGGACTGACCGCCACCACGTCCCCGTCGACACGCAGCGCCCCCATGGCGTACGACGCGCCGACCAGCAGCGCGGCCTTGCAGCGGCCCTCGGCATCGCTCGTGGCCGTGACCACCTCAGGGGCGGCGACGGCGAGGTGCGCCGCGCGGGGTGTCGTCAGCAGCACCGTGGCGCCGGCCACAGGCCGCCCGGCGGCATCGACGACCTTCGCGCCGAACGTGCGCCGCTCCTGGGCCGGTGCCACAGCGAGGCACACGGCGATGACGACACAGGGCAGGAAGCGCACGGCGGGACCAGGCATGCCTGCTCCTACGCGCGGCCGCGGCTCGACGGCGGAACATCGGCGATTTGCCGCACTCGTGCGTCGCGGGCCCGGCCGGTGCGTCGCCTGCACCTCGGCGAGCATGCGGCGGAAGGTCGAGGGCATGTGGGCCGTGTTGGTCGCGTCCGTGGATCCGGATGCACGCTCGTCAACGCCGCGGCACCAGGGCATACGGCGAATGCACGTCGTAGCCGAGCAGGGGCCGGATCGCCGCAGGCTCGGACAACAGCACACCCGGGGCCCGCACGTAGGTGTCGTCGCCCGTGCCCATCTGGCGGTCGTCGCCGATCAAGCCCAACGCGAACACGTACGGGAACTGTCCGGCACCACCCACCTCGTCGACGACGATCGCCGCGAAGCGGCGTTCGCGCAGCGCCGTGCTCGCCTGCGTGAACAGCGAACGCACCGCTTCGCCGCCTCGTCCCGGCAACTGCGCCATGCGCGCCGGATCGTGCAACACCGTGAGGTCCATGCCGATTCCGTCGACCTTCGGCAAGACCTGCAGCAGGTCGAACACCGCCTGGCCGTGCGCCGACGTGCCCTTGCCGGCACGTGCGCCGATGTGGCCGTGCGCCGGAATCCACACCGGTCCGGCCTGCTTCGCCACGAACGTCGCCAGTTCGTCGTGCGCGCGGCGGTGCGCGTCGGACGGCAGCCACGTCGCCTGGCCGCGTTGCACGGCGGCGACGCCGAGCCACACGAACTGCGCGATCCACACGACGCGGAGTCCACGACCGTTCGCCGCCGCGATCGGCCCGAGCACGCACGCACCCGCGAAGCCGTACATCAGCACGTTGTCGAAGCCGCCGACGTGCATGCGCGACAACCACGACGTCACCAGCGCCCCGCTGCCGAACGCCGCCAGGAACAGGGCCTCGCGCGGCCGCCCGGCGCGCACCTGCGCGACGAAGCCGACGAGGCCGATGGCGAGCAGCGGCAGCATCGTCACCACGTCTTCCGTCCAGAAGCCGAGTTTGCGGTCGCCGACGATGCCGTGTTGCCGCGGCAGCTCGAACAACCAGAACGTCGACCAGCCGTCGCTGGCGAGGTGCAGCACGCCGAACGCGCCGACGATCGCCAGCACCGCGGTGGCCCCGAACCGCAGCGCATTCCGCCAGTCGTGGCACAGGGCCCCGACGCCGATCGCCGGCAGCCACATCAACGCCGACTGCTTGGCCAGCACCGCCGCGGTCGCCAGCAGCGCCGCCGGCAACCAACGCCGCGGCCCGCCGTGCCGCAGGACGTACGCCGTCGCCAGCACCAGCAGCACGAACAACGTGTCGTTGCGCGCCAGGTCGTACCACCACGCCAGCCACCCATAGCCGGCCAGGAACGTTCCGCTCGCCGCCAGGCCGACCGCGACATGGCCGGTCTCGCGCCGCACCCAGTGCCCGACCAGCATCGTGCAGCCGACCGTGGCCGCGAGTGCAACGAGGCGCAGCGCCAGGATGCCGTCGATGCCGAGCGTGATGCCGAGGCCGCCGAGCCAGAACAGCAGCGGCGCGTACAGGAACGGAACGTGCTCGGGCCCGGGCGCGCAGTAGAGCGGCAGCCCGTCCGCGACCCGCCACGCGTGGTCGGCCAGGGCCCCTTCCATCCACTCGAGTTCGTGCGGGTACGGCACGCGGACGGCGACCCCGACGACGAACACCACGACAGCCGCCGCGGTAGCCGCCATCAGGGCCGCGAGCAGCGCGCGATCGACGACTGCGGAGGTCTTCGTGAGGTCGGGCATGCGCGGCGGCGCGGAGCATATCGACGGTATGCTCGCGCGCTCGATGCGTGGTCTCGGACTCGTCCTGTCGCTCGTCCTGCTGCTCGCCTTGCTGACCGCCCTCTGGCTCGGCACGTTCGGCAGCACCGACGATCTCGTCGTGGCGCCCACGCCGCAGACCCCAACGGCGAAGGAGCCGAAGCCGGTGGCCGAGCCCGGGCCACGGCCAGGGCCGGCGGTCGCGATCGGCTCCGGCAATGGCCTCGTCGCCAGCCGGGTCGCGGTCACGCCGCCGCCCAACAAGAACCTCGCCGACCAACCGACCGCCTTCGTGCAGGTCGTCGACCACGGCAGCGGCCGACCGATCGCCGGTGCCCCGCTGCGCACCGTGCTCGCCGGGCACGACATCGCGTTCACCGACGAACGGGGCATCGCCCCGATCGCCCTGCGCGAGCCCGAACAGCTCGCCGTCGTGGTCGCGGGCTACCTGCTGCGCCTCGTGCCGACGCGCCTCGGAACCACGGAGAACGAACCCCAGGTGGTGCGGCTGGTGCGTGACGAATGGTCGTTCCGGCGGCGGTTCGAGTTCGCCGGCGCCGGCACCGGGAGCGACGAGGTGTTCGTGCGCTTCCGGCCGCAGGGGCAGGCCCAAAAGCCGAATTCCCCCGTGCCGGCGACCGACGCGGTCCGAACCCGCGCGTGGTCCGAACACACGATGCTCGCCACGCGCCCGGTCTGCGCCGACGTCCCGGTGCAACTCGGAACGTGGTCCGAGGATCGTGTGCACCGATTGCGCAGCGGCAGCGAGGTGCGGTTCCTCACGCCAGGGGAGTTCCAGGTCGAAGCCGCGACCACGGGCGGTCACGTCGCCACGACGCCGCTGCGCATCGCCGCCGAACAACCCGGGCTCGTCACGGTGCGCATCGAACTGCGGGCCGGTGCCTACCTCGACGGCCGCGTGTCCAGCGCGCACGGCGAACCGCTCGCGAACACGCGCCTGCTGCAACAAGGCGGCGATCCGCTCGGCCTGGTCGCGACCACCGCCGCCGACGGCACGTTCCGTTTCGGCCCACTTCCGAACGGCCCGGTGACGCTGCACGTTCGCCACGGCGACCACGAGCCGCTCGCGTTCGGCCCCACCCACGCGCCCGCCACCGACGTGCGCATCACGCTGCAACCGTTGCCGCGCACGTCGCTGCGCGGCCGTGTCCGGGCGCGACCGCGCCTGCAACCGCTCGCCGGAGCGACCGTGGTCTGGTCGCCGCCGGCCGGTGCGCCGGTCAACGCCACCACGGACGCCGACGGCATCTTCGTGCTGCCCGCGACCGGTGACGCCGATGCGCGCCTGACCGTGCAGGCGATCGGGTTCGTGCCTTGGAGCGAACTGCTCGCGCCCGGGGCACCGTTCGCCGAGTTCGACCTGTGGCCCGCCGACACCCGCGAGCGCACCGGCCTTCGCCTCACCGCGGTACTGGCGGGGACCGTGGCCGACGCGACCGGGGGGCCGGTCGTCGATGCGACGGTGCGCTGGCAGCCGAACACTCCAGAACCGCCAGCAGGAACACCAGGCCGCCGGGTGCTCACCGGCGCTTCGTTGGACCTGCCGCCGGCGGTTCGCACCGGCGCCGACGGCGCGTTCTCGATCGAAACGACGCAGTTCGGACCCGGCCGCCTCGTGCTGGTCGGCACCGATCGCGCCATCGCGGTCGACGCCGTCGCCGGCCAAACCAAGAACGACCTGCGCCTGCAACCATGACGATCCGCCGCTGGGACGAACTGGGCGACGAAACCCTCGTCCAATACAAGGTCTTCCACGTGCGCAAGTCGCGCCGCCGGTCGCCGCGCACGGGCACCGAGATCGGGTTCTTCCTGATGGACACCCCGGACTGGGTGAACGTGCTGCCGATCACCGAGGACGGCCACGTGGTGCTGGTGCGCCAATACCGTCACGGCAGCCGCCGCGTCTCGCTCGAGATCCCCGGCGGCCTGATCGACGCGCACGAAACCGACCCTGCGGTGGCGGCGGCCCGCGAGCTGCGCGAGGAGACCGGATTCGAAGCGCGGACGATCGAGTGCATCGGCGTCATGAACCCCAACCCGGCGATGATGACGAACCGTTGCCACGCGTTCCTGGCCACCGGCTGCCGTCGCATCGGCGACCTGCAGATGGACCCGGGCGAGGACATCGAGGTCGTGACCTTTCCCCTGGCCGAACTCGACGGGCTGGTCGCCCGCGGCGAGATCGACCACGCCATCGTGCTCGCGACGATCGCTTTCTGGCGAGCCCGCCGCACCTGACGGCAGGATCGACCGGACTCCGGCCACAGGAGCCGTTCCTCCGAGGTACCCATGCAGCGCTCTCTGATCCTGGCTCTCGTCGTGGTGCTGCTCGGCATCGCCGTCGGCTTGTTCTGGTTCCTACGCGGCGAACCCGTGCCGATGCCGGCCACGGTCGACCCGACGGCAGCTCCGACCACCGCTGGCACGGGCACGACGGCCGAAGCGGCGGCGCGGGAAGGAACCGAAGCTGGTCCCGGCCCACGCGAGGCGGTCGCCGGCGCCGGCGACCTGCTCGAAGACCCCGACATCCGGGCAGGACTGTGCGGGTTCAAGGGTCGCGTCGTCGACCACAAGAAGGTGCCGGTCGGCGACTGCGGCGTGCGCATCTACCGCGGCGCGCTCGATTCCGTACTCCCCGCCAACGTCGACCTGCTCGCCACTTCGGTCGACAACCCTCCCCAGTACCTCGCCGGCGAGGTGCGCACCGCCGCCGACGGCACGTGGCAGCTGACGGGCGTCTGGCCGCGCGCTTTCTACGTCCTGTTCGCGGGGATCGGCACCGACGCTCCGACGCACCAGCTGGTGACGAAAACGCCGTCGCCGGGCGAGATCGTCGACCTCGGCGACATCGTGCTGAACGACGCCGGCGTGCTCACCGGCACGGTCGTGGACGACAACGGCGACCCGATGCAAGGCGCGCTGGTGCGCGCCGCCGACATCCCGGGCGCGATCGCCGCCCTGTTCCCGATCGAACGCATCGATCCTGCGGGTGCCGTGCTGGTGCGCGAATCCGGCTCGCCGATCCGCGTCTTCGAGTTCCCGAAATGGGGCAAGAAGGTCTTCGAGGAGCTGCCGATTCCGTCGACGCGCACGGGCGCCGACGGGACCTTCCGGCTGGTCGGAGTGATGCCGGGCAGCAACATGCTGGCGGTCACGGCGCCCGACTTCCTCAGCGACGTCAAGCCGAGCGTGCCGGTGCGCGCCGGGCAGGAGAAGAACGTCGGCACGATCCGGATGAAGCGCGGTGAAGAACTCGCCGGCCGCGTGGTCGACACCAAGGGTGAACCGGTGGCCGACGCGGAGGTGTTCGCCGGTTCGACGTCGTCGGTGGCACCGTTCGACGTGGCCCAGCGGCTCGCCCGCACCGATGCGCAGGGGCGCTTCGGCGGCCACGGCTTCTCGGGTGGCAAGGTCACCGTCGCCGCGCGGCGCGGCCCCGGCCAAGCCTGGGCGCTGGCCGAGCCACAACCGATCCTCGGCGACGTCGTGGTGACTTTGGCGGCCACCTTCGCGATCGACGCGACGATCGCGCACGCCGACGGCAAGCCGGCGAAGACCGTGCGCATGCGGCTGCTGCACGGCCGCGCCGGCGACGGGGCCGCCGAGATGTTCCTGCTCGGCGTGTCGCAACCGATCGAATTGAAGGACCGCTGCAAGGAGACCGGAGAGGGCAAGTGGCGGATCGAGAACCTCGCCGCCGGTTCGTACACGCTGATCGCCGACGCGCCGGGGCAAGCAGTCGCGTTCGCGACCTTCGACGTCACCGACAAGGACACCTCGGTGGCGCTGCAGCTCGGCAACCCGGTCGCCTTCACGGTGCGCGTGCAGTCGTTCGACGGCAAGCCGATCCGCAACGCCGCGGTCTACGCCGAAGCGCGCGGCAAGCGTGCGATCGAGATGCCGACGATGTGCGGCCGCACCGGCGCCGACGGCAGCCTGCGCGTGACGACGCTGCAGGGCGACAGCCTGCGCGTGAGCGCCGACCATCCGCGCTGGGGCACCGTGCACGGCGAGGTCGCCGCCGGCGGAGAAGTGTCCCTGGTCATGCAGGAGCCAGGCGCCCTGCGCGGCCTCGTGCAAGAGAACGGCAAGCCGCCGGATCCGGGCAAGTTCACGATCGTCGTCGAGCGACGCGGTTCGAGCGGTCCACGCGGCCCGCTGGAGACCGTGCCGCTGATGTTGACGGCCGGACTCGACGGATCGTTCGCGGCGAAGGCCCTACAGCCCGGGGAATGGCGCGTGCAGGCGATCCCCGCACTCGACGCCCTGCGCTCGCCCGGTGGCGTGTTCGCGCTGGCGCAGAACGCAATGCAGATGCGCGACACCCCGCGCCAGACGGCGACGGTGACGAGCGGGCAGACGACCGAGGTGGTGCTCGAGGCCGGCGAGAAGCCGATCGAAGGGCCGACCGCCACGCTCACCGGCTCGGTGACCGTCGACGGCAGGATCGGCAGCGGCAACCTCGTCTCGGCCCACGCGAAGTCCTTCCACCGCGTGGTCAAGGTCGACGCCAAGGGTCGCTTCGACTTCGGCCGCGTTCCCGCCGGGGAGCTGCGCATGTCCATGTCCTCCGGCGGCGAGCAGAGCCTGTTCGGGGCCGAAAACAGCCTGTGGACGGCGCGCTTGACCGTGGCTGCCGACGAAGCCCGCGAACTCACCATCGACGTGCAGACTTCGTCGATCCGCGGCATCTGCTACGACGCCGACGGCGCACCGGCCGCCGGCATGTTCGTGCAAGGCCAGGGCAAGTTGAAGGCCGCCGAAGGCAAAGGCGACACGGTGACGATTCGGGTCACGACCGACGCGCAAGGCGAGTTCCACTTCGCACAGGTCGCCGAGGGCACGTGGACGCTCTCGGCCAACGGCAACGGTGGACGCCGCACCGATGGGCGCGGCTCGTTGACCGACATCGTCACCGTGGCGGGTTCGCCCGTGGTCGGCCTGCGCATGCAGCTGGCACGAACCTTCGAGGTGCGCGGTCGCGTCGATCTGTCGACGTTCGCCAACAAGCAGGTCGAGTGGACTTGGATGGGTGCGACCCGGCTCAAGGAGGGCGACTCCGACGACGCCCAGGGCGACTACGCAGACGGGTCCGGAGTGAACAAGTCCACGGGTGAGTTCTCGTTGGACGGTCTGCTGGCCGGCCGCTACCGCATCGTGCTGCACGTCGGTTTCCCGCAGGAGGGAGGCAAGGAATACACGTGCGGCGTGATCACCGTGGGCGACAAGGACCTGCGCGACGTCGTGCTGACCCCGATCCCACGCGCCCGCTGAGCCTCGCTCAGCCGAGGTCGGCGGCCAGTTTCTGGCCCAGAGCGAAACGCAGCGTGCCGACCATGCTCGCGATCGACTCGGTCTCGACCCCGACCAGCATGCCCTTCTTCAGCGGCACCGGGTGGCGCGGGTGGCCGGTCAGCAGCAACCCGAGCAGGTAGCCGAGGTGCGGCTCGTGGCCGACCAGCGCCACGGCTCCAGTGCGCGACAACGACTCGGCCTCGAGCATCGCCAACAGCGTGTTCGGCGACGCGTGCGGCACGAGACCCTCGTCGGTGCGAAGCTCGCCGCGAAACCCGACGGCCTCGCGCAACACTTCGGCGGTCTCCTGCGCGCGCCGCAACGGACTCACCCACAGACGATCCGGTGGCGGCACGAGACGACGCCACGCCGGAGCCGCCTTGCGCAGACGCTTCCAGCCTTCCTCGGTCAACGCACGCGCATGGTCGGGCACGGACGGTCCCCCGTCCTCGGCGATGCCGTGGCGAAGCAGGTAGATGTGCACGGCGGGCAGAGTCGCGGGCGAACGCCACGGCGGCAATGGGCTATCGTGCCGCGCGATGCGAGTCCTCTCCCTGGTCGCCGGCCTGTGCGCCGGTGCGTTCGCGAGCCCGCTGTTGCAGGATCCGGCGCCGACGACGACGCCAACCCCCGTCGCGCCGCCGACGGCCGCCGCGAAGGAAGTGCCCGGCCGGCCGGCGCGCCATCCGTTCGAAGGCGTCTACGTGCTGCGCAAACGCAGTGTCGACGGCAAGGTCGATCCGCTGCCCAGCCGCGGCTACCTCGCGATCACGGGCCGGCACCTGTTCCTGACCGTGGCCGTGCCCGGCCCCGACCGCGACCAACCCCTGGTCCGCACGAGCGTGCGCCAGTGGACGCAGGCGGGCGAACTGACCACGACGACGATCCTGCTCGGTTGGCTCACCGACCAGGAAGGCGCCGTCGTCGTCGAGCCGCCGGGTACCGAAGAGAAGCGCCGCTGCATGCTCGTGAAGGGCGGCTTGCGCATCGAACAGGACCCGCGCAACTGGCTCGAATTCGAACGCGTCGAGTGAGCCTCACGCATCGGGCGAGCCCGCACCGCCGCGCCGCCGCCGCAACGCCTGCAGCTCCGGCGATCGCAGCAGCACGTGCGCGAGCAGGTAGACGAGCAGCCCGACCACGATCGGCAACGCCACGTTGCCGAACGCGCGCGCCATCGTTCGCGCCTCCGGCCCGCATGCCTTGACGAAGGGCAGCACGAGGCACATCGCCGCCGTCGCGACCAGGGATCGCAACCAGGCGCTGCCGAGGTCGTGCGCGGATGGCGCGTGGCGACGGAAGCGGACTGCGAGGATGGCCGCGTTCAACAGCGCCGACAGGGAGCTCGACAACGTCAACGCCGCGGTGCCGAGCGGCGTCGTGAGCACCAGCACGAGGTTGAGCACGAAGTTGAGTCCGACCAGCTGCGCCGCGACCCGCGCCGGCGCCCGGGTGTCGCCGAGCGCGTAGAAGGCGCGCGCATACAGCTGCGCCAGACCGATGAACGGCAATCCCGCGACGAGGCACGACGACGTCAGCACCGTCGGCCAGACGTCGGCCTCGGTGAACTTCTCGCCCTGGAACAGCACCCGCACCACGTCGTCGCCGAGCACGATCAGCCCGGCCGCCGCCGGCAGGGTGACCAGGATCGTCGCCGCGGCCGCGAGATCGAGGGTGCGGCGCATGCGCGCGCGGTCGACGTCGTTCGCTTCGTGCGCCAGTTTCGGGAACACCGCGATCGCCACCGACATCGCCGTCAGCGCGTGCGGGAACAGCAGCAGGCGGTTGGCCAGGTAGACGTAGGTGACGGCACCCGGCGCCACCAGGTAGTAGGCCATCAGCTGGTCGAGCAGGCTGCTGATCTGGTTCAGCGACATGCCGAGCACGGTCGGCCCCATCGCCGCGAACACGCCGAATGCCGCGGTGCCGCGCACCGGCAGGCCGAGGCGCGGCCGCAGCAGTTCACCCCGTCGCCACAGCGGCACCACCACGAGCAACAGCTGCAGGAACCCACCCAGCGTCAGGCTCCAGGCGATCAAGTTCGCGATCTCGACGTCGACGGTGATGCCGAGCGGACCCGCCGCGAGCACGGCCGCGATCCAGAACGCGTTGAGCACGATCGGCACCGCCGCCGGCAACGCGAAGTGGCCGAGCGTGTTCATCGCGCCCGAGTAGACCGCGGTGAGGCACACCGGCAGCGAGTACACGAACAGCACCGAGTTGAGCGCCAGCAGGAGCCGCATCGCCGGCACACCACCCTTCGCGGGAGCCGGCAGCCATTCCGGCGGCACCAGCAGCGACGCACTCGCCACCAGCAGGCACACCGGCGTGAGCAGGACCACCACCGTGCCGGCCACCTGCGCGAGCAGTTCGCGCGCCGCGGCCGGATCCGTGCGCCGCAGTTTCGTGTAGGCCGGCACGAACGACGCCGACAAGGCCCCTTCACCGAGCAGCCGGCGCATGAGGTTGGGCAGCGTCCACGCCAGCAGGAACGTCCCGGCGACCCAGTCGGCGCCGAGCGCCTGTGCGGTCAGGCGATCGCGCCACAAGCCGAGGATGCGCGACAGCAGCGTGAAGCCGGTGATCGAGCTGGCGGCGCGTACGAGTCGGTTCATGCAGCGGTTCGATCGGCGGCTCGGCCGTTGTGTGCGCCCGCCGGGGCGGAACAATCCACGCCGCGTGGCGCCACTCAAGAGTCGCCGCGCAAACTCGCATGGGCCGCAGGATCTTCGTCGGCGACATCCAGGGCTGCCGTGAGCCGCTCGAGCGTCTGCTCGGTGCGGTGGCGTTCCGTTCCGGGCACGATCGGCTGCTGCCCGTGGGCGACCTCGTCAACAAGGGGCCCGACTCGCCGGGCGTGCTCACGCTGCTGCGGCGCCTCGGTGCCGAGCCGGTGCTCGGCAACCACGACTTCCACTGGCTCGACCGGCAGAAGAACGCCGACCCGGGCCTGCGCGCGTGGCTCGCTGCGATGCCGGTCGTGCGCGAGTTCGACGACTTGGTGATGGTGCACGCCGGCCTGCATCCGCACTGGGACGACGCGAAACTCTCGGCGCTGACCCCGGACGACATCCACTACGCGGTGAACGTTCGCTACTGCGATGCCGATGGCAACCAACCGGCGGAAGACTGGCCACCGCCCGGGCCGCCGTTCCGGCCTTGGGACGACTTCCATCGCGGCCGCCGTCGGGTCGTGTTCGGCCATTGGGCCCGGCGCGGACTCGTCGTGCGACCGCAATGCGTGGGGCTCGACACCGGCTGTGTCTACGGCGGCAAACTGTCGGCCTGGATCGCAGAGGAAGACCGCATCGTGCAGGTCGACGGCTGGCACCGCGGCGACTAACCCAACAGTCGCTGCACTTCCTCGCGCACGATCGGGACGAGCTGCGCGGCGAGCTTCTTGTTGGCGTAACACGCGAACGCGACGTTCGTGGTCGTGTCGAGCGGTGCGTCGAGCGGATTGCCGAACGGGTCACAGACGACGCAGCCGGCCTCCTGCGCGATGCGCATCGTGACGATGTCGTAGGGCCGGCAACACAACGACGAAGACTTGCCGAGTTTCTTGTGCACCAGCGGGCGCACGTCGAGCACGAAGCGATCGCGGCCGAGCATGACTTCCGCCAACTGCCCGCCCGAACAGATGTACTGGTCGCTGTAGACCTCGGCCTTGTCGGCGTTCCAACCACCGAGGGCGCGATGCAGGATCGCTTCTTCGAGCCGGGCGATGAGTTCCTTGCCGCCCTGGAAGAAGTTGCTCACCGATGCGAAGCCGTGCCGCAACGTGGCCGCCTGGCTCGGCACCAATGCCAGAGGCCGCGGCTGTCCGGTGCCGAGATCGCTGCGTTCGCCGGTGGCTCCCTTGCCGCGGATCGCCCACAGCGTGTCGCTCGTCGACTGGCGCGTGGTGGGCAATTCGGTCATCACTGCGACCTCGATGTCGGCGAGGCGAGTCTGAGCGCCGCGGTCGGGCGCAGCCCCCATGAGGCACCATGCCGAGCGTTTGTCGAACATGAGGCCGCGCGTGCCGTCGATGGGATCGACCAGCAGTCGGAACGGCGGCCCACCCGTGCCCGGCTTGCCGAATTGGATGCCGTCCGGGTCGATGCCCTCGGCGATCAACACGAAATGCTGGGTCTTGCCCCACTCCTGGCAGTGCTGGATCAGGATCTCTTCGACCTCGGCGTCGATGCCGAAGATCGTGTCGCCGGCCTCGTCGCGCACCGTTCGCGACCAGACGGCCTGTTCCTGGCTGCGCATGTGCGCGCGCAGTGCAGCGCGGATGTCGGCCTGCAGAACGCGGAGCTTGGTGGCGAGGGTGACGACATCGAGTGGTGGCATGCGCTCCGAAGGCGACGCATGGTATACCGACACACTGCCCGGGCCCTTAGCTCAATGGTCAGAGCTGGCTGCTCATACCAGTCTGGTTGCAGGTTCGAGTCCTGCAGGGCCTACCACTCCCCACACCCGCGAACGTCTTCGAAACCGCGGTTTCGTGGACGTCGAGGTTTCGCGGGCCGTGTGTGCCACGCAGTGTGCAATCGAGGATCCACGACGACGCACACGGTGGATGGGCCGGCACGGTCGGACACCGGACTCGGACGCAGGCCCGGCAGCGCGCCGACGGAAATGGCCGTCAGCGACCAGCCGGCACTCACCCTGGACTAGGGCTTGGGCGGGACCGGCTTCGACGCTCGTGCGTTCGCCGCTTCGTAGGCCGCGTCGATCTCCGCTGCACTCATCGACGGGGGCGGGGCGACGGGAGGCGCGTTCTTCGCTTCACGCTTTGCCGCGCTCCGCTCCTGGCGCCGCGCGAACTTCTCCTGTCGCTCACGCTGCTTGTCGTGTTCTCGCCGGCGCTTCTCTTGGGTCTGAGGAGTTCTGTTTGCCATGTGTGCCTTGGGTGGGGGCTGGTTCGGACGCAGGGAAAAGCGCTATCGCTGGCAACTCCTGTAGCACGCACTGACGTGCCAGCGCAACGATCTACATCGACCGATTCCGGCGGCCGAACGCGCCGAAAGCCGGCGATTCGGTCCCGGGAAGATCGCGGACTCGACCTCCGCGCCATCTGTACAAGGACACACCAGGCGCTGACGAAGTGGTCGTCGGGCGAATCTGCGCCCCAGCAGAACGCCTGCCGCGAGGACGTCAACGTGCCGAGCGCTCGCGGTAGAACGCAACGAGGTCCATTCCCGCCGGCGGAGCGACCTCCAACTGCCGCAATAGCGTGGTGACCTGCCCGCGGTGGTAGCTGCCGTGGTTCACCACGTGTTGCAGCAACTGCCATAGCGGGATCGTCGCATTCTGGCCGTTGAAGGCGCGGTAGCTCACCGACCGCTCGAGCCGTTCCGAATCGAGACCGCCGACGAACTGCTGCAACCGCCGACCCAGTTCGGTCCACGCCGCGCGCAATGACTCGAAGTCGGCAAACCGCGTCGCCGGCGGCAGTCCGGCCGGCGACTCGCCGTTCCAACGCTGCAGCCAGACCTCGTCCGCACCGTGCAGATGGGCCAGGGTGTCGCGCACGGAGTCAAAGCTATTGCCCATGGAACGAACGAATTGTTCGCCAGTCAGCAAGGCGACGGCAGCCAGCAACCGATCCCGCGCCCACAGGTGGTATTCGACCAACAAATTGGCTTCGTTCGGAGTCATGGTGATTCGGGTGTTGCTTGACCAATAACCTCATTGCATGATCCGGCCATGGCTGAAACCACCAAGAAGCGCGGCCGCAAGCCGGACGCGAATTCCAAGTCAGGCAAGATCCGCGAACTGCTCAGCACGGGCATGTCGGCAGGCGACATCGCCAAGAAGCTCGGCTGCACGCCGGCCCTGGTCTACAACGTGAAGGCCCGCTTGTCGGGCGGCAGCGCCAAGAAGCGCGGTCCCGGTCGTCCGCCGAAGGCCAAGGCCGCCTCCGGCGGCGGCGGCCTCGACGGCATCGCCGGCATCCTCGATGCGGTCAAGAACTCGGAACGCGAACGCGCCTCTCTGCGCGCGGCTCTCGAGAAGATCCAGGCCGTGATCAGCGACGCGCTGGCCTGATTTCGCAGGTCACTCGATCGGCAGGAACAACTGCGTCTTCCACCGGGCGGGGTCCGGGACCATTCCCGGATCCGTCCAGTAGATCTCCCAGGGCCCACCGCGCGTCTTCCACTTCTGCGCAGTGGCGTGGTCCCTCAGCAGGCCGTGGGCCACTGAGAGCTTGTCGTAGGGTCCGACATGCCAGGCCATCACGGCCTTGCCTGCCGGCAGTTCCGAGTTCTGCACGCGCCCCTTCGCTGCGAAGGCCTTGGACAACGGGCACCCGCAATAGAAGCCCCGACTTCTCGCAGGTTGGCCATCACTTCCGACGGCAGGATCGCCAGTTGCTGGCTGATTTCCGCCGGCTTGACCTTCACGCGAATGCTCGCCACCAGCTGCACCTCGCGTTCCACCACGCGATGGACGGGCTTGCCGCCTGGACCGAATGCAGGCGTTTCCACCGGCGGCTTCATGCCTGCGACGGCCTTCTGCGGCGCGAACTTGTCGCGTTCCAAAGTGCTCGCCGAAGTCACCCTTGGCTACCGGTTCCTGGCCCTCGAACGTGACGGCATGGGTGCCCGACAGGTCGAGCGATTTCACTATTGGGCGTTCGACGAACCCACGGTGCTGGGCGACGCTGTCGAGCAGGATCGCAACTTCGGGAATGACGGCCGCAACCGCGGTCGCGCGCCGTCTCGAAGCAGCGCGCGAGTGGCGCTGACACCTACTTCGCGTCGACCTTCTTGATCGCGACGCCGCTGGCCATGAAACGCCACAGCTTGCGTCCTTCGGTCACTTTCGCCGCTTCCTCGGTCTTGCCGGCGTCCTCGAGGTAGTGCTTCGTCTCCTCGACCGTCTCCTGCTTCATCGTCATCGTGCCTTCGACGATCGTCGTGCGGCCGCTCGCGTCCTTCGGCACGAAGAAGCCGTAGTCCTTGAACTTCACCATGAACGGCGAGTTCGGCTTGCCTTCGCCCAGATACATCCAGCAGCCCTTCGTCTGGCACACCGCCGTGATCGGGCCCTCGATGCGCACGACCTTGCCGGTGAACTGCTCAGGGTTGTTCATCACGTGCGCGAGCGGAGTCGCATCGCCCGCCGTGATGCCATCGCCGAAGTGGTCCCACGCGGCTTCGTCGAGCTTCTTCGCCGCGGCCTTCTTGATCGCGACGCCGCTGGCCATGAAGCGCCACAGCTTGCGGCCCTCGGTCACCTTCGCCGCTTCCTCGGTCTTGCCGGCGTCCTCGAGGTAGTGCTTCGTCTCCTCGACCGTCT
>JAEUHV010000431.1 GCA_016794485.1 Planctomycetota bacterium
TGCCCGAGCACAAGAGCTACGACGACCCAGGGCTCGTCCTGCAGGCGCTGCGCTACTCCACGATGCTGGCGGCGCTGGCGACCGACGGCAGCCCGGTCCGCCCAGGCCAGCGAACGGCAGTCGTGTGTGTGGTCTTGCACCACGGCGAGCGCCCGTTCGTCCTGCCGGCCCCGCAACAGCCGATCGACCAGCTGCAACCCGTTCCGCATCTGTTCGTCGACGACCTGACCGCGACCACGGAAGCGGCCTTGCTGACGCGCCCGGGCCTGACGCCCCAGATGCGGCTCCTGTTGTTGAGCCTGCGCACGTTGCGCCACTGCAGTCCGGAGGAAGCGATCGCGGCCCTGCAGCGTTGGGGCGACCTCTGGCGCGAAGTCGACCGCAGTTCCTTGCCGATCGCGGGCGACGACGCCGTGCGCCTGTTCGGCTGGTATGTTCTGCAAGTGACCGAGGTCGACCCGGACCGTCTCCGGGCGACGATGGAGGTTCTCCTGCAACGCCCTGAGGTACCCATCATGAGCACCGCCACCAAACTCCGTGAACAAGGTCGGGTCGAAGGTCGGGTCGAAGGCCGCGTCGAAGGCCGCGTCGCCACCCTGACCCGCCAGCTGCAGCGGCGGTTCGGCCCGCTGCCGGCCGAGTTCGAACGCCGCCTCGCCGCCGCCACCTCCGAGCAGCTCGACCGCATCACCGACCGGGTGCTGGACGCGTCCTCCCTGGCCGACGTGTTCGCCGAAATTGCATAGGTCGGCGGCAGGAAATGCCGCCACGTCGGAGGGCAAATCCGGATCTCACGGGCAAGGCCCCGGTGTGGGCCGACCAGGACCCGAACATGCACCTGCCCGACCCAGTGGCCGCGACCGCACGCACGTTCCTGCGCGCGATGTTGACCGGTGACCGCGACCTCCTCCAGCGCTCTGCCCTGCCGGATCCCAGGCTCAACAGCCTGATCCCGGCGCAACCGCCGCTGGCCACCATCGCCCCGATGCTGGCGGTGATCGAACGCATGCCCCTGCACGGCAGCGCCCTCGCCGGGGACCGCTGGTTGGTCCAGGCGGCGTTGAACGGCATGGTCCACCTGCTCGTCGTGCAGAAGCAGACCGCGGGCGAAGCGCGCGTCGACGCCCGCTACCTGCTGTCGTTCGGCACGCCGGACGACGACCGGACCCGGGTCGCGCGATCGTTCTACCGGGCGATGCTGCTCGGCGATCTCGCGGCCCTACGCGAACTGTCGTTCGACCCTCGCGGCGTCGAGCTCCTGGCCGAGAGTGCGCCGCCGCACGGGGAGCACGCCCAGCTCGAACACATCGCCGCGACCATGAGCCTGATCGAGCTCGGGCTTGGCGAAGCGTTCACGGTGCCCAACGCAGTGCAGTTCGTCAGCGCGCGCCACGTCGAGATGGGCATCGTGGTGCTGTCCGGCCTGACCCCGAACGGCGAGATTCCGTTCCTGCTGCGCCAACGCGACGGTGCCTGGCGCGTGATCCCGTTCCACTTCATCCAGGGCGCCGCCCTGGCCCGCTCGGCCGCCGGCGCGCCTTGATCACTTGCGCGCCTCGGCCTCGCGCAGGAGCTTCTGGAAGTCCGCGCGGCCGTCCAGGTGCGTGCGTTCGCCGATCTCCCGCAACCTGGGCGCGGCGACCGGACGCAGCTCCTGCAGCCGGGCCAGCGCGCGCATCGCACCGTCCGGGTCGTCGCACATGAACTCGATCTGCAGCAGCACCTGCAGCAGCTGCGGCATCCGCCTCGGGTCGAGTGTCGGCTGGTGCCCTTTGCCAAGCGCGAATTCGTAGTGGTCGCGGGCGCGGTACAGCGCCCGCCGCGCCGGATCGAACTGCTGACGGTTGGCATGGTGCAGCGCGATCTCCTGCGACAACATCGCCGCCTGCAGGCGGTAGTGCAGATCGTCGGAACGTCTGGCCACGATCCCTTCCTGCAGGTCGATCGCCCGCTGGATCACCTTGGTCGACTCGTCCTCGCGCTGCAGCTTGTAGAGCACGCCGCTGTGCTGGCGCAGGTAGACGGCCAGTTCCGAAACGGGTTCGGGGTTGTCGGGCGAACGGGCGCAGACCCGCTCGGCCAGCTCCACCGCCCGTCGCGCCTGCACCTCGGACCGGGTCGCGTCGCCGGCCATCTGCAGCGTCTGCGACAGGTGGTGCGTCACGTTCGCCAGCTCCTGCAGGTAGCCGATGCGATCGGGGAACGACGCCACCAGCGCCTCCATTCCGGCCACACCCTGTTCACGCAGCGGCACGGCCGCACTCCACTTGCGGTCTTCCTCGAGCATCGCCGCCATGGCCTCCACCACCTTCGCCTCGGCCTGGCGCAGTTCGGGGTCGCCGGGCGCACGGGCCAAGGCGTCCGCGATCCCCTGCCGGACGGCGGCGTAGCCCTCGTGCGCAGCATCACGCTGGCCGCGATCGCGCAGGATCGTCGCCAGGTTCATCCGCGTGTGCATCTCGTCCATGGCCCACTCGCCGGTCGGCTTCGCCACCACTGCGGTGCTCAGCTCGAGGCTGCGCCGCAGATGGCCTTCGGCGACTTCGAGCGCGCCGCGAGCGTGGGCCGAACGGGACAGGTTGTTGTGCGCGGTCGCGATCGCCCAGACCAGTGCGGCATCGAGACTCGCGGCGTCGGCGGCAGCGTGCGCATCGACGAGTGCTTGCCACAAGCGTTCCGCCTCGACCACCTTGCCACCGAGCGACAACGCCGTCGCGCGCTCGATCGCCAATGCCGCGAGGTCCGTAACCTGGCGCTTCTGGTCCGGCATCGTCCGCACGACGGCTTCGGCGCGATCCAACAAGGCCGGGATGCTCTCGAGATCACCGGTGAGACGCCGGAACTCGGCCACCCGCTGCATCGCCTTGACGAACAGTCGCTGCACTTCGACGTCGTCCGGGTTCTCGGAGTGCAGCCGCACGACGAGCGCCTGCGCCTCGTCGACGCGCCGGATGCGTTCCTGGTCGAGGCCCGGCGTGCGGGCGAGCACGGGCGCCTTCGCCCCGTCCAGGCCTGCGTCGATCGCCTGCATGGCGGTCGTCAGGTTGGTTCGCGCCAGCTGCTGCACCCCCTCCCGCGACCACTGCACCAGGAACGGCGTCGCCACGGCCGCGACCAAGGCCATCGCCGCCGCGGTCGCCCACGCGGGATGGCGCTGCATCCAGCGCAGCAGGCGCAGACCGACGCCGATCGGGCGCGCCGCGATCGGCCGGTGCTGCAGGAAGCGTTCGAGGTCGTCGGCCAGTTCGCCGGCACTCGCGTATCGACGGCTCGCATCACGGTCCATCGCCACCGCGACGATCGTGGCGAGGTCGCGCGGCACGTCGACGTTCACGTTCTCGAGGGACGGCGCCTGCCCGTGCAGGATGGCCTGCCGCAGTCGCTCGCTCGACTCGCCCTGGAACGGCGAACGCAGGCCGAGCAGCTCGTACGCGGTCACGCCGAGCGCGTAGACGTCGGCCCGCTCGTCCGCAGCACCGTCGAGCAGCTGTTCGGGCGCCATGTAGTGCAGCGTGCCGAGCACGGCACCGCTGCGCGTGATGCGCGAACTGCCGTCGGCGGCCGCCAGGCCGAAGTCGAGCAGCAGCACGCGGCCGTCCGGCGTGACCATCGCGTTGTTCGGCTTGAGGTCGCGGTGCACGACACCGCGGCCGTGCGCGTGGTGCGCGGCCCGGGCCATGCGCGCCACGATGCGGGCGCAGGCCTGCACCCAGGTACCGTCGAACAAGGCCGGCAGCGGCTCCGGCACCGGCAGTTCGCCACGCGCCGCGGCCACCACCGCGAACTCGCGCCCGCTCAATTGCGCCGCCGGCGTCGCGTGCACCGCAGCGAGCACGTCGCCGAGGGACGCGCCGCGCACGTATTCCATCGCGAAGAAGTCGATGCCCTGGTCTTCGCCGACGCTGAAGATCGGCACGATTCCGGCATCGCCGAGCCGCGCGACCGCTTCCACTTCGCGCCGGAACCGGGCCCGGGCCCCCGGAAAGAACCGCTGCTCGGGCCGCACCAGCTTCAAGGCGACCGTGCGCTGCAGCGTCGACTGTTCGGCCAGGAACACCACGCCCATGCCGCCGCTGCCGAGCCGCCGCAGCAGCTTGAACTCGCCCAGCTGCTCGGGGATTTCGGTCGGCTCCGCGTCGCCCGGGCCGAGCAGGCCGGCGCGCTCGAGCTTGCGCAGCCGTTCGCGCAGGCGGTCGGCGATCGCCGGATGACGCGCGAGCACGGGCTCGACCGCGGCACTGCCACCGTCGTGCCAGGCTTCGATGCACTGCGCCATCGCTTCGTGTTCCTGGTCGCTGGCGGGTTGGTCGGGTGTGGCATCCATGCGTGCCGCGGGATGGTAATG
Source organism: Planctomycetota bacterium (assembly GCA_016794485.1). Classification (GTDB taxonomy): domain Bacteria; phylum Planctomycetota; class UBA1135; order UBA1135; family UBA2386; genus UBA2386. The sequence goes on from JAEUHV010000431.1 coordinate 4,346, forward strand.
TCCCGGCGCATGAGCCAGGATCTCGAAGCGCTGCTGAAGGCAGCGAGCCAACACGACGGCCAGGCGGTGGCGACACTGCTGCAACAGCACCTGCCCGCCTTGCGCGCGTTCGTGCGCTTGAAGGCCGGCCCGACGCTGCTCGCCAAGGAATCGTGCAGCGACCTGGCGCAATCGGTCTGCCGCGACGTGCTCGAGAACGCCGACCGGTTCCGCTTCGGCGGCGAGGCCGAGTTCCGGAAGTGGCTGTTCACGACCGCCATGCGCAAGATCGCCGACCGCGCCGAACACTGGCGCGCCGGCAAACGCAATCCGGGCCGCGAACGCGACGGCCTCGACGAAGAGGAGGCGCAGGGCCTCGCCGGCATCTGGTCGCCGAGCGGCCAGGCGGCGGCGCGCGAGGAACTGCAGCGCGTCGAGGCGGCGTTCGGCAAGCTCGCGCCGGAGAAGCAGGAGGTGATCCTGATGGCGCGGCTGATGGGCCTGAACCACGCGCAGATCGCGCAGGAAATGGGCAAGACCGAAGTCGCGGTGCGCTCGATCCTCAGCCGGGCGCTGGCGGAGCTGTCGGCGTTCCTGTGACCGGCGGGTCGCCCCGCCGATCACGGAGCGTCACTTCTTCTGGTCCGCAGGCTTCTTGTCCGCGGGCTTCTTGTCCGCGGGCTTCTGGCCGGCCGGCTTGCCGCCCTTCGCCGCGGCCTCGGCCTTGGCGATCATCTCCTCCAGCACCTTCTCCATTTCCGCTTCATCGCGGACGTCCTTGTGCCGGATCACGCCTTCGTGATCGATGTAGTACAGCGTCGGCCAACCCTGGACGCGCCAGGTGTCGCTGATCTTCGGCGTGCTGCCTTCGTCGCGGAAGCTGCGCCACGTGACGCCGTGCTTCTTCGCGTTCTCACGCCACTGCTTCAGGCCCGCTTCGGTCTCGGTGCCGTCACTGTTGACACCGACCAGGGCGAACGGCTTGTCCTTCCACTTCTCCACGAGCGACCGCTCGTGCGGGATCATTCCCACGCAGGGGCCTCACCAGAATCCCCAGAAGTCGAGCAGGACGACCTTGCCGAGGTAGTCGCTGAGCTTGATCGGCGCCCCTTCGACGTCGACGCCGGCGATCTCGGGAGCCTTGCAGCCGACCTGCAGGTTCTCGATCTCGAACAGCGCGTCCTTGGCCTGTGCCACGAGGTCCGCGTCCTTGGTGATGCTCGCGACCGAACGCAGGTCCTGTTCGGCAGCCTTGCGCTCCGCGTCGGTGTTGGCGGACTGCAGCTTGATCGTGCCGCGCGTGATCAGCGCCAGCGCCTTGCACTCGGCGTTGGCGTGGTTCGCGGCGACGTCGTCCAGCAGCTCCATGACCTGGGCCGCAGCCCCCATGCGCATGCCGGTCGTGACGAACGGCAACACATCGGCGATGGCCGCCGACTTGCCGTGCGTCGCGGCGAGGGTGCCGATCACCTTCTTGACCGCATTGCGCTCGGTGCGCGCGTACTTCAGCACGAAGCCGAGGAACGGGACGGCCTCGTCCTTGCCCTCGTACTGCTGCGCATACTCCTGCGCCTTGGCGATGAACTCCTTGGTCGGTGGAGTCATCGCGATGGCCGGGAGCTGCTTGGCTCCCTCGGCCCGCGCCTTCTCGACCGCGGCTTGCGCCTCGGTCTGCCAGTCGCTGATCGCCTTGTTGAAGGCCTTGACCAGCTCGTCGTAGGCCGCCTTCGGGTCCTGCGGCGCGGCGGAGCCATCCTGACACAGGACGAAGCTCGGCGTGGCCAGCAGGAACAGGGCGGCGAGAACGGTTCTCGTCATTCGGGTTCCTCTGATGTGGGGTGGGAAACGGCCCGCATGCTACGACGCACGCCGCCGGGCGATGAACGCCGCCCGGCGATTCCCCCGGAACCCGCTGCGGCTACTTGCCCGGCTGGGTGGCACCCGGGTTGGCCGGGTCGACCGGAGCCGGCGCCGCCTTCGGCTTCACCAGGTCGGCGCGCTTGGGCTTCAGCTTGCCGAACAGCGCCTGGTCGATCACGTAGTACCAGGGACCGAAGCGCTTGGTCAGCTTGTCGGCCTCCTTCTTGCCGTCCTCGACCTTGCGGTCGAACTCGGCCCACGCGTCGGCGACCTTCTTCAGCTCGTCCTCGAGCGGCAGCCGGTCGCTGCGCACGTCCTGCGCCGCACCTTCGCCACCTTCGGCCTTGCCGTCCGCGAACGACACGATCGCGTAGCCCTCGCCGACCACGACCAGCTGGTAGTCGTTGTCCCACGGATCCTTCTTCAGCTCGGCGAGCAGCGCATCGCCCTCGGCCGGCTTCTCGGTGAGCTTGGCCAGCGTCTCCGGCAGCTTGTTCTCGTGCTTGGTGCGGAACGCCTCGACCGCCCGCTGGATCGCCTCGATCTGCGTGCGCGCCTCGGTGCGCTTCTGCAGCTGGTCCGCCGGCAACCGCACGCCGGCGGGCTTCGGCAGCAACGCCTCGTCGAACTCGGCGGTGACCATCAGGTAGCGGTTGTTGCCGGCCTTCGCCGCCTCGCCTTCCTTCGGCTTCTGCTTCGGGTCGGCGATGCCGGACGTGACCTCGTCGCCGTCGCCGAGCACCAGTTCGCCGAAGCGCAGCGTGTAGCGCACGCCCTTCTTGGTCTCGAACAGCAGGTCGCCTTCGTTGCTGAACAGCTTGCCGCTGCGGTCGAGGAAGAAGCCCTTCTGCTGCAGGCTCTGGGCCAGCAGCTGCGCCTCGATGCCGTTGGCGCGTTCGAGCCGCGCGGTCAGTCCTTCGGGCTTCTGGCGCACGCCGACGATCTTGATCTGGCCGAGCGTGTCGCCGATCTCGCGCAGCTTGTCCTCGTTCGACTCTTCCTTCTCGGCGTCGAGGCCGGCGAACGTCCACTTGCCGGCGTCGTCCTTGCCGACGACGAGCTTGTCGCCCGGCACGATCGCGCCGCGCTGCTCGTCGATCGAGTAGTTGTCGAAGGTCACCTTGGCGATGTCCCACGACGACGCCTTCAGCAGGTCGGTCTCGATCCAGTCGGCGAACTTGGTCGACAGCTCGCCGTCGAGCTTGACGCGGTAGACACGCTTCTTGTCCGGCACGCGCACGTAGAACTCGCCGGTCTTGCCCTCGACCGCCTTGCCGACGATCAGGTCGGCGAGCACGTTGGCCGCGCTGTCCTTCAGCCTGATGTGCTTGCCGCGGCCCTTGGTCTCGGCACCCGATTCGAGCGGATCGACCACGCCGTAGTCGACGTGGCGGCCCTTCACGTCGCCCACCACCGCCTGCTTCTTGAGCCCGAGCAGCATCGCCGCAGCCTTGCCCATGCGGTCCTTGGCGTCCGCCGGGTAGTTGCCGTGCGAGGGGATGGTCCAACGGCCCTTGTCGTCGCGCTTGACGACGAACGGATACGGCTCGCCCGTGGCCTCGCGGAACTCCACCACCTCGAGCTCGGTGACCGACGCACCGTCCTTGAACGTGGGCCAGAACTCCTGGCCCTGGTCGTCGAACTCGGCGAGACGGACTTCGCGCGGCCCCATCGACAGCGCGAGCAACGACAGGCCGACGGCTGCACCGACGGCGATCCCGGTCTTGGCAACCTGGTTCACTGGACACCTCCGTGGCCCGACTGGGCCGAGACCCTGCGATTCTGCGGAACGATCGCCGCGGCGCGCGAGCTGCGGCGCACGAACATCACCAGGCCGATCAGGATGGCCGGCAGCAGGCCGAGCATCAGGGTGACGACGCGGTACGTGTCGTGGATGCCGCGCTTGCTCGCGTCGCGATCGTGCGTGGCCTCCTCGAGCTTGCGCTTCTTGTCCTCGTCGATCTTGGCGCGGTCGGCTTCGAGCTTCCTCTGCTCGACCTGCTGCACTTCGACGACCTTGACCTCCTTGGCCTGCTCGTCCATCGACGCGTCGTCGCGGATCTTCGCAACCGCCGCGTCGAGACGCTTCTGCGCCTCGTCGAGCGCGTCCTGGGCGGCCTTCTCGGCGGCCTCCTTGTCGGCGGTCCACTTGTCCTCGAACTGGCGCTGCGCCTCCTCCACCTTGACCAGCTTGCGCAGGATCGGGCGGCGCTTGCGCAGCTCGATCAGGCTCTCGTCGCCGGCCAGCGAATCGATGCAGTTGAGCACGAAGGTGACGTTGTCGAACCGGTAGTTCTGGTCCGCCGTCTGCCGCCGCATCTGGAAGAACGTGTTGCTGATGACGTCGAGGTCGGCGACGTAGATCACGTCGACGCCCTTGGTCTTGCCTTCGGCCGGCTTGCCGTTGATGCGCGTCGCGACCACCAGGTCGCCGTTGCGGCGTTCGCGGCGCGGGCTCGGGCTGAGCTGCGCCCCCATGCCGAAGAAGTCGGGCTGGAACAGCGTCTGCTTGCGCACGATGCCGCAGACCTCCTTCGACTGCGCCGGGTCGATGAGCCGCAGCAGCGGCGTCGTGGTGAAGCCGTCCTTGGCGACCTGGTTCACGTGGCCGCCGAGCAGGAACAGGATGTTCTGCAGGCCCTTCGTGATCGGGCTGTCCTGGTTCATGTTCACGTCGCGCAGGAACAGGCACCATTGCAGCCACGGGTTGTCGGCGCCGAACGGGAAGCGGCGGTAGGACAGGTCCCACGCCACTTCGGCCGTCGCCGGAGCCAGCGCGATCGACGCCAGGAACGCGGTGAAGTTGCCCTTCTCGGGGCCGCCGCCGCCCATCATGCGCGCCTGCATGCCGCCCTTCTGGTCGTCGGCGGCGGTGCCCGGCGCGCCCATCGGCGACGGGTCCTCGAGCAGCAGCGTCGGGTTGCCGGCGAGCATCCAGTCGCGCAGACGGTCCATCTGCGCCTGTTGCAGCGAGCTCGGCTGCGGCACGACGAGGCACGCGAGGCCCTCGGGGTAGTCCTTCTCGGCGTCGACGTTCTCGATCGTGTACTGCTGCTGCAGCTCGTCGGCGATCGCCCAGCGCTGCTTCTGGCGGAAGGTCTGGAAGTCCATGCCGCCCATGAACTCGACGTCGGTCTTCAGGATGCCGACCTTCTTGCGACCGGCGTTGGCGACCGTGCGGATGCTGCGCATCAGCTCGTACTCGAGCGGCAGGGCCGGCTCGATGAACGGGGTCACCACCTCCTCGGTACCCGACTGCGCGACGAGCCCGAGGAAAATCTGCTTCTCGGCGACGCCGCCGCCGGCCAGTTCCATCGCGACCGGCACCGGCCGGATGCCGAAGTTCGCCTCGGCCTCACGCGCCTGCGGCGAGTACGGCTGCGGCATCACCACCGCCGTCTCGACCGCGTTGCCGCCCATGCGGTCGAACTGGTCGAGCAGGTTGAGCAGCAGGTTGCGCTGCTGCACGAACTGCTCCGGCACTTCCTCGCTGACATATGCGGTCACGTAGACCGGACGGTCCGAGCTCAGGCCTGCGAGCAGCTTCTTCGACTCGGCGCCGAGGCTGTGGATGCGCTCGAACGTCGCGTCGACCTGCGGCAGCGCGTGCACGCCGACCACCGTCAGAGCGAAGGTCGAAACGCCGAACGAAGCGAACCGAATCAGCCCGTGCACGCCCTGCATGCCGTCGAGCCAGTGGCGCCGCGCCAGCAAGGCCAGCCCAAGGTAGAAGAACGTCACCGACATGCCGACGAACAGCAGGAGGCCGGCGAACGGCAGCTGGCCGCCCGCGAACAACCGGAACTGGCCGACTGGACCGTGCGTGTTCCAGCCGGGGAAGCCGAGCCATTGCAGCACGTAGCCGCTGATCAGGAACACGCCGCAGAGCACCAGCGACACCAGGAACGCGATCGTCGCCGAGTTCGTCAGCTGCGAGCCGATCGTGCAGATCGCCACCAGCGTCACGCCGAGCAGCCAGTAGCCGACGTAGTTGGCGAACAGCTGGCCCCAGTCCGGGTTGCCGAGCAGCGTCAACGCGAGCGGCAGCACCAGCGTGAACGCCAGCGACGCGGTGTAGATCGTCGCATAGGCCGCGAACTTGCCGAACTGCAGCTCGAAGTCGCTCGCCGGCAGCGTGAACAGCAGCTCCTGGGTGCCGTTGGAGCGCTCGCTGGTCCACATGCCCATCGTCGCCGCGGCGACGAACACCGCGGCGATCCACGGGAACCACGCGTTGAGCGTGTCGAGGCTGGCGAGGTTGTTGGTGAAGAAGGCGCCCGTCCACATCATCGCGACGCACGCGACGGCGACGAACAGCGTGATGAAGACGTAGTTGGCGGGGTTGCCGAACCAGCTGCGCAGGTCGCGCTTGGCCACGGCGAGAACGACGTTCTTGTTCATGGTCGTTTGCTCCTCAGGCGTGCGTGGTCAGGGAGTGGAAGGCCTTGTCCATCTGGCCGCCGCCCTTCGCCTTGAAGTCGGCGGGCGTGCCGTCGAACGCGAGCTTGCCCTCGTTCACCAGCAACACGCGCCCGGCCATCGCCTCGACTTCCTGGAACAGGTGCGTCGACAGCAGGATCGTGCGGGTCTCGCCGAGCTTCTTCACCAGCTCGCGCACGTGGCGGATCTGGTTCGGGTCGAGACCGGTCGTCGGGTCGTCGAGGAGCAGCACCTCGGGGTCGTGCAGCAGCGCCTGCGCCATGCCGACGCGCTGCTTCTGGCCTTTGGAGCACGTGCCGATCGGCTTGTGCAGCAACTCGGACAGGTCGCACTCCTGGGTCACGAAGTCGATGCGTTCGGCGATGCGGGCGCCGCCGAGGCCGCGCGCCTCGCCGAAGAACGTCAGCAGCGCGTGCGGCGTCATCTCCGGATACAGCGGGCCGTTCTCCGGCAGGTAGCCGAGCTTCTCGACGGCACGCACGCGGTCGCGCACCACGTCGAGACCGGCGAGGCGGGCTGCACCCGACGTCGGCGACAGGTACCCCGTCAGCACCTTCATCGTGGTCGACTTGCCGGCGCCGTTCGGGCCGAGGAACGCGACGACCTCGCCGCGTCGGATCGTGAACGTCAGATGGTCGATGGCGGCGAAGGACCCGTAGTACTTGCACAGGTCGATCGCCTCGATCATTGGCTCTCGGTCGGTCATGGGAGCTGGTTCGAAGTCGAGTGGGGAGTCTGGAGGATCGGGCAGAACGGCGCCGCCGCGCCCACGGTCCACGCTCGAGCGCGAACCGGCGACGTGGCAGCGAAAGGGGGCGAAACCCTTAGCCGGCCAGGGCCGGGCACGCAACCGCGGAAGCAGTCGGGCGTCCGGTGGAGTTCCTTGCCGGTGGGCTCGTGAAAAAAAAGGGGCGCAGGACGCCGCAGCCTCGCAAAAACTCCGGGCGGGCGAAAGGTCGTGCGCCCGGCTACGGGAAAACCCGTATCGAATCGGGGGCCATGGCAATGGCCGATCGGCGGCTTGGCGACGGGTGCGGGCGGGGCGGTCCGCGAACACCACCGATAGCGGGCCCACTCGCCATGCGCTCCGTCACCGCCCTGTTCGTCCTCGCCCTCGCAACCTCAGGCGCCGCCCAAGACGCCGTGCGTCCACCGCGGTTGCGGCTGCAACCGCAGGCCGCGGCGCCGCGGCAGGCCCAGCCGAAGCCGGGGGCATGCCACACCACGCCGGAGGTCTACTGGCTCCACGTCGAGGGCAGCGCCGAACGGCTCGCGCGCGGCCAGCACCTCGTGCTGCTGGTGAACCCGATGCTCTGGGACGGGCGCCGGCTCGGCTGGTTCGCCCAGTGCCAGGTGCCGCAGTTCGTGTCCGGCTCGACGTTCCGCGCCATCGGGCAGGTCGGCAGCGAAGGCGTGCCCGGCGGCGGCTGGTTCGCCGGCCAGCGCGCAGCCGTGGTCGTGGTCGCGACGACGCAGCGGCCGACACCGGGAGCCCTGTTCGCCGATCCGGCGCACGTTCCGGGCTTCGTCGCCGCGAGCGACGTGCTCACCCTGCACCTGACCAGCCCGAACAGCTTCCAGGTCACCGCCGACTGCGACAGCAAGGTCGTGACGATGGCGCCGCTCGGCGTGCCCGCACTCGGCAACGGCGGCTTCGGCATGGACGTCGGTTCGCCGCGCGAGGGCCGCGACGTGTTCGTGTTCCTCGGCGTGCCGACCTACGGCGAACAGACGCTGCCAGGCGGTGCGTGCGCCTTGCACCTCGGCAGCGACCCGCTGCTCGGCGCGATCGGCACGATCCGCGGCGGCCACTTGCAGGTGCACGTGCCGGTGCCGAACAGCCCCGCCCTGCGCGGCCGCATGTTCGCGCTGCAGTCGGTGCTCTACGACGACGCGACCGCGATCGGCTGGAGTTCCGCGGCCTGGCTCGTCACCCCGTGGTGAGCGGCTCCTACTTGCCCAGCGCGTCGAGGCGGGCCTGCCACTCGCCGGCGGCCGGCGCGTGCCCGCCCGCCGGATCCGCCGTCCCCCACCGGGTGTGCAGGGCCACCATGGCTTCGGCGCAAGCCTGCGCATCGCGCCCCTGCGTGCTCTTCGCCGCCACCAGCAGCTGCCATGCTTCGTTGAGCAGCGCATCTGCGGCCCGGAAGTCCGCGTCGCTCGCGGCAGCCCCGGCCTGTGCCTGCCCGCGGCGCACCAGGTAGATCGGCAGCGAACTCGTGCTGCGCGCAGCAGCGAGGCGCCGCATCGGCGCGTCGATCGCGGCGAGCATCGCCAGCGCGTCGGCGTGGCGGCCTTGCAGATTGCGCAACTGCGCGAACGAGATCCGGTTGTTCAACGTGGCCGGATGCTCGGCACCGTGCACCCGGGTCTGGGTGTCGAGCGCCGATTGGTACAGCGCCTCGGCCTCGTCGTAGCGGCGCAGCGCGACCAGCGCCGAGGCGTGGTTGCCCATGCCCTGCGTCGTGTACTGGTGGTCGTCACCGAGCTTGCCGCGCAGTCGCGACACGGCCTCGCGCAGGAACGGCTCGGCGTCGGCCGCACGGCCGGCGAGGTAGAGGACCATGCCGAGGTTGTTGAGGGCGGTCAGCGTCGCCGGATGGTCGTCGCCGAACACGCGACGCTGCCGGGCCAGGACCTCGCGCAACAGCGGCTCGGCCTCGGCATGCCGCTTTCGACCGAGCAACAGGTTTGCCAGGTTGTTGGTCGAAGCCAGCGTGTCGGCGTGGTCCGGCCCACGCAGCCGTTGGCGCAGCGCCAGCGCTTCGCGCAACAGCGGCTCCGCTTCGTCCAGGCGCCCCTGCTCGGTCAGCAACAGGCCGAGGTTGTTCATCGGCACCAGCGTGTCGGTGTGTTCCTTGCCGTAGCGCCGCAGCCGCCCTGCGAGCGCTTCGCGCAACAACGGCTCCGCTTCGCCCGCGCGGCCGAGGTCCTTCAGCAGCTGGCCGAGGTTGTTGAGCGTGCGCAGCGTGTCGGGATGCTCTTCGCCGCCCTGCCGCCGGTACGCGTCGAGCTGCGCCTTCAGTAGCGGCTCGGCCTCGGCCGGCTTGCCGACGTCCTGCAGCACGATGGCCAGGTTGTTGCCGATGCTCAGCGTGGTCGAGTGGTCGTCGCCGAACGCCGCCCGGCTCTTCTGGATGGCGTCGCGCAGCATCGGCTCCGCCTCGTCCAGCTTGCCGAGTTCGCCGAGCAGGTAGCCGAGGTTGTTCTGCGCCGTCAGGGTGCGCTCGTGCGACTCGCCGTGGATCTGCCGGAACTTCGCCAACGCCTCGCGGTACCAGGGCTCGGCCGCCGCCAGCTCGCCGCGCGCGCGCAGCTGCAGCCCCATGGCGTTGACCATGCGGACCGTGAGCGGCGCCAGCTCGCCCAGCGTGCGCCGCGCCGTGGCGAGGGCCTCGTCGACCAGCGGCTGTGCTTCGGCGGCGTCCATGCGATCCTGGTGCAGGCGGGCCAGGTCCTCGATCGCGAGCAGCGTGTTCAGGTGCTCGGCGCCGAGTTCCGCGCGCAGCGTCGCCACGGCCGCCTGCAGCAGGGGCAAGGCGCGGTCGTACATGCCGAGTTCGCGATACCGGTTGCCGAGCACCTGCCGCATCGACGCCGCCACCGTCGGCTGGCCCGCCAGGGTGCGGGCGATCGTCGCCACCGCCGGCTGCAGGATCGTGTGGTCGACGAGTTCGCGCGCGACGTCGGTCGCGTTGAGCCGCTGCCACGCCGCCTGGAACGACGCCTGCATCGGGACGCGCTCGGCGTCCGGCACGCCGGCCTTCCGCAGCGCCGCGTCGAACCGCGCCAACACGTCGTCGCTGAGCTGCATGCCGGCCCGGGTCGCGTCGACCTGCTCGAGCATCGAACCCTGGAAGTCGATCACCAGCTGCAGCTCGGCGGCGCGTTTCCGCGTCGTGGCCTCGGCGTCCAGCGCCCGTTTCGCCTCGACCGCCGCGACCCGCGCCTGCCAGCCGGACACGACGATGCCGCCGAGCAACGACAGCGCCACCAAGGCACCGGCCAGGACCTTGCCGCGATGCCGGCGCACGAACTTGCGCAGCCGGTAGGTGCGGCTCGCCGGGGCCGCGACCACGGGTTCGCCGGCGAGATGCCGCGCGATGTCGGCGGCGAGGCCGTCGGCGGTGCCGTAGCGGCGGCCCCGATCCTTCTCGAGCGCCATCATCACGATCCAGTCGAGGTCGCCGCGCAACAACAGCCCGAGCCGCGCCGGCTCGACGCGGCGGTGCGCGGCGATGCTGGCGAGCGTGTCGTGCGAATCGCTCAGCCGCGTCGACGGCCGCGGCGGATCGACTTCGCGGATCATCCGCTGGATCTCGCCGAGCATCGCGTCCTGGATCGTCTTGCGGTCGAACGGCGTGCTGCCGGTCAGCAGTTCGTAGAGCAGCACGCCGAGCGAATAGACGTCGGTGCGCGTGTCGATGTCGAGCGAGCCCGCCGCCTGTTCGGGGCTCATGTACTGCAGCGTGCCGACCACCTGCTGGTGCTCGGTGAACAGGGTCTTGTCGGTGAGCTTCTGCGACGTCGCCTTGGCGATGCCGAAGTCGATGACCTTGGCCAGCGGCCGACCGTCCGACGTACCGACCAGCACGTTCGACGACTTGAGGTCGCGGTGGATGATGCCCTTGCCGTGCGCGTGCTGCACGGCGTGGCACACCTGCGTGAACAAGGCCAGCCGTTCGCCGAGCGTCAGCCGGTTGCGGTCGCAGTAGTCGACGATCGGGTCGCCCTTGACCAGGTCCATCACGAAGTACGGCCGACCGGTGTCGGTGGCGCCCGCGTCGAGCACGCGCGCGATGTTCGGATGGTCCATCAACGCCAGCGCCTGGCGTTCCTGCTCGAACCGCGCGATCACCTGGCGCGTGTCCATGCCGAGCTTGACGATCTTGAGCGCGACCATGCGCGCGACCGGCTGCTCCTGTTCGGCGAGGAACACCACGCCGAAGCCGCCTTCACCGATCTGCTGCAGCAGCTTGTACGGGCCGATGCGGGTGCCGGGCCCTTCGCGCAGGACCGCGGGCCCGTCGCCGGCAGCACCCAAGGGACCGGTCGGCGCCGACAGGAAGTTCCCATCGTCGGCCGCCCCCAGCATCGCCAGCACGCGGCGGCGCAGGTCGTCGTCGCCGGCACAGGCCTTGGCCAGGAAGTCGGCACGGCCACCGGCGGGCAGGTCGAGGGCCTGGTCGAACAGTTGGCGCAGGCGCTGGTGGTCGGTCATGGTGGCGAAGGTGCCGCCAAAAGCGTGCGATCACCACGCTTCGGATCGGCGAAGTCCACGATTCGTGCGCAAGCCTCGGGCACCGTCGCGGCACCACCCACTTTCCCCTCGCACCGCACCGCCGGAGTCGCTGTAGTCCTGGCCCGAAATGCCACGCCGCCAAGACCTGAAGTCGATCCTCATCCTGGGGTCCGGTCCGATCGTGATCGGCCAAGCCTGCGAGTTCGACTATTCGGGGGTGCAGGCGTGCAAGGCGCTGCGTGCCGACGGCTACCGGATCGTGCTGATCAACAGCAACCCGGCGACGATCATGACCGATCCGGAGATGGCGGATCGGACCTACATCGAACCGATCACGCCGGACGTCGTCGCCAAGATCATCGAACAGGAACGCCCGGACGCGATCCTGCCGACGCTCGGCGGCCAGACCGCCCTCAACTGCGCGATGCAGCTGCACGACATGGGCGTGCTCGAGAAGTGGAAGGTCGAGATGATCGGCGCCCGTCCCGCCTCGATCGCCAAGGCCGAAGGTCGCCTCGAGTTCCGCGACGCGATGGAGAAGATCGGACTCTCGTGCGCGCGGTCGCGGCTCGCCTACACGATGGACGAGGCCAGGAAGGCGCTCGACGAGATCGGCCTGCCCGCGGTGATCCGCCCCGGCTTCACGATGGGCGGCAGCGGCGGCGGCATCGCCTACAACCTGCAGGAGTTCGAGGAGATCTGCAGCCGCGGCCTGCAACTGTCGCTCAACAGCGAAGTGCTGGTCGAAGAGTGCATCGCCGGCTGGAAGGAGTACGAGCTCGAGGTCGTCCGCGACAAGAACGACAACGTCATCATCGTCTGCTCGATCGAGAACTTCGATCCGATGGGCGTGCACACCGGCGACTCGATCACGGTGGCGCCCTCGCAGACGTTGAGCGACCGCGAGTACCAGCTGATGCGCGACGCGGCGATCGCCT
>JAEUHV010000441.1 GCA_016794485.1 Planctomycetota bacterium
GCAGCCCGACCGGCCGCGACCGTGAGTCCGTCGAAGACCGGCTGGTGGTGCAGGAACTGCCGCTCGGGCTCCCGCCGAAACCCGAACGCGGCGCCACCACGGTGCAGATCGTGCGCGCCGCGGTGCGGCTGTCGCCCGACCGAGAACTGCCGCGGCGCCGGGCCCAGGTGCTGGCCAACCTGCTCGCGACCGAACCGAACCTGGCCGAGGCCGAACGCGAGCAGAAGGCGACCGCGATCCTCGCACGCGAGCCGCTGTTCGGCCTGGGCAACCTGTGGCTGCAGCCGTTCCGCCAGGAAGGCGCCGACGAAGCGCTGCTCGAATTGCGCGCCGGCTGGTTCCTGCCCGGCGAGACGATCCCGATCGGCCAGGACCGCCGGGCCGATCCGTTCACGGTGCCGGTGCCCGGCGCGTCGGACCAGCTGCCGGGCATCGCCATGTGGCAAGCCACCGCGCCGATCCTCGCCGACCTGCTGCACTGCGAGTTCGAGCTGTGGGGCCAGACGACGCGCCGCTGGGGCGATGGCGCGAACACGCCGAGCGACGGCAGCGGCGGCCTGCCGCTGCGCATCTGGGACAGCGCCCGCGGCGGCTGGCTCGTCGATCCCGCCGCCGGCGGCACGTTCCCGCTCGATCGCGGGCCCGCCAGCGAGAACGACCCGCGCGACGACGTGCATCCCCACGCGATCCGGGTGCGGTGTGTGGTGGCGCAACCGCCCGCGTTCGCGCCCGAAGGAGTGCTTGCCGGCCACCTCGATGCCGAGGACACCGTGCTGGTGCTCTACGACAGCCGCAACTTCCCCGGCCGCGACGACGGCGGCTACGTCAAGCTGCGCGGCGAATGGCTCCACTACGCCGAACGCGTCGGCGACGAACTGCGTGGGCTGCGCCGCGGCGTGCGGTCCACCAAACCGCTCGAGCATCCGCCCGGTACGCGCGTGCACATCGGCCGCACGGTCGAGTTCGTCGTGCCGGTGCTGCACCAGAAGGACGACTGGAATGGTTGATCCACGCCACACCCCGGAAGCCGGGTTCACGCTGGCCGAGATGCTCGCTGCGCTGGCGATCCTGCTGTTCGGCGTCACCGCACTGCTCGGCGGCCTCACCACCAGCGTCGGCCTGCGCCGCACCGCGGACGCCCGGCTCGAGCTCTGCGCCGCGTGCGACTACGCGATGCACCGGGTGCAGCACGAGGCGATCGTGTCGCCGACCGGCGGCGGCCTGCCCAATGAGCTGGAGTTCAAACCACTGCTCGACCAGCCGACGCCGGGCTTCCCCGGCCTCACCTGGTCGGCCAAGGCGACCACCGACGAGACCCGCCCGTTCCTGTGGCTGGTCACGTTGACGTTCCGCTGGTTCGACGCCAGCGAAGAGATCACGACCGAGTTCCTGCGGGTGCTGCCCCGCCAGTTGCCCCTGCGCGAACGTGTGCGAGCCTTCCGCAACGAAGGCGAGGCTTCCCGATGATTGCTCTGCCGCGATTTACGTTCCGAATCCTGCTGCTCGCCCTGCTGGCCGCGTGGCTGCCGGCCCAGACCATCCAGCTCGCCGACGGCCGCGTGCTGCTCGGCGAAGTGGAGAACCCCGATGGCGAAGGCCTGCGCGTGCGCCGGCTCGACAACGGCGGCGTGCTCGACCTGCGCTGGAGCCACCTCAGCCCGGCGAGTGCCCTGTTCTGGAAGAAGAAGTTCGACCTCGCCGGCGACACCCAGGACGAGGTGACGATCCGCGCCGACGAGGTCGAGTACGTGCGCGAAGGCGGCAAGCGCACCTTGCTCGGCCGCATCACCGAGCAGACCACCGAGCACGTCGTGGTCACGGTGAAGGGCGTACAGAACCGCGTGCCGCGCACCGAGCTGCGGGCCGTGCGCAAGGTCGACGCGCCGGTGATGCAGGTGCTGACCCGCGACGAGTACTACCAGGAGCAGCTGGCCCAGCGGCAACCGGGCACCGAGGCCGACAAGCACGTGTTGTTCGCCGAGGAGCTGATCAAGGTGCGCGACTACGACCACGCCACCGAGCACCTGCAGAAGGCCAAGGAACTCGGCAGCAAGAACCCGGCCCACGTCGACGCGCTCACCGCCAAGCTCGAACGCTTCAAGGCGGCGGCGAAGGAACTGAAATCGCTGGAGGAGATCCAGGTCAGCCGCAGCCGCGGCCAGCTCGCCGATTTCGAGCGCGGCACCAAGCAGATCGCGCAGTTCGAGAAGGACTTCCCGCCGGAGCAACGCAAGCTCAAGCCGGAGTTCGACGCGGAGAAGAAGAAGTTCGCCGACGCGCGCACGCGCTACCTGAAGGGGGTCGTCGCCGACAAGTTTCGCGCCAACATCCAATGGGTCGCCGAGAAGGCGTTGTCGGGCCAGTCGCTGACGCTGCAGGCCGCGCGCGACTACGCGCAGAACAAGATGACCGACGACATCGTGGCCCGGCTCGCGAGCGTGCTGCGGCTCGAAGCCGACGAGATCAAGGCGCTGTGGGCGGCGCGCAAGGACGTGCCGCTCGGCAAGCGCACCGAGTTGTTCGCCTATGGCGTCGGCTCTTGGGTGCTCGGCGACAAGGCGATCCTGAAGGACACCGCCGCCGGCAAGGAAGCCGACAAGCAGAAGGGAGCGCAGGAACCGACCGGCCAGGCCGATCGCACGATGGAGCAGTTCCAGAAACTGCTGAAGCAGGCGCTCGATCGGCGCCGCCAGGCGATGCAGCAACAGGGCGCCGAGAACGACCAGCTCACCGACGAAGACTGGTGGCGCCAGGCGGAGCGCAACGAACGGCTGGCGTGGATGCGCGCGTTCTACGCCGAGAACGGCGGCCAGCTCGTGGTCACCTATGCGACCGTGTCGCCGTGCATCAGCTGCGATGGCGTCGGCACCACGCCGGTCCTGGGCGGCGACGGCAAGCTCACGCGCAACACCTGCTTCCTGTGCCAGAACACCAAATACATGCGCAGCTTCCGAGCCTATTGAGGCATCGAGTGGCTGGAGGGATCGACCACCCGGTTGGAGCCGACGCCCGCAGCGGGTGCGGCTCGACGGCGAGGGCACATCCGCGTGCAGTGGCCATCGGCGAGGGGGCGCATCGGTCGAGGGGCTTTGGCTGGGTGGGCCTGGCAGTCGCCGGCTTGCTCGTGTCTTGTGCCGGGGCGGCGAAAGGGACTGTCGCCGAACGGCCGCGCGCCCCGATCGCCGAGCCGGCTCCACCGGTTGCGGTGGTGACGGCGCCGCCGCCGGCCGAGGACGGCTTTGCGCCCTCGATCCTGCTGCCGGCTGGCGACGCCACCGATGCCGAGGTTGCGCGCATCGGCGACCTGGTGCTGCGCCAGAGCCACGCCTACGCCCGCATCCTGGTCGCGAACCCGAAGCTGGCCTTGTCGGCGGTCGACCTCCTGGTGTTCGACGTGCTGGTCGCGCGCCATGCCGAGCAGTTCGGCATCCGGGTCGGACGCGAACGGGTCGAGGCGCTCGCCACCGCCGAGGAGCAGCGGTTCCGGACCCAGGTGCAGCAGGAGCTCGGCGGCACGCTCGACTTCCAGGGTTGGCTGTGGCGGGTCTATGGCCAGCGCGAGGCGGACTGGCGCCAGACGCTGCGCGTGCGCACCGCGCAACGGCTCTACCAGGGCTATGTGATCCGCTACCTGGCGTCGCGCGAGGATCGGGTCGCGGTGCGGTTCCTGGTGCACAAGGACGAGAAGGTCGCCGCGGACGTGGTGGCCAAGGTCAAGGCCGGCGCCGACTTCGCGACCCTGGCCCTGCGCCACAGCGAGGACCCGTCGCGCAGCGACGGCGGGCTCTTGCCGGCGTTCGGCCGCGACTTCGAGCATCCGGTCGCCGGCGTGGCGTTCGGCCTGAAGAAGGGCGAAGTCAGCGCGCCGTTCCGCGCCCGCTTCGGCGATGGCGAACGGTGGTTCACCGTGTTCTGCGTCGACCGCATGCCGGGGCGCGACGTGCCGTTCGCCGAAGTGTTCGCCGCGATCGACCGCGACCTCGAACAGCAGCCGCTCACCAACCTGGAGATCACGGCCTACACGCTGCGCTGGCGCAAGCAGGTTGGCGCGACCGCTCCAGGTCATGCTGTGGACCGATGACACCGATGCGGTGTTGCGCTACAACCCGACGCCCATGGACGAGATCTCGCGTGACTTGCCGACCGATGCGACGTTCGGCCGCAGCCTGCCCGAACGCACGAAGGGCCCCGACGAAGTGGTGGCTTTCGAACGCAGCAGCATCGCCGACGATCTGGTCGTGCGCGACCGCATCACGCCGCTGCTCGGCGAACCGACGCTGGCGATGAACCCGGGCGACGTCGCGCCGGATGCGCCGCAGGAATTGCCGCCGGAACCGCAGCCGGAAGCGGCGGCCGCCGAAGTCGTGCCCACGACCGACAACGAGTCCGTCCCGGTCGACGGCATCGACGCCTCGGCCGCGGCCGCCGCGGTGGCGGCCGAAGCGGATACCGCCGAGATCGAGGAGGACCTCGGGCCCGACGACGAGGAAGGCCTGCCGCCGGTGCCGGAACTCGCCGACCCGGCCGAAGTCGCGCGCATCGTGTTCGTGCTGATGACGACGTCGCGCGAAGGCCTGACGCTGCTGCGCCTCGCGCAAGCCTGCAACACGACGCAGAAGCTGGTCGAGGAAGCGCTGGCGCTGCTGCAGCAACAGCTCGCGGCCCTCGGGCTGCCGCTCGAACTGGCCCGCACCGGCGACACGGTGAAGTGGATGACGACGACGCCTGCGTTCGTCTACCTGCAACGCCTGCGCGGCGTGAAGAAGATCGAGAAGCTGTCGCCCGCGGCGCTCGAAACCCTGGCGGTGATCGCCTACCGGCAGCCGGTGATGCGCAGCGAGATCGAAGCGATCCGCGGCGTGAAGGCCGGCCCGATGCTGCGCACCCTGCTGCACCACAAGCTGGTCAAGTGCACCGGTCGGGCCGACGTGCCCGGCCGGCCGCTGCAGTACGGCACGACGCCGCAGTTCCTGGAGCGGTTCGGCCTCGCCGCACTGACCGACCTGCCCAGCATCAAGGAGTGGAAGAGCCTCGGCTGAGCTGGGGGATCGCGCCGGCGATGGCTTGCAAAGTCGGCGCCGGTCTCTACACTCCCCGCCCGCGTTCGCGTCCCGGTCGTCTAGTCCGGCCTAGGACCTCAGATTTTCATTCTGGTAACACGGGTTCGAATCCCGTCCGGGATACCAAACGCAGCGCTCGGGCTCGCCCTTCACGGGGCGGGCCCGTTCGCTTTCCCCACCCGAAGGCGCCATGGCAGCATCCGCGGACCTGCTGAGTCTGTGCCGGGCCGCGGCCGAACGGGGCGGCGACGATCCGTTCCTGCAGGTCGGCGATCGGGTCCGCTCGGCGCGGCAGATCGCGGCCGAGGTCGCGGCGGTGGCCGCGGGACTGGTCGCGGCGGGCCTGCAGCCCGGGGATCGCGTCGTGGTGCTGTTGCCGCGCTGCGTCGACGAAGTGGTGGTGCTGCTCGCCGTGGCGGCGGCCGCGGGAGTCGCGGTGCCGCTGCACGGCAAGCTGAAGGACGCCCAGGTGGCGCACGTGCTCGGCGATTGCGAGCCGTTCGCGGTGGTGACCTCGGCGGTGCGCTTGCTCGGATTGTCCGACCCCAGGGTCCTGTTGGCCGGGCATCGGGTGTTCCGGGTCGATGCCGAACTGCGCGGCCTCGACGCCACACCGCTGCCGCGGCTGCAGTCCGCGGCCACGTTGCCGGCACCGCCGACCTCGGCGCCCGCCGTGATGCTGTACACGAGCGGTAGCACCGGGCTCGCCAAGGGCATCGTGCAGGACCATCGCAACCTGTGTCTTGGGGCGGCGATCGTCGCCGGCTACCTCGGCCTGCAGCGCACCGACCACATCCTGGCGTTGCTGCCGACGAGCTTCGACTACGGGCTCAACCAGGTCCTGTCCGCGTTGCACGCCGGGTGCCGGGTGACCGCGGCCGACCATCTCGGCAGCGGCGAACTGGCGACGTTGCTGCGCACGCACCGGCCGACCGGGCTCGCCGGGGTGCCGTCGCTGTGGCACGAGGTGGCCGCCGGTCTCGCGCTGGGAACGCTGCAGCCCGACGACGGCGCGTCGCTGCGCTACGTCACCAACAGCGGTGGGGCGCTGCGGGTCGCCGATGCGGCGGTGCTGCGCCGCCAGTGGCCGCACGTGCAGGTGTTCGCGATGTACGGGCTCACCGAGGCGTTCCGCAGTGCGTTCCTGCCGCCGGACGAGTTCGACCAGGCGCCGGAGTCGTTCGGCCGCGCGCTGCCGGGCGTCGAACTGCTGCTGGTCGACCCGGCGACGGGGGCCGTGCTGCACGGCGAAGCGACCGGCGAACTGGTGCACGCTGGAGCCCTGGTGGCGCTCGGCTACTGGCGGCGGCCCGAGGCCCAGGCGCAGCGCTTCCGGCCCGATCCGCGCGGTACCGGAGCCACGGTGGTGTTCTCCGGCGACCTCGTGCGGCGCGACGCCGCCGGCCGGCATTACTTCGTCGCGCGCGCCGACCGGCTGCTCAAGGTTGCCGGCCATCGCATTTCCCCGGACGAGGTCGCGGCTGCCGTCGCCGGCCAGCCCGGCGTCGGCGAAGTGGCGGTGTTCGGCGTGCCCGGCGGTCCCGACGGCCATCGCGTGGTGCTCTGCGTCGCCGGCGATCCGCACGACGCAACGCTGCGCGAACGCCTGGTGCGCCGCTGCCGCGCGCGCCTGCCGTCGTACATGCAACCCGCCGCGGTGCACGTGTTGCCCGCACTGCCGCACAACAGCAACGGCAAAGTCGACGAGAACGTGCTGCGCACGCTGGTCCCGCCATGCACCGACGCCCCCTGAACGACCTGTTCGACCGCTACGCCGCGTTCTGGCCCGACGAAGCGCCGCTCGTCGCGCGCTTCCGGGCGTTCGTCGCTGCCCACACGGACTGCCTCGTGCGCACGTGCCTCGTCGGCCACATCACCGCGTCGGCTTGGATCGAAGACGACGTCGGCGCGCGGTGCCTGCTGCTGCACCACAAGAAACTCGGCCGCTGGCTGCAGCTCGGCGGCCACGTCGACGGTGAGCCCCACGTCGAACACGCGGCGCTGCGCGAGGCGCAGGAAGAATCGGGCATGCGCGCGTTCGGCTTCGTGCACTGGGGGGCGGCGCTGGTGCCGCTCGACCTCGACGTGCACCCGATCCCGGCGCGCCGCGACGAGCCGGCGCACGAACACTGGGACGTGCGGTTCTGGCTGCGGGCGGCGCCAGGGCAGGATCTGGTCCGGCCCGACGAGGCGAACGACCTGCGCTGGGTGACGGTCGGCGAGCTGCCGCAGCTGACCACCGAGGCGAGCGTGCTGCGGCTGCCGCAGAAGGCGGCCCTGCTGGCGCGCCGATCGACCCTGCGGATCTGCTGAAGATCCGCGAACGGGACTGTAGCCGGACGGCCGTTCGTGGCGACAATCGGGACATGGCATCGCCGTCGCCACAACCGCGGCCTCGAGGTCGCTCCCGCCGCCGCGTCGTGCTGGCCACCGTCGTGGTGGCGTTCCTCGTGCTGATCGGTCGCGGCCTCGGTCTCGCCGGCAACGAAGCGGCACCGACGACAGCCCCGCCCGAGCCCGCATCCACGCCATCCACCGTGGCCGACGCTGGGGGCAAGCCGCAGCCGAGTGACGCGCCCCAGGGCCGCGACGGTGCGCATGCCCCTGCCGATCGTGCCGGTGCGGAGCTCGCTGCGCACGGTACACCGCGCCCGGCGGAGCCCGTCCCGGCGGGACCACTCGGCGAGACCGGCGCGGTGGCGGGC
>JAEUHV010000468.1 GCA_016794485.1 Planctomycetota bacterium
CCCGTGCGCGCCGACGATTCGACGACCACGGTCAGTTCCCACACGATGTCGCGCAGCAGGGTCGCCGCGAAACCTGGCGTGCGCATCGCACACAGCAGGTTGCCCTCGGCGACCCAGCGCAGGTCGTCGGCGGCGTGGCCGACGCGGGCCCGGAACGACTGCAGCAGTTCGAGTTCGTTCAAGTGCGCGTCGCGCGCCAACAACACGAACGCCGCGACCGCGGCAGGACCGCTCCGGTGCGGCAGGACCGCCGCTGCGGGCACCACGGCCTCGCCCTGCACCAATGCGTCGAGCAGGTGCAGCCGCACCAACGCCGCTTCGTTGCCGCCGCGCGTCGACCACGTGCGCAGCGCGCGCAGCAACGCCGCCTCGTTGCCGAGGGCGCGCGCGGAAGCGAGGTCGAATGCGGCTCGGGCGACGGCGCGGGCGTCGTCGGACGCCAACGCGGGCAACGGGGGATCGCAGCGGAACATGGCTCGGCTCCTGCAATGGGCAGGCAGGGCAGCCGTCCCTGGCTAGCCCCGCCCACACGCGGGGTAACCACGCGCCGACCCGGCGGCTACAGTCGCGCGGATGCCGGACCGACGAGTCGTCGCCACCGTGCTCGTGCTCGGCGCGATCGCCGCCCTGCTGTGGTGGCAGGCTGTGAGCCCACCGTCCGGGTCCTTGCCAACTCCTGCACCGATGGCGGCCGACGGCTCGGGTGGCCCCGTCGTCGCTTCGGCCACCGCCTCCGAGGGTCCGAGCGGGCGCGAGGCTCTGCCGACCGAGCCCGGCGCCGCAGGGGCGCCAAAGAACCCACGGACGCTTGGGCTCGAGCTGCGCGTTCGCCTGCGCGGACTGCACCCGGATGCGAAGTGGACGGCGCCGCTGCACCTCCATCTCCAAGGTCTCGACGCGGTGCACAATGCTTGGTTGAACGACGACAGCGCCGCCGTTCCCGATGCCGAAGGGCTCGCCGTGGTCGCGGTGCCCGATTGGGTCGCAATGGAGATCGACCATCGCGGACGAGTGTCCGCGCACGATCCGAACTATCGACCCTTCGAATTCCCCTGGTACGGCGCGCCAGAGTTCGGCAAGGAACTCGTCGTCGACGTGCAGGTGGTCGCCCGCCTCGGCGGCCGCGTCGTCGACACGGCAGGCAAGCCGGTGCCGGCGGCGCGCGTGACCGCGTTCGCCATGCGTGACGGCGTGCCGCTCGACCAGGAAGTCGCGCGCTGCAACACCGACGACCACGGGAATTGGCTACTGGCCGCACCGCCGAACGTGCCGCTGTTCCTGGTGGCGACCCCGATGCGCAGCAGCGGCGGCCGGATCCGCTCGTTCGACGGCAGCCACCTCGACACGGGCGAATGGCGCGACGACCTGCTGCCGACCGGTGCCCACGCACAGGGCAAGATCGGCACCGTCGTCACGGTCAGGGACATCGTGCTGCCGGAGTCGGCGCGGCTGCTCGGCCGGGTGGCCTGGCGCGACGGCGGCGGCATCGCCAACGCCGAAATCCAGCTCGTGCCGCGCGGCGGTCTCGTGCTCGGCCTCGGCGCAACGTCGGCCCCGCGTCGCTACGCCGCCGGCTACGGCGATCGCAGCCAAGTGGCGATCGCCCCCGACGGTTCGCTGCATCCCGGCGCCCGCACGACGAGCGACGCCAACGGCGAGTTCGCGCTGCCGGTTCGCCCCGGTGCCGAAGTGTCGGTGTGCCTCGCGCAGGTGCGCGACCTGCATCTGCTCGATGCACCGACGGTCACGGCGAGCGCATGGCAACCCGTCGAGTTCGTGCTGCCGCGGCCGATCGCACTACAGGCACGGTACGCCGCTGCTGCCATCGCCGGAGCGACGCTGGAGATCGCGAACGGCCCCACGTTGACGGCCGACGGCGACGGCACCGTCGCGGTCGTCACCAGCACCGACCGGCGCGTTCGGGCCACGCACGAGGCGCTGCGTTCGGCGTGGATCGACGTTCCCGCGAGCGCCGCCGGCACCACGGTGGTCCTCGAACTGCTGCAAGCGCGCGTGCCGCTGCGGCTCGAGTTCGACGGCGACTTCCGGGTGCGCAACACGATCGTGCAGTGGCGCCGCGACGACGGCGAACACGGCGCCGAGCACCTGATGCGCGACGACCGTACGGGACCGTTCGAGCTGTTCCTCGAGCCGGGGCGCTACCACGTCACGGCCGGGCCGGGTGGCGGCGAACGCAACGGGGTGTTCCTGCTGCCGATCGAACGCGACGTCGACCTGACCGGCGAGGCCGCGACGCTGCGGCTGCCGGCCGTGTTCGGCGGCACGTTCACCGTGACCGCGACCGACAGCAGCGGACTGCACCTCGGCGGCGTCTGCCGCGTGCGCGACGCCACCGGCGGCGACCTGAGTGCCGCGTTCGAAGTGGCGGACGACGGCCGTCACCGCCGCGGCAAGCCCGGCGAACTGCTGCCCGACGGCGTGAACCACTTCACTGCGATCCTGCCGCCCGGCGACTACCTGCTCGAGCTCGAGTTCGAACGGCACGGGGCCGTGCCGCAGCGGGTCACGATCAAGCCGCGCGAAGTGGCCGAAGTACGCGTTCGGCTGCCGTGACGCGACGACAGCGCCGCCTCACTTCCGCGGTCGCCCGGCCGGCTTCGCGCGCGGCTTGCTCGGCTTCTTCGCCGCCGTTCGGGCCTTGCCGCCCGCGATCAGGTCGTAGCTGATGCGCAGCAGCCGGTGCAGTTCGGCGTCGTCGGCGAGCGCCGCCGCGTCGACCGAGATCCAGCCGTGCTTGCCGACGTACTTCGCGACGTGGAACCCCGGCCGCGTCACCAGGATCGCCTGCAGGTCGAGCCCCACCTTCATGCCCACCTGCGCCCCGGCGCCGTCGTCGCCGCAGCCGGCGAAGATCTTGCCGCCGACGTAGAAGTGCGGCTCGCCGCCGAGCCGCGTCGACGCCACGGGGTCGGGCAGCGACAAGCAGAACTGGCGGACGCGCGCGAGCAGGTCGTTCCTGGCCATGGCGAGAATGCGCACGAGGGCCACCGAAAGTGGGACCGGCCCGTGGACGTTGGGGCAAGATACGGCTTCGCTCGCACTGCCATGCCCACCTTCGCCGAACGTTTCCTCGTCGCCCCCGGCAAGAAGCTGCGCCTCGCCGACATCGACCCGCGCCGCACCCCGGGCTTCGACGGCGACAAGGACGCCGGCAAGGCCCGCACCGCGGCCCGCAACGCGCGCCTCGAAGAATTGCAGGAACTCCTCTACGCGAACGGCACCCGGCGTCTGCTCGTCGTGCTGCAGGCGATGGACGCCGGCGGCAAGGACGGCACCATCCGCAGCGTGTTCGACGGCGTGAACCCGCAAGGGGTCAAGGTCGCGTGCTTCAAGAAACCCACCGACAAGGAACTGGCGCACGACTTCCTGTGGCGCTGCCACCCGCACGCACCGGCCGCGGGCGAGATCGCGATCTGGAACCGCAGCCACTACGAGGACGTGCTGGTTTCGCGCGTGCACGACCTCGTCGACGAGACCTGCTGGCGCAAGCGCTACGAGCACATCGTCGCGTTCGAATCCATGCTCGCCGACGAAGGCACGACGGTCCGCAAGTTCTTCCTGCACATCTCCAAGGACGAGCAGCGCGAACGGCTGCAGGCCCGCATCGACGACCCGAAGAAGCGCTGGAAGTGGAGTTCGCGCGACCTCGACGAACGGCGGCGCTGGGACGACTACCAGGCGGCGTACGAGGAGGCACTGGCGGCGACCAGCACCGCGAAGGCGCCGTGGTACGTGGTGCCCGCCGACCGCAACTGGTTTCGCGATCTCGTCGTCAGCGAGATCCTGGTCGAGACGCTCGAAGCCCTGGACCTGCGCCTGCCGCCGGAAGATCCCGACGTCGCCGGACTGCGCGTGACCTGACGCGGCCCCGCCCGCCTGCTATCCTGCCGCACCGCATGTTCCGTATGCCCGCACTGCTCGCCCTGCTCGCCTGGGCCGCGACCGATCCGATCAAGGTCGGCTTCGACAAGCTCGCGGGCTTCGAGTGGAAGGAAGGAACGACACTGCCGAAGTCGGTCACCGACCTCGACGAGAAGGTCGTCACCATTCGCGGCTTCATGCAACGCGAGGTCCCCGGCAGCGGGCCGGTGAACCAGTTCATGCTGATCAACGACGCGTGTGGCTGCAACGGCACGCCGAAGATGACCGAGATCGTGTTCTGCACGTTGCCCGACGGCGTCACCATGGACGTCAAGCCCGGAGTCGTCACCGTGACCGGCAAGCTCTACGTCGGTGAAGAGAAGGAAGACGACGTCGTGGTGATGCTCTACCAGATGGACGCCGACACCGTGCAGTGAGAGGGAATGCCGTGAAGATCCTGTTGCTCGTGGCGCTCGCCGCGCCCCTGCTCGCACTCTGGCCTTCGTTCCAGGATCCGGCCGCCAAGGACTGGAGCAAGGACGTCGAACGCGCGTGCACGTCGCAGCGGTACGGCATGCGGCTCTCGGTCGGGCGCGCCGTTGCAAAGGCCGGCGCCGCGTCGATTCCGGCGGTGCGCGCGTGGGCGAGCAAGAACGGCCTCGACAAGGTGCCGTCGTCGTTGGTCGATGCGTTCGCCGACGATGCCCCCGACGAACCGGCTGTGCTCGACCTGCTGCGCGAGTGGGCGCAGCTCCAGGACTTCTACTGGCGCGCTTCGGCATTGCGCGGCCTCGCGCTGCGCGCTCCCCGACTCACCGGCGACACGCAGAAGGGCATCGGTGAACTGTTCGGCCGCTTCCGCGACGACCCGGCCTGGCTGATGCGCGTGCATGCGCGCTTCGGCCTGTACCTGCTCGGCGACGTGACGACGACCGCTTTGCCCGAGGCCGATCCGCGCGCGCGGGCGCTGCTGCCGTCCCTGCTGCTCGGCGCCGGCAAGGTGCCACCGCTGCAGCCGCTGGTGGACGCCCTCGGCGACGACCGCACCTTCCAGGGCGATCCATGGGCACAACGGGTCGCCGGTGCGGCGCACACCGCCCTGCGAACCTGGCTCGGGGACGCGTTGCCGCAGCCGCCTTCCGGCCAGTTCGCCAACGGCGAAGAAGCCCTGGCGGCCCTGCTGCCGGCGCTGCGCACGAAGAGCGGACAAGACCTGAAGGCGCCGCCGAAACGGACGGACCCGGCCACGCCGTTCGTCGGTGGCGTGGAGATGCTGTCGTGCAAACACGGCGACGTGCACCTGCAGTGGACGGCGGAGGGCGTCGTGCACTTCGGCATCGACGCGGTGACGAGCGTGCGCCTCACGGCTCCGAAGTGGGACGCAGTGTCGCAGGAACGCACGAAACTGGCCCTCGGCGAAGGGCTCGGCGTCGTGATCTGCGACAGCCTCAGGTTGCGCTGGACCCAGCCCGACCTGCACAGCAAGGTCGCTCCGGCGAGCCTGCCGGCACCGGCCGCAGAGTGGCTCAAGACGTTGGCGCAGGCGATCGAAGAAGCCGGAGAACCCCGTCTCGCCGCAGCCTTGCGCGCGGGGCTCGAGCAGTTCGTCGCGCGCTGACCAGGAGTATCCCCCGAGATGTGTGGCATCATCGCCGTGCTGCGTCGCCAGAGCCGACGCACCCCGCCGTCCGTCGACGCACTGGTCATGGCACTGGCCGCCGCCGAACGAGCGTTCGACGCCGGCTTCACCGCGCAGCATCTCGGCAACGCCGCCGACGCACTCGGTGACCTCGACCGCGTGCTGAAGGGCGTGCCGGGCCTGTGGACGCTGCTGCGCACGCCGGGCATCGCCGACGATCTCGCGGTCCGCAGCGAGAAGCTGCACGTCCGGCTGCAGGCCTTCGAACGATCCCTCGACGGCGGTGCACTTGGCGACAGCCCGGACCCGGCCCTCGAACAGCGCAACCAGGCCATCGTGCGGGTGAAGGACGCCCTGTGGGCGATCCGCCGCGATCGACTGCCGCATGCCACCGCGGTTCGCGACCTCGCCAGCGGCACGGTGCCGAACGCCGCCACGGCCGCCGCGTTCTCGAGCCTGCAGATCGCGCTGTCCGCGCTCGACCGTCTCGAAGTCCGCGGCCGCGACTCGGCGGGCCTGTCGGCGCTGGTGTCCGGCTTCGACCCCGCCGACCCGACGGTGCGCACACTGCTCGCCGAACGCACCCAGGATCCGCTGTTCCAGGACGGCTCGGTGCGGCTCGCCGACGGTTGCCTCGACTTCGTCTGGAAGCACTCCGCCGAGATCGGCGAATTGGGCGACAACGTGAAGGCGCTGCGCGCGTCGATCCGCGCCGACCGCCTGCTGCAGCACGTTCTGCGCGCCCCGACGGCAGAGGCGCTGGTGCTCGGCCATACGCGCTGGGCCAGCGTCGGCATCATCAGCGAGCCGAACGCGCACCCACTGAACCACGAAGAAGTGGGCGACGCGGCCGGCCCGTACGTGATCGGCGCCTTGAACGGCGACGTCGACAACCACCACGAACTCGTCGCGCAGCAGCAACTGCGCCTGCACGAGCCGATCACCACCGACGCCAAGGTGATCCCGGTCCTGGTGTCGCGCCGCATGCGCGAGAACCTGCCGCTGCAGGACGCATTCCGCCGCACGGTGGCGACGTTCGAGGGTTCGGTGGCGATCGCCGCGGCGACCACGCGCGAACCACAACGGCTCGCCCTGGCCTTGCGCGGCTCGGGCCAGGCGCTCTACGTCGGCACCGCCGAGGACACGTTCGTCGTGGCCAGCGAGCCGTACGGCGTGATCGAGGAATGCGACCGCTACCTGCGCATGGACGGCGAGACGCCCGGCAATCCGCAGAACGTCGCGGCGTCGCGCGGCCAGGTCGTCGTGCTCGAGCAGAAGCACGCCGGCGAGATCGCCGGCATCACCCGCATTGCCTACGACGGCACGGCTTTGCCGCTCGCCGACAAGAACCTCGCGCGCGCGGCCGTCACGACGCGCGACATCGACCGCGGCGACTTCCGCCACTTCCTCGCCAAGGAGATCGGCGAGGCGCCGACGTCGCTGCAGAAGACCCTGCGCGGCCGCATCGTGCGCCACGGTGACAGGCTGCGCACGGCACTGCCGGCGGCGTCCCTTCCGACCGCCGTCGTCGACGCACTCGCCAAGGGCACGACGAAGCGCATCCTCGTGATCGGCCAGGGCACCGCCGCCGTCGCCGGCCAAGCGATCGCCGGAGCACTCTCCGATGCACTCGCCCGCACCACGCTCACGGTGCAGGCGATGCCCGCCACCGAACTCAGCGGCTTTTCGATGCGCGACGACATGCGCGACACGCTGATCGTCGCGGTCTCGCAATCGGGCACGACCACCGACACCAACCGCACGGTCGACCTGGTCCGCCAGCGCGGCGCCGCCGTGCTCGCGATCGTGAACCGCCGCGGCAGCGACCTCACCGACAAAGCCGACGGCGTGCTCTACACGAGTGACGGCCGCGACGTAGAGATGAGCGTCGCCAGCACGAAGGCGTTCTACGCGCAGTGCGCCGCCGGCCAGCTGCTCGCGCTCGCGTTGGCACGCGCCGCCGGCGCGCACGACGACCGCGCCGAACACGAACTGCTGCAGGCCCTGCTCGACCTCCCGACCGCGATGCGCGAAGTGCTGCGCCAGGACGCGGCGATCGCCGAGATCGCGCGGCGTCTCGCGCCGCAACGCCGTTACTGGGCGCTGGTCGGCAACGGCAAGAACCGCGTCGCCGCCGCCGAGATCCGCATCAAGCTCAGCGAGCTCTGCTACAAGTCGATCGCCTGCGACGCTACCGAGGACAAGAAGCACATCGATCTGTCGTCGGAGCCGATGATCCTGTGCTGCGCCGCGGGGCTCACGGGTTCGACCGCCGACGACGTCGCCAAGGAAGTGGCGATCTACAAGGCGCACAAGGCCTGCCCGATCGTGATCGCGACCGCCGGCGAGGCGCGCTTCGCCGCCGCCGCCGCGACGATCTTCGTGCCGGCGGTGCACCCGGCACTGGCCTACGTGCTGAGCACGATGGCCGGCCACCTGTTCGGCTACCGCTGTGCTTTGGCGATCGACCAGCTGGCGCTGCCGCTGCGCAAGATGCGCGGCGCGATCGAGGAGACGTTCGCCGAAGGGCGCACGCAGGCCGACGTGCTGGGCGCGCTGCGGCCGCACCTGCAGGCGGCGTGGATCGACTTCCGCAAGGACCTGCTGCTCGGCCGCTACGACGGCTCGCTCGAAGCGAGCACCGCCTCCCGTCTCGTGTCGCTGTGCAACTACGCGCTCGGCTTCGTGCCGCTCGACGTGTTCGCGGTCGAGTTCGGTGAACCGGGCGCCCCCGGCATCGTCGTCGACCGGCTCACCGAGGAACTCACGCACGCGATCGACCAGCTCACGCGGCCGGTCGACGCGATCAAGCACCAGGCGAAGACGGTGACGGTCGGCATCTCGCGCACCGACGAAGCGCTGCTCACAGCACCGCTGGTGCGCGCCGTGCTCGCCGCGGGGGCGCCGCGCGACCGGCTCAGCTACCGCGACCTGCGGGCGCTCGCGAGCCTCGACCCGGCGGTCACCGAGGTGCTCGGCAGCACGCGCTACCGGATCGACGGCGACCTGGAGCAGGGCACCGCCCGCATCCAGGTGATCGACCAGCGCGGGATCGCGACGACGCTGCGTTCGCGCACTTCGGGCAACCCGACGCTGCGCGGCACCAAGCACCTGGTGGCGATGGAACGGCTCGGCATGGTCGCGAAGGGCCGCAGCGACGACCGGACGGTGGTGCTGGTGCCGGAGGTGGAGCAGAACAAGTCGGTCGGGATCACGTTGCTGCACGTGAAGTTCCACGGGCATCTGGATGCCGCGACGCTGCGCGGCGTGCTCGGCGGCTACCGCAACCGCTACGCGGCGCTCGCGGATGCGGTGACGGAGACCGAGCCGACGTTCGACGAAGGACTGCTCGCGACGATGCCGGTCGTCGATCTGCTGTGCGAACCGATCAACGCGCTCGCGGATCGGTGGCGGCACGGCACGCTCCAGCGGGGATAGGGCTGCGTGTCCATGTCGATGGGTCGGAGTCGGCCCATCGCAATCGTCGTTCGCGCGGAAACGTCATTGGCACAGGACGTTCACCGTGGTGTCTGACGCCCCGACCTCGACCAGCCCGCAACCGCGAACGCGCCAGCCGTCCAGGACCGTCACCACGTACTGGCCAGGCATGGGCCATTGCAACGAATGGTCTCGCAGGCCGACCCTGACCAGAGTGTGCTCTGGCAGCGGCACACCATCCACCCGGTTCGCTATGACCTTGGCCGTGGCCAACCAAGCCACGGAATCTACGACGCCTGCCAGGTGAACCGTGCACTTGCCGACGGGCAACGCCTCCAACCGCTTCTCCTGCAAACACCGGATCAAGTCACCGCCCTGGACGACTCGTCCGAGCCCATCGCCGACCACCAACACGGCACCGGTCACCACGGCCCCGTCGAGCGTGCACGTGCCGCCAGGGACGACCTCTGCCACTTGCTGGCACCCGGCCACCCAGCCCGGTCCAGAGCGTTTGCACAGGACGACCCTGTGCAGCCCCTGCCCGCCGACGATGGCAACGTCGTTCCTGCCGGCGTGGCCAACCAGGCAATCCACGGGCAACACGATGTCGCCCTGAACGCCGTCCGCGCCGAAATCGATCTCCGCTCGCCCGACCACCGCCATCCCATCCACCACGGCTTCCGTGGCGAGGACCAGCTTGCCGCAGAAAGCCGGAGCCCGAGAAAACTCGAACCGACCATCGACCCCCGACTTCGCCAAGAGCAACTTTGGGTCGGTGCCCATGAGCATCGTCGCCAGTTCGGTTGCCGGGCTGACGGGATCGCCGCTCGGTGCAATCTCCATGCGCACGGGCACCCCGGACACCGGGGAGCCCACGCGGTCGAGCACACGCCCGGCCAAGCGTTCGGCCGGCGCCATGACCAGGGTCAGATCCTTTGGGCTCTCCACGAAATCGGCCTGACATTCGACGGCGGCCACCAACGCAAACCCATCGTGAACGGCCGCGACCGAGTACCGCCCTGGCCCTGGCAGCGCGATCTCGAACTCGCCGCGACTTCCCGTGCCTGCTGTTCGCTGTTCGCACTGACCGAGAAACACGCGATGTCGCTGCGCAACGACCCTGGCACCGACGACCGGCTGACCGGATCGATCGACGACTCTCCCGCCGATTCGGATGTCCAAACCGATGTACACCTCGACCTCGGTGGTGACACCGGGGCGAACCTGCACCTGTGCTCGCGTCGAATCGTGCCCCAGCGGCCCTTTGGCCATCGCCGTGTAGTAGCCGAATCCGTCGACCAGGAATCGCGCCGAGCCGTTGGTGTCGGTCACCACGGGATCAGGGCGCTTGGGGATGCCCCTCGCCTCGGCGGACACTCCCGCAATCGCCAGCTCGACTCGACAGCCTGCGGTCGCGTGCCCCAACGCGTCCCGGACGGTCACCGACACCGAAGCACTCGACACGAGGCGAATCGTCTTGGTCCGATCCTCCGGGCGTGACCTGCGGATCGTGTCGGACGCGCAAGCACCACCGTCCTTCGATCGGGCGTAGATGTACAGCACTTCGGCCGAGAACTGCCCGGCGGACCTGCCCACCTCATCCGCGACCCGGTGGAAGTCGACCCCTGGTCCGCGGAAGGCCAGCTCTGCGAAGGGTGCAGCCGCCCCGACTTCGTCGATGCATGTGATCGTGAACTCGGAATCGACGGCCGCGACGGTCGAGGGATGTCGCCCAGCACCGGGCTCGTCCGGCTTCGTTGCCTGCGACGCGCTCGCAACCCGGGATGGTGGAGGCGCTCCCAAGCCGGAACGATCGGGTGAGTCCAACGCAATGCCGAACGGGATCAACCACACAACGATGACCAAGATGGCCATTGCCAGTGCGATCACCACGGCCCTCTTCGCGTTGTTCTCTCGCATCATCATCCCTTCAGCGCCCTGCGCCGAGGCACTTCGCTCGCGACCGCAAGTCGCGATTCGGCAAGAAACATGCGAGAGATGGGCGCGCGTCGCAAGGGTCACGACCCCCTGCCTGCTCCTTCGTCGGCATGAGGCCAAATTGCGTGCGAAACGACGACACAGGCGTCAGGTACCTCCGCAGAGTCGCCGTAGTCGCTCCGAGTAGACGAGCGGAGCGTGCTCGGCGAGTCGCGTCGGCGGCGCATACCAGCGACGATCGCGCCCAGCCGGCTCGCTCTCGCCACCAACAGCACCCCAAGTTTCGAGTCCGCCGTCGCCACGCAACACCACCGGCACCTGCACGTGCTGGAAGTGCAACGGCGTGCCCGACGGCGGCAGGTGCGGCACCAGGTCGTGCTCCGTCGCAAACTGCGCCACGTCGATGCCGTGCAACGTCGCCGCGAACGCCGCATCGCCGACCCTTGGTGCGCCGAACGTGCGCACCGTGCACGCGCCGAACACCGTTGCCGCCAGCAACGCCAGCGCGCCGCCGAGACTGTGCCCACATAGATGCAGCGGAACCGCCGCATGCTTGCCCAGGTCGTCCTGCAGCGCCTCCAGCACGTCGTGGAACGCGTTGCGGAAGCCGCGATGCACGTACCCGCCGGCACTCCATCGCGCCGGTACAGCCTGGAAGTTGGTGAGCCAGTCGCGCACCTCGTCGGTACCGCGAAATGCCGCGACCACGAACGGCGCCCCCGCAGCCGGGCCGACGATCAGGCAATGCGTGCCCGCCCGATCGACCGAGCCGAGTTCGCGCAGCCCCACGTCGGCGAGGAATGCGGCCCGCGCCCGGCCCTTCGCGTCCGGATCGCGGTAGGCGAGCCGCGCCAACTCGCTGCACCACCAGGCCGCATCGACGTCGCCGGCGCGATCGGCCGCAGCCAGCGGCCGCGTCGGTGCAGCCGCGAAGAAGTCATCCGCGCCGCCGGGCCGCAGCAGGTTCCGCCAACCGCCAGTGCGCATCGCGGCATCGTGCCAAAGGCCACGCACGGCTGCCATCGGGCCGGCACGCGTTCCCGCACTCGAACTGGAACCGAGGGACCCAACAGTCCATCGCGGCGTTCGCCCACAAGGCGCGCCATGAGTTGGACACGATTCTTCTTCCTGGGTGACTTCGGCCAGCAGCAGCAACTCCGGGAACACGAGGAACGGTTCCGCAGGCTCGCCACTTCGCAAAGCGAACGCGCCCGCACCCAGGCCGACCGCATCGACTTCCTCGAGCGCGAGGTGCTCGGACTCGAAGCCGCCGTCGCCGCCCTCGTCACCTTGCTGCGCACCAAGGGAATCGCCAGCGATGCGGAGATCGCCCGCGCGATCGCCGACGCCTCGACCCAGGCCGAGGGCCGCCACACCGAGCGGGAGGCAGCCAAACAGGAGGCGGCGGACGAGGCGCGAAAGAGGAGCGCCGAGGCGAAGCTCGCCAACCTGCGCAGCCGCCGCAACCCCGACTGACGCCCAACGACACCGGCCGCGGCGATCGCGATAGTATGCGCGCCTCGCATGCACCGCACTTCCTGGCACTTCGTCGCCTTCGTCGCCGCCAACACCGTCGTCGTGGCCCAGACCACACACACCGTCGGCCCCGGCGGCTTCGCACAGATCGCCGCGGCACTCGCCGTCGCCGCCCCCGGCGACACGATCCTCGTGCACCCCGGCAACTACACCGGCTTCACCGCGAGCGTCGGCGTCACCATCCGCGCCGTCACCAGCGGCACCGTGTTCCTGACGTCGTTGACCACGGTGAACTGTCCCGCGCCGCAACGTGTGCACCTGCTCGACCTCGACACCGGGGACGTGCACGTGCAGAACGCCACCTGCACGTTCGACGGCTGCCGCGTGCTGCAGACTTCCCTCAACGGCCCCGCAGTTTTCGCCAACCAGGCCGTCGTGTTCTTCCAGGACTGTGTCGTCGGCCGCAGCGGCATGCCGCAGGGCGCCTGGTTCAGCACCGCTTCCGGCGTCTACGCCGACAATGCGACCGTCTCGGCGATCGACTCCACGTTCCGCGGCCGGGACCGCGACTACCTCAACTCCGCGGCCAGCGCCGGTGTCTACCTGACGAACGGCAGCACCCTGCACGCCAGCGGCTGCACGATGCGCGGCGGCGACGGTGTGTCGACGTATCCGTCCACCGCGGTCGGGCTGCGCGCCTCGAACTCGACCGCGTGGGTCACCGATTCGACCCTGATCGGCGGCGGCGCCTACAACCTGCCCGGCACGCCGCCCATTTCGTGTCCGACCGACGCGACCACCGGCCGCCTGTCGCGCTGCACGTTCGTGCCGGCGAACTGCACGCCGGTGATCGCCACGAACGGCAACGGCGTCGGCGTGCACCGCAGTGCACCGTGGCAGGCGAACGCGACGTTCACGCTCGGCGTGCGCGGCCCGGCCAACACGTTCGTCGGCGTGTTCGGCAGCAGCGACGTCGATGCGGTCACGATCCCGGTGCTGGAACAGCCGGTCCTGCTCGGCATGGCGACCGTGGTCCCGATCACGTTGCTGCTGACCGACGGCACCGGTGCCGCGAACGTGTCCTGGGCGATTCCAGGCGGCACTGCCGGCGCGTCGCTGTGGCTGCAGGTCGTCGCCGACGGCAATGCGCCGTTGCAGACGAGTGCCGTCGTCGGCGGCATCGTGCGCCCCTGACCGCCGCACGCGACCTGCACGATCGTGCATATCGGCAACGGAATCGGCCTCTCGACCGGACCCTGACGAATATTATGGGCGCCGCGACTTCCTCGCCCTTGGGGCCGACTGCGGCGTTCCTCCGAAAGCGACGGAGCGCGTGCTCGACGAACTGCTCGCGACGATGCCGTCGTGGCTCGACCGCCTCGAGGAGTTGCCCTTCGACGAGCGCCAACGGCACCAGATGGGCAAGGCGTGCCGCTACCGCGGCAAACGCCTGCAGGGCTGACGGACCCAGCCGCACCCTTTTCCGGCGCAGGCCGTTCCCTATCCTGTCCGCCCCCACATGCCCGTTCCCCTCATCGACCTGACCCGCGACAAGGCCCAGCTCGCCGAGATCGAAGCCGCTGTCGTGCGCGTCGTCCGCAGCGGCCAGTACATCCTCGGTCCCGAAGTCGAGTCGCTCGAACGCGAACTGCAGCAGTACCTCGGCTGCAAGCACGCGCTGACCATGTCGTCGGGCACCGACGCGCTGCTGGCGCCGCTGATGGCGCTCGGCATCGGCCCCGGCGACGAGGTCGTGCTGCCGACCTATTCGTTCTTCGCCACTGCCGGGGTCGTCGCCCGCGTCGGTGCCCGACCGGTGTTCACCGACGTCGAACCGACCTGGCTGTGCCTCGACCCGCAGAAGCTCGAGGACGCGCTGAAGGCGTGCAAGCGGCCGAAGGCGGTGATGGCGGTGCACCTGTTCGGCGCCGCGTTCGACGTCGACGCCGTGCTGCAGGTCTGCCGACGCTTCTCGGTGCCGCTGATCGAGGACGCCGCGCAGGCGATCGGCACGAAGTACAAGGGCCGCATGGCCGGCGGCGACGGCCTGTGCGCCGGCTGGTCGACCTTCCCGACCAAGAACATGGGCGGCATCGGCGACGGCGGTTTCCTGACCACCAACGACGACCAGTTCGCCGCGACCTGCCGCCTGCTGCGCAACCACGGCCAGGCGGAGCTGTACAAACACAACCTGATCGGCGGCAACTTCCGCATGGACGCGCTGCAGGCAGCGGCGCTGCGCGTGCGGCTGCGCGCCATGGAGAAGGTCACCACGCAGCGGCGCGAGAACGCGGCGCGCTACCGCAAGCTGTTCGCCGACGCGAAGCTGCTCGACTGGGCCAAGCTGCCGCAGGACCAGGATCGCCACGCCTACCACCAGTTCGTGCTGCGTGTGCCGAAGGACCGTCGCGACGCGGCGATCGCGCACCTGCGCGGCCAGGGCATCGGCTGCGCGGTCTACTACCCGATCCCGTTCCACCGCCAGCCGTGCTTCCAGTACCTCGGGCAGAAGCCCGAGCAGTTCCCGGTCGCGGAGCAGGCCGCGGCGGAAGCGCTGGCACTGCCGATCTTCCAGGGCCTCACCGAAGGCGAGCAGATCGACGTCGTCGGTGCTTTGGCGAAGTTCGTGCGCGGTTGAGCGATCGCTCCGCGAGGCGCCACGGCCCACTGCACATGAACATGTTCGTGTGCAGTGGCGCTGCACGAGTGCGTCTTACAGGATCGGCCAGAGTCCGGGCCCGCTGAGCACCGGCCAACCGTTCGCTTCCCAGACGACACCCTGCAGGCAATAGACCTGGCCGCGCAGCGCCGGCGACGTCGAGATCGCGGTCTGGAACACCATGCCCGCCGGATCGGCGATGCCCATCGCCGCGATCTGCGTCGGCCCGA
>JAEUHV010000530.1 GCA_016794485.1 Planctomycetota bacterium
GAACGCGCCGCGCCGGCGAGCGCCACGGTGCCGTCCCACCGGTAACGGACCGCGACGGTGCGCCGCGCGTTGCCCCGCTGGATCGTGCATTCGAGCGGCAGACCCTCGGCGACGTCGGCGGCGGCGACGACGTAGTGGCCGACGTAGGTCGCCCGTTCGCCGCGCGGGTCGGCATGCAGCGCCGTCTGCTGCGTGGGCACCGCGGTGCGCAGCCGTCCGAGATCGAAACGTACGTCGCAGTCGGGCGATCCAACGGCGACGACGTCGACGCGTTCACCGGCGCGGAACGGACCGTCGTGCAGCCGCGCCAGCGCCACGACGGCGAGGCGCGGCGACGCCGGACCGGGTTGGTTGCCGAGATCGCCGCCGTTCAGGTCCGCCACCGCGTGGCGCGCCACCGAACGGGTCAGCGTGCGCAGGTTGGAGCCGCGCAGCCCGGCGATCGGTTCGGTCGCTGCCGACGCGTAGCCCGTGGGGCCGCCGGTGAGGCCGGACCCGATCGTCTCGCGGCGATCGGTGCGGAACAGCGACCGCTGCGTGCCGCCGTCGACCAGTTCGAGCCGCAGCGCCACTTCGACCTCACTCTGCAGGACCCACCAGTCGCGGTTCCACCGGTGCACGTCGCCGTAGAGCACGCCGTCGGCGCCGCAGACCTGTGCGATGCGCGCAGCCTGGGCCGGATCGCGCGCGGTGTCGG
The DNA here is from genome assembly GCA_016794485.1 of Planctomycetota bacterium. Lineage (GTDB taxonomy): Bacteria > Planctomycetota > UBA1135 > UBA1135 > UBA2386 > UBA2386. Next base: position 698 of record JAEUHV010000530.1, read on the forward strand.
CATCGATGCCGGCATGCGCCAGCGCGGTCGCTGCATGCCACGGTTCGACCACTTCGAACTCGCTCTGCTGCAACCACGCGACGACGTCGTCGTGCACGACCCGCCCGAGGCGGTCGCGCATCGGCAGTTCGCGGCTCTTCTCGAGGGCCAGCAGTTCGCCGAGCGGAGCCAGCGCCTCGCCGAAGAAGCCGTCGGCCGGCGCGCTGACGGCGAATGGTGCCACGACGACGCGATAGCCGGCGGCGCGCGCCGCGGCCAACGCCGGGTCGGTTTCGTGGGCGACGGTGACGCCCGTGCAGCCGGCGAGCAACGCCAGCACCAACACGACGCAGGACCTCATCGGCCGCCCTCCGCCCGCGCGGTGCGGCCGAATGCATCGCGCGCGACGACGACCACGGTGTCGGGCACGGCACCGCGCGCCACGTCGAGGCAGCCGCGCTGGCGTTCCGGTGCGTCGGGCAACGCCACCATCGGCACGCCCAGGGCGAACGGCGGCACGTCGCAACGGCAATCGGCGCCGGCGGTGGCGAGCACTTCGACGACCAGCCGGTCGCTGCCGTCGGCGTTGGCCGAACGCGCGAGCGTGACCGCCCCGAGCGTCGGCGGCGCGGCCGAGGGCTCCTGGCGCGGCCGTTCGGGCACGGTGCCGACGACGTCGGCGACGAGTTCGTCGACGAGGGCCAGCGTGGCCATCGGCGTGCCGTGCTCGCCCTGCGCGCGCAATTCGGTGAACACCTGGCCGCTGGTCAGCAGGAACCCACCGAACGAACCGGCCGCGTGGTCGGCCTGCCAGAGTTCGCGTCGTTGGGCGTCGACCAGCGCGAAGCGGCCGCCAACCGCCTGGCGGCGCAACAGCACGACGTTGAACGACGACAAGTCGACGTCGGTGCCGAACACCACCGCATCGACACCCAGTGCACCGATCACCGCCGCCGGCTCGATGCGCGCGGCGTCGAACCGGTCCGGATCGGCGAGCCAGCCCCGTTCGCTCAGCACGCGGTCGACGTGCGCCAGCTCGGGGGCCGCGTAGCCGCGCGCCTGCAGCCGGCTGTGGACCAGCTGCCGCGCCGAGGCGCGCAGTTCGCCGGCCGCCGGGCCGGCGAACGGCAACACCGCGACCGTTACCGGCATCGGCAGGTCCGTGCGCACCGAATGGCTGACGCCACCGCACGCCGCGACCACGAGACCCGTCACCGGGAGCATGCAGCGGCCGTTCATCGTTCGCCCTCGACGACGATCGTGCCGCGGTGTTCGCGCCCGCCGAGCTGCAGCACGAACGGGAACGTGCCCGCGTCGTGGAAGCAGAGGGTCGCCACCTGTCCCGGAGCGACGGCGGCCGCGTGCGCGCCGGCCGCAGACCCGGCGAACCCGAGCACCGTCTCGCAGTCGGGGCAGGCCGCCGCGTCGATCGCGATGCGCAACGGCACCGAAGCGGCGTTGCGCCAGACCACCGTCGAGAACGCCGGGATGCGCACGTCGGCCAAAGGCATCACGCCGGCTTCGGTGACGGTGACGGTCGTCGTCACGGTGTGCCGATGGGCTCCGACCATCGGCGGCGGTGGGACCGTGCACGCAGCCGCGAACCAGAGGCCCAGGCCCGCAGCAGGGAGACGAACTGGCGACGGAATCGGCATGAGCCGCGGTGATACGCGCGACGGCGATTCCGTTCCAAGGCCGCTCAAACCAGCAACTGGCCGCGCACCACCGTCGTCGCCGTGCCCCGCAGCAAGGCCCGTTCGCCGGCGACCTCGACCTCGACGACGCCGCCGCGGGCCGAAGCCTGGAAACCGCGCAGGTTCGTGCGGCCGAGCCGAGCCGCCCAGTACGGGCCGAGCGCGCAGTGCGCCGAGCCGGTGACCGGATCCTCGGGCACGCCGACGCGCGGCCCGAAGAACCGCGACACGAAGTCGAACTTGCGCCCGGCCGCGGCGGTGACGATCACACCGCGCACGGGCAGGCGCGCCAGCGCCGCGAGGTCGGGCTCGAGTCCGCGCACGGTCGCTTCGTCGCGCAGCTCGACCAGATAGTCGTCACGGTTCTTCGCCACGTGCACCGGTGCGGCGCCGAGCGCCTGTCGCAGGCCCGGGGGCGCCTTGCACGGCACCGCGGTCCGGGCCGGGAAGTCGAGTTCGATCGCAGCCCCGCGCCGCACCGCGGTCAGCTCGCCACTGCGCGTCGCGAACTTCAGCACGGCCCCGCCCGGCGCCAGCCCTTCGGTCCACAACACGTGCGCGGCCGCCAGCGTCGCATGGCCGCACAGGTCGACCTCGACCTTGGGCGTGAACCAGCGCAACCGGAAGCCCCGGCCGGTCGGTTGCACGAACGCCGTCTCGGACAGGTTCATCTCGGCGGCTGTGGCCTGCAGCCAGCGGGCTGGGCGCGCGGCCGCGAGCAGGCACACCGCGGCGGGATTGCCGCGGAACGCGGCGTCGGTGAACGCATCGACATGGAACAACGGCGTCGTCGGCATGCCCCGTTCCTACCGCACCGCCGGGCTTCGACCAAATGCGATCGCCGCAGTGGCCTCAAGACCGCGTGCCGGCACACCGGGCGCACTTCGACGCCTGCGGCAGGAACTCCAGCCGCTCGCCCCCGATGGCCTGGTGGCACCGTTCGCACACGCCGTAGTCGCCGCGCTCCATGCGCGCCAGCGCGTGCTCGACCTCGACCAGCTCGACGCTGGCGTTGTCGTCGAGTCCTTCGAGCACGGCCCGGTTCTCGAGTTCCTGGGCGCGCTCCTCGCTGTCGGCCGGCAACGGCTCGGGGCGATGGTGCAGGTGCCGGTCGAGGCGCTGCAGTCGGGACGTCAACTGCTCGTGCAGCTCGAGCAATCGGGCACGCAAGGCTCGTTTGTCCATGGTGGTATCCAGTTGCGGAACGCGGACGGTCCGCACCCCCTTTCGCCCGCCACCGGCCCAGTCCCGCGGGGCCGAGGGCGTAGCGCGCTTGGCCCGAGGCCACAGATCGGCGACGCTGCGGGCATGGACCAGGAACGGCGCCGCGTGCGCTTCCACGTGACCGGCGAAGTGCAGGGTGTGGGCTTCCGCGCGACGACGCGGCACAAGGGCAACCAGCTCGGCCTCGCCGGCTTCGTGCAGAACCGCGCCGACGGCGGTGTCGAGGGCGAGGCCGAAGGGGCGGTGGCGGCGGTGGCGGCATTCACGTTCTGGCTGCACAAGGGGCCGCCGCTGGCCCGCGTCGCGCGCGTCGACCTCGAAGATCTGCCGCCCGCAGCCGGCGCAGGTGCGACGTTCGAGGTCCGGCGGTAACGTCTCGCGCCACGTGCGCTGCTTCGTCGCCTTCGACCTCCCCGCCCCGGTGTGCCGCCACCTCGCCAACGCCGTGCGGCCGCGGCCCGGGCGCGTCGGAGTGTAGTGGGGGCCGCCCGCACAGAATCACGCGACCCAGGTGTTAGGCGGGGAGGGGCCGGGCGACGCGATCGACCC
>JAEUHV010000595.1 GCA_016794485.1 Planctomycetota bacterium
GCGACCGTCGGCGTCGGTCATCGTCGTCGCGGAGGCGGTGTTCGCGGCGGCCACCACGAGGGCCTGGGCCACCCGTTCGCCGAGGGCATTGGTCACCCGACCGCGCAGCACGGCGGCGTCCTCGAGCACCAGGTTGCGGACATTGGGTGTCGCAATGCCGCGCCAGGCAAGACGTTCCGTCACCTTGCCGCGGGCCGAGACGAGCAGCAGCGCCCCGCTGGTCGGGGCCCGCAGGCGGTAGACCCCTTCGCCGTCGGTGGTGGCGGTCCGGGGCGGCCGGCCGTTGGCGACCAGTTGCACGGTCGCCGCCGGGATCGGGTCGCCGAGCACGTCGACCACCCGGCCTTCCAGCAAACGTGTGCCGTCCTGGCCCATGAGCAGGCCGCCCGTGGCGAACAGGAACCCCAGGAAAGGACGGGCGGTGGGCATGCCGATGGGAGCGGTTTGCCGGCGAACCGGCCGGGCAGGACGAACCGGGGCCGTGGCAACTCCAGACGGCCGATGCGACAGAACCACCATACAGAGCTTTTCGGCAGGCGGGTCGGCTGGGTAGAGTCCCCGGCCTGGAACCGCGGCCAGTCGACGCCTTCCGGATCAACTACCGACTGGAATGGACCGCGCGCTGCGCGGCTGAACCGGTTCTGAACTGGTCTTCCTGCACCGTGCAGGAGGACATCCGGCAAGGTCGTCTCGGACGGGTCTCGAAGAGTGCACTCATGGGTAAGCGTTTGTTCGTCGGCAACCTCTCCTTCAACACGACCGAGGATTCGCTGGCAGATCTGTTCCAACAGAACAACCTCACGGCGGCGAGCATCAGCGTCGTCACCGATCGCGACACTGGCCGTTCGCGTGGCTTTGCGTTCGCCGAGATGAACTCGGACGCGGACGCCCAGGCGGCGATCAAGGCGCTGGACGGCAAGTCGCTGGACGGCCGCCCGCTGCGCGTCAACGAAGCCGAGGAACGCAAGCCGCGTAGCGGCGGCGGCGGCGGCTTCGGTGGTGGTGGCGGCGGCGGTGGCCGTCGCGAAGGTGGCTACGGTGGTGGTGGCGGTGGCGGCGGTGGCCGTCGCGATCGCTGGTGATCCGTAGCCGCGCCGCGCGCGGCCTGATGCTCCTGCTGACGCCCGTCTGGGCGTCGGTGCGGGCGCAGGACGATGCGGCGCGGATCGCCGAACCGACGGCGTGGTCTGACCACGAAGTTGGTGCCGGCGTGCGGCTGCGACAGCGGGCGTTCGCCCGCTTGTTCGCCGGCCCGCAGTTCGTGAGCGTGCTCGAAATACAGCGTGCTCCCGCGACCCGGTTCGACCTGGTCGCTCCCGGCGAACGCCGTTGGACCAGTTCGATGGGCCAACAGGCCGGCGCCCTGGCCGCGATCAACGGCGGCTTCTTCGCGATCGAATCGACCGGCCTGTCGATCGGTTTGTTGCGTCTCGACGGGCAGCCCGTCGTGCCGGCCAAGGAAGGGCAGGGCAGTGTCGGGCTCACGCGGGCCGGTGAACTGCAGCTCGCAACCCGGGCGGCCGGCGATTGGCCGGAAATGCACGATGCGCTCGGGGCCGGGCCGATGCTGCTGGTCGACGGCGTGGTCCAAGACCACGGTGCGCGGCAGCGAGCGATCCGGCATCCGCGCACGGCGGTCGGCGTGCTGGCCGACGGCAGCGTGCTCTGGGTCGTCGTCGACGGGCGCGCCAAGGAAGCGGTCGGCATGTCCTTCGAGGAGACCGCGGCGGTGCTGGCGGCGTTGGGTTGCCGCGACGGGCTCAATCTCGACGGCGGCGGCAGTTCGACGTTGTGGCTCGCGGGCCGTGGCGTGTGCAACCATCCGTGCGACGACAAGCGGTTCGACGCCGCGGGCGAACGCCGGGTCGCCAACGCGCTGCTGTTGTTCGCGCCGGCTGTGGTGGTGGCCGACGATCGCGACGCGGAACGACGCGGCGACGGTTGGCAGAGCCGTGACGGTGTGTCGAGCTCGACGATGGCGGGCGCGCGGGCGGTGTTCCGCGCCGAGTTGCCGTTCGCCGGGCGTTACCGGGTGCGGGTGCTCGGTCCATCGGCGGCGCCGGTGCGGGTCGAGCTGTACGGCGGCGCAGCGCGCGAGTGCGTGCTGCCGGCGGAGTTCGGCGAGGCCACGTTTCCGGCCGGATTGCCGGCGTTCGTGACCGTTGCGGCGACCACGGGTGGTGTCGCGGTCGACGCGGTGCGCTTCGAGCAGATCGTCGGGCGCTGAAAATCCGGCGCGCGGTTGCCCCCGGTGACCCCACTCAGTGGGTGAACCCGGAGGCCCAACATGCTCGTCGTCCGCAGTCTGCTCGTCGTTTCCCTTCTGCTCGCTCCTCTGCTCGCGCAGGGTGGGGCGTTGCGTGGTCCATCCACCGCCCCAGCCGGCGGCACCATCACGGTGCAGGTGGCGAGCAATGACCCGTCCATCGAAGTGCTGGTGGTCGGCACTGGCCAATGCCAGTCCGTGCCGGTCGGGCCGGGCAAGACCACTTCCGTGCCCGTGCCGAACGTGCCGCCCGGCAGCGTGCTGCTGCTGATGGTCGGCAAGCCCGGCCGGCGCTCCTACCTCGTCGTCGAAATCGTCACCCCCTGAAGTCCACGAACCGGAGAAGCTCCATGAACGTCGTTCCCCTCGTCGTCTTTGCCGTCTGTGCCGCGACTGCGTGCGCGCAGACCTTCACCGTCGTTCCCGCCGCGCATGCAGCCGCCGATGCGAACAGCCACCTGTGGCTCGCCGGTGCTGTAGCGCCGTTGCGGCAACAGACCCTCGTCGGCGCGAGCCATCTGCAAGCACTCGTCGGCCGCACACTGACCGCGCTCGAGGTCCGGCGCACGGCCGCGAACGAGGCGTTCGTCGGCGGCACCGCGACGATGGCCGTGACGTTGTCGATCACGTCGGCCGCGCCGTTGGCCGCGTCGCCCACGTTCGCCGCGAACGTGGGGCCGGCACCGGTGACGGTGTTCGCCGGCTCGGTGACGCTGCCGGCGTCGCCGGCGGCGACGAGCGCCTCGGTCGCGTGGAGTCCGCAGAACACCGTGCGCATCCCGTTCGCGACGCCGTTCGTCTATCCGGGCGGCAACCTGCTGGTCGACCTGCAAGGGCAGCCGATCGCGGGGATGAACGCGCCGTGGTGGATGGCGGACGCGGTGTTCGAGGACGTCGCCGGCGCGCTGGTTACGGTCGGAACAGGCTGCGGTGCGTTCGGCGGTGCTCCGCAGGAGTGGAGCCAGGCCGACGTGCGCACGCTGGTGCTCGGAGCGCAGGCGCGCTTCTCGGCGGTCGGGCCGCTCGGCGGATTCGGCTTCGCCGCGTTCGGTTCGCCTACGTCGCCGGTGCCGCTCGCGGCCCTCGGCTTGCCGTCGGCGTCGCCGTCGTGCGCGCTCGGGGTGTGGCCGATCGACGCGATGCTGGTGGCCCCGTTTGCGCCGATCGCGGCATCGGTGTCGTTCGGCCAGGCGGAGGTGCTGGTGCCGATCCCGAACCACCCCGGCCTGCTCGGGGCGTCGTTGGCGACGCAGTGGTTCGAACCGTCGCAGCCCGCGACCAGCAACACGATCCAGTGGACGATCTCGCCGGCGCTGCCGAGCCTCGACCTGACGCTCGTCGAAGGCCACGCGGCCGACGCGGCGGGAACCGTGTCGGTGCACCACGCCCCGGTCTTGCGGTTCGAGTCGCAGTGAACGGTCGCGCGGGTGCGCGATTGCGCCGCGATCAGCGCGCGGCGTAGGCCACTTCCGCGACCACGTTGAACCAGGACGAGCGCCGCAAGCCGGTTCGGTACTGCTCACCTTCGTCGAGCTCGGTGCGCTGCACGACCGCGGTAGTGCGTACGGTTCGGATCGCATCGAGTCGGATGCGCCACTTGTTCGTGCCCAGTTCCGACAGGGCTCCGACTCGCCGTGCCTTGCCGTCGAGCAGGTACAGGCGGCTACCGCGCAGTTCGAGCCGCAGTCGATCGCCGGTTGCGAGTTCGCGAACCGCTGCATCGATGTGTTCGTGGTCGGAATCGCGTCCGGCGAACGAAAGCCACAGGTCGGCGAGCGAGAGTGGTTCGTAGCACAGTGTCGTCGCTGGCTCGTCGGTAGGAACCGCGGCCGCCCTGCTGCGGCCGATCGCCGGGCCGCTGAGTGCCGGCAACCACGGGGCGCCTCCGTTCGCCAGCTGCAGCATGGTCAACGTCAGCCGCGCTCGGGTCATGCCGACGTAGTAGAGGCGGCGCAGGTCGTCCCACGTGTTGTCGCCGCGCAACTGCCAGCCTCCGTCGAGCAGGACCACGTGGTCGTACTCCGCGCCCTTGCTGCCGTGTACCGTGCCGAGCAGGACGCCTTCGCCGAGCGTGCGTTCGCGCCGCAGTTCGCGCAAGTGCTCGCCAAACCAGTTCCGCAGGGCGGCGCGCGGCAGGGCCACCTCGCCGTGTTCCTCGAACCAGGCGTCGAGCGTCGCGTCGACCTCGGTCCAGTCGCGCTCGCGCGGGTGGTCGGCGCGCAGTTGCTGCAGCACATGCTGCAGTTGCGTGTGCTGCACGGTGGTGCCTGCGGCGTCGCTCGCTGCCAGGAACTGCTGCACCTCGCGCCGCCGGAACAGGGACCACGATTGGTCGCGTTCGACCTGCACGCGTACCGGAATGCTGGCCCGTTCGAGCAGCTCGCGAACCGCGTGCAACGGCGCGTGCCGTGGTGACAGCACCGCGCAGTTCGACCAGTCGAATCCGGGATCGAGCTCGCGCAGGCGTTGGACGGCTCGGCGGGCGGCGAATGCCTGACCCATCGGGTCGTCGACGGTGACCACGTGCACCCGGCCGCGGCCATGCGGATCGAGCTCGGCGAAGCGGCCGCCGTGCGCATCGCGGGCCCGATTCTTGTCGATGCGCACGGCGGCCTCGGTCTTGAGGCGATCGCGATTGGCGGCGATCACGCCGTTGGCGGCGTCGATGATGTGGTGCGTCGAACGGAAGTTCTCGACCAGCAGCATGCGCCTGGCGCCGTAGTCCTGTTCAAACCGCTGCAGGAACGTCACGTTGCTGCCGCGCCAGTGGTAGACGTTCTGGTCGTCGTCGCCGACCGCCAGCACGGACAGCTTGCGGTCCTGGTCGAGCGTGCGACCGGCGATCGCCGAGACCAGCCTGTACTGCTGCTCGTCGATGTCCTGGTATTCGTCGACGAGGATGTGGCGGAAGCCCGCGAGCAGGCGATCACGCAGCGGGTCCGTCTCGTCACGTTCGGTGCCTGGCGTCACCGTCGTCGTAGGTACGATGCGCCGCAGCGCGCGCTCCATCACCTCCTTAAACTGGGTCTCGGTGTCGGCTTCGGGCGCGAGTCCTCCGGCCAGACGTGCCGCCATGCCGTGGTAAGTGAGCACGAGCACGCCGCGCGCGTCGTCGCCGACCAGGTCGCGCAGCCGCTTCTTCAGTTCGACGGCGGCGCTACGGTTGAAGCACAGCACCAGGATCGACTCGGCCGGCACGCGGCGCACGCGCAGCAGAAACGCGCAACGGTGAACGACGACACGCGTCTTTCCCGAACCCGGACCGGCCAGCACGAGCATCGACGTGTTCTCGCCGGCTTCGACGATCGCGCGCTGCGCTGCCGTCAGGTCGCCGACGATGCGGTGCCAGGAAGTCGCACTGGTGGCGCGTTCCAGTTCGGTGCGGCGATCCGGGAAGTGGCGGGCGAGGAACTGGGCGGCCGGCAGCCGGAAGTAGTCGTCGAGCAGGGCGAGGCCGGCGGCGCTCGACTCGCAGAGGCGGCGCGCGAACTCGTCCATCGCGTGGATTTGTACGGTGCGTTCCCGCTGGTGCTCGGCGAGCGGCGCGAAGTCCTCGGCACCGTAGGTCCGTTTCTCACTCGCCTTCGGCACGCGCAGCGTCATCGCTTGCCGGAACACGGCGAGGCCCTTGTGCAGCACCAGGCACTCGGTGTGGTGCAGAAACAGCAGCGTGTGCTCGATCTCCGTGGTCGGGTCGCGCGACGGTTCGCTGCGCAAGACCAGGTCGGCGTTGGCGGCGTCGAGCAGTTGTTCGAGCGTGAACTCGACCAGCAGGTCCTTGCCGTGAACCCTGGCCTTGGCCAGCTGCTGGCTCATCTCGACGAGACAGACGTTCGCAAGCAAGTGGCGGCGATGGGCCGCCCGCACGATCGTGTCCCAGCCGCCCTGGACCTGGACCGTGCCGAAGTCGCGCGAGTGCATGGTGACCCGCAGTCCCGCAGCCGTGGGGCCCGCGTGCTGGGCGCGGTCGATCGATGCGTCGAGCAGCGTCCGCACGCGCTCTGGGGTGACCGTTGCATCGTCGGCGGCGAGATGCTGCGTCAGGCGCGGCAGGTCGATCTGATAGCGGTGCGTGGCGTCGGGGTCGGGTTCGAGGTCGCGCAACGTGGCGAGCAAGCGCTCTTGTAGCGTGACCGCGGCCGCGAGTCGGTGGCCCGAATGGTCGGCGATGCCATGGCGCAGGAACGCGGTCATCTGGATGCCACGGGTCAGCAGGCCGGCCTCTTGCATGTCGCGCAACGTGCCGAGCACGATCTGCCCGCTGCGTTCGCCGCGTTCCGGCGGACACAGGGCCTCGACGGCCCGCAAGCCCGCGAATTGGTCCGACGAGAATCCGTCGTCGGCCTCGGCCGCGAGCAGTTGTTCCAGGATCGCCAGCCACGCAGCGGACTTCTTCTCGGGCAGCGCCAACGGGGCCATGCGCCGCCTCGCTTCGTCGAGGTTGGCAACGCGCGGTCGGCCCTGGAACACGGCGGTGGCGTTCTCGTCGCGGCGAACGAACTCACCGCGCTCGAGCCAGGCGATCGCGGTGGCCACCTTGGTCGGCGCGTCGCGGTCGTCTGGGTCGATCCGGGCGGCGAGGGACTCCTCGCGCAGGAGTTCTCCCGTCGTGCACACGACTTCGCGTTCGTCCGCCTCGCGCACCGGCTTCGCCAGTCCGCGCACGCGGCGCAACACGGCCTTCAGGTCGTGCAGGTCGAGGCGCGAGTTCGCAGCGAGCCGGAACTGCGTCTCGGTGTCGTCCGGGTCATAGAGCAACACACCCGCCGCCGGCAAACCGTCGCGGCCGGCGCGGCCGACTTCCTGTACGTAGGCCTCGAGTGAGCCCGGGATTTCGTAGTGCACCACGAGCCGGATGTCGGGCTTGTCGATGCCCATGCCGAACGCGTTCGTCGCGCAGACGACGCGGCTGGCGCCGCGGAGAAACCGATCCTGCACCGCCTTCTTCTCCGGCCCCTCGAGGCCGGCGTGGAACGCTTCGGCGGGGATGCCGGCCAGCTTCAGCGTGGCCGCCGAGACTTCGGTGTGCTTGCGGGTCGCGGCGTAGACGAGCACGCTGCCGCTGAGGTTGCGGTTCACCTCGGCGGCGACCAGCTCGATCATGCGCGCGGCCTTGGCGTTGCCGGCGACGGCTTCGATCCGCAAGTCGAGATTGGCGCGCGGGGCATGGCCGTCGAACACGTCGAGCTCCTGGCCGAGGGCGTCGCGGAAGTGGGTGAGCAGTTCGGCGCGCACCTCGGGCTTGGCCGTCGCGGTGACGCACACGATGGGTGGCAGGGGCGTCTTGGTGCGCAAGCAGTGTTCGCGCACGAACCGCGACGCGAACAGGTAGTCGGGCCGGAAGTCGTGGCCCCACTTCGACAGGCAGTGCGCCTCGTCGAAGACGAACGCGCCGATCTCGCGCGTGGCGATCGTCTTGGCGAAAGTGAGATTGCGCAGTTGCTCGGGCGCAACGTAGAGCAGGCCGGCGCTCCCAGAACGAACGGCGTCGAGCACCTCGCGTCGTTGGGGTGGGGTCAGGCGGCCGGTCAGGGCAAACGCGAACTTGCGCCCCGTCTTTTCGTTGAGGTTTTCGACCTGGTCGTGCATCAGCGCCTGCAGCGGCGATACGACGATCGTCAGGCTGCCGCGGCGCAGGTACCGCGCGATTGCCGGCAGTTGGAAGCACAGCGACTTGCCGCCGCCCGTCGGCAGCAGGGCGAGCAGGGACCGTTCGGCGAGCCCGGCGGCGACGATCGCGGCCTGGGCGCCGCGGCCGTCGGGGAGGGTCGGTCTGGCACGGAAGTCGTCGTGGCGGAACCAGCGCTGCAGGTGGGCGCGCGGCTCGTGCATGCTGCGGCACCACGAACAGTCCGCCGAACGGCACGGCACGTCGCGCAGCGTGTGCAGCAGCGTGGTGACCTCAGGCACTTGGTGGCGCACCCAGGGCATCAGCACCGAATGCGATGGCTGGTCGTGGCGACCGGCCACCAGGAGCCAGGCGAACGCGAACAGCTTGGCGAGCGGCGTTCCGCGCAGCGGCAGGGCACTCGTGCACACACGTCCGGCGAGCAGTTGGCGAAGGTCGTCGTCCACGTCGACACTCGGCGGCCCCAGCGGGGCCAGTGCCATCGCCATGCCGCGTCTGGCCTCGTCGCCGAATGAGGCCATCGCCGCGACCGCGAGGTGGAACAGCACGCGGCCGAACGTCGCGTTCGCGGTGGCTCGTTCGCGCAAGCGCTGCAGGCAATCGTCGAGCAGGCGTGCGGCGAGGCGCGCATCGGCGACCGGATCGTTCATGCTCGCGCGCACGAGCTTGTAGTCTTTGCAGAGCGCGTGGTACGGATGCTCCGTGAACGCGAGCGTCGACAGGACCAGAGTGTCGACGACCGGCAATTGCAGCAGGGCGGCGTTGGGTGCGATTTGCGCGAACCAGGGGCGGTCGTACCAGAGGACGTTGTGCCCGAACCAGAACTGGGCGCCGGGGGTGAACTGGTCGAGTGCGGTGATCGCGGCGGCGGTCTTCCCGCGCAGGTCCGAGCGCGCCAGTTCGCCGTTCGGCCGCCACGCGCCAAGAGCCAGCAGACGAGACGCGCCGTCCAGTTCCAGGTCGACACCGACTCCGAGTTCCGACCGCAGCATGAAGCGGCAATGTAGCGTCGATCCCAAGCGACCTTGACAGTGGTGCGGGCAAAGGTCGACATTCGTCCGGTGCCGTCAGCGCTCCGCAACGTGGCCGCCCTCGGCCTTCTGGTTCCATGGGTCGCCTGCCACGGAGCCGCGGTCCCACCCTACGGTGCCTTGTTGGCCGAGTCGTTCACGCTGCCGTCCGCCTGCTTGACCGAGACGCGGCGCGTGAACGTCTACACGCCGCCCGGGTACACCGAGTCGGCGACCACGGCGTTCCCGGTGCTCTACATGCCCGACGGCGGCCTCGCCGAGGACTTCGTGCACGTGGCCGAGGCGGTGCACACCGGCATCCAATGGGGCCTCGTGCGGCCGATGCTCGTGGTCGGCATCGAGAACACCGCGCGCCGGCGCGACCTGACCGGGCCCACCGAGGCCGCGCGCGATCGCGCGATCGCACCCGTGGTCGGCGGCTCGGCGGCGTTCCGGTCGTTCTTGCGCGACGAGCTGATGCCCGAGGTCGCGCGCCGCTACCGCGTCACCGACGAGACCGGGCTCATCGGCGAATCGCTGGCGGGCTTGTTCGTAGTCGAGACGTTCCTGCTCGAGCCCGCACTGTTCGACCACTGCATCGCATTCGATCCGAGCTTGTGGTGGAACGACCGCGCGTTGGTGCGCACCGCGGCGGAACGGTTGCGTGGCCGGCCGGAACTGCGGGCGACGTTGTACCTGGCGAACTCGGGTGAGCCGGAGATCGCGGCGGCGACGAAGGAACTCACCGAAGCGATCGCACCGGTGGCGCCGCGAGGTCTCGCCTGGAGCTGGCAGCCGATGCCGGAGCAGTTCCACGACACGATCTACCGCGCCGCGGCTCCGCTGGCGCTGCGCAGCGTGTTCGCGGCCCCCGCGGAGGCCAAGTGACCTCGTCCCCGGCGACCGTGCGCGGCATCGGTCGCTACGACCTCGCCGCGTTGTTCCTCAACGGCATCGTCGGGGCGGGCATCTTCGGCCTGCCGGCGAAGGTGCAGGCGTTGATCGGTGCGCACAGCCTCGTCGCGTACCTGCTGTGTGCGGCGGTGGTGCTGCTGATCGTGCTGTGCTTCGCCGAGGTCGGCAGCCGGTTCGACAAGAGCGGCGGGCCGGGGCTGTACGCGCGTGAAGCGTTCGGTCCTTGGGTCGGCAGCTCGGTGAGTTGGCTCGTGTGGTTGTCGCGGGTGACCGCGTTCGCCGCGCTCGCGAACCTGTTCGCCGACTACCTCGTGCACTTCTGGCCGGCGGCGCAGGAAGGCGTGGCGCGGACCGCGGTGATCGTGGCCCTCACCGCCACGTTGACCGGGTTCAACCTGGTCGGCGTGCGGCGCGCGGCGCTGGTCGGCGACGTGTTCACGGTTGCGAAGCTGGTGCCGTTGCTGGTGTTCGTCGCGATCGGCCTGTGGCACCTCGAGCCCGCGCGCTTCGACTTCGCGGTCGTGCCGGAGACCGGCAAGCTGGTCGAAGCGGTGCTGCTGCTGGTGTTCGCGTTCACCGGGTTCGAGTCGGCGGTGATCCCGGCCGGCGAGATCGTCGAGCCCAAGCGCAACCTCCCGTTCGCGGCGATGGCGGCGCTGGCGGTGGTCGCGCCGCTCTACCTGCTGGTGCAGGTCGTGTGCATCGGCACGCATCCCGAACTGGCGACGTCGACCCGGCCGGTAGCGGAAGCGGCGGAACGGTTCCTCGGCGCGTTCGGCGGGGCGCTGCTGGTGGTCGGTGCCTTGGTGTCGATGACCGGCACGCTGCACGGCATCACGCTCGCGACGCCGCGCATGCTGTCGTCGCTCGGCGAACAGGGCGAACTGCCGGCCGTGTTCGCGCACACCCACGCGCGCTGGCGCACGCCGCACGTGGCGATCCTGGCGACGTCGGCCGCCGCGTTGGCGTTGTCGTTGTGGGGCTCGTTCCTGGGTGCGGTGACGATGAGCACGCTGGCGAGGCTCGTCACGTATGCGGCGACGTGTGCGGCGGTGATACGGCTGCGGGTGCGTGCCGGGGCAGGGCCGGCCCCGTTCCGCGTGCCGGGCGGCATCGTCACCGCGGGCTTCGCCCTGGCGGCGATCGCGTCGCTGTTGTTCAGCGTCAAGGCGATCGAGTTCAGGAACGTCGGCTACTGCGTGTTGCTCGGGATCGCGGTGCGGCTCGTGATGCTGGCGCTGCGGTCGCGGACGGTCCGCTGACCAAGGGCAACGCCACGCCCGCAACGCGGTGGGAATGGCACTCGCGCACCACGGGTCGGGCGCAGTAAGCATGCGCCCATGCTGCTCGCCGCCGTCACGCTGTTCTGCGCCTCGGCCCTGCTGTTCCTGGTCCAGCCGATGACTGGCCGCCAGGTGCTGCCGTGGCTCGGTGGCACGCCGGCCGTGTGGACGACCTGCATGCTGTTCTTCCAGGCCGTGCTCGTCGCCGGCTACGCCTACGCGGATCGCGCGCCGCGCTGGTTCGGCACGGGCCATGCGCGCGTGCATCTCGCCGTGCTCGCGGCGCCGGTCGTCGTGTGGCTGCTGCCGTGGACGCCGGCAACGGCGGCCGACGGCGGTTCGGCGGTGTGGGGACTGCTGTGGTTGCTGGCCACGAACGTCGGCCTGCCGTTCTTCGCGCTCGCGACGACGTCGCCGCTGGTGCAGCACTGGTCGGCGGCGCGCGTGCGCAATCCGTTCGTGCTGTTCGCGGCGAGCAATGCCGGCAGCCTGTGTGGACTGCTCGCGTATCCGCTGGTCGTCGAACCGATGCTGTCGTTGGCGCAGCAGCGGGTGTTCTGGGCGTGGGCCTACGGCGCCGTCGCCGTGGCGATCGCAGCGTGCGCGTTGCGAGGGCGCGGGAACGTCGCCGAACCGGCCGCTGCGGGCGAGCCGGTGGCCGTCCGGCAGAAGGCCACATGGCTGTTGCTCGCGGCGGTGCCGTCGAGCCTGTTGTTGTCGGTGACCACGCACGTGACGACCAACCTGGCCCCGGTGCCTTTGCTGTGGGTCGTGCCGCTGGCGCTGTACCTGGTGACCTTCGTCGTCGCCTTCGCGCTGCCGCGCCGGGCGGTCGTGCCGAAGCCGACGTCGCCGTTGTTGCGGTCGACGCTGCCGCGCTGGCTGCCGCCGTTCGTGCGTTGGACGGAGAGTCCGTGGCCGGTCGCGGCGATCGTGCCGGTGGCACTCTTGCCGCTCGCGGTGCTGTTCCATTGGGAACGGGCCGCGCACGGGCCGCTGTTGTTGCTGCTGCACCTGCTGACGTTCCTGCTGGTCGCACTGGCGTGCCACGGCCGGCTCGCGGCGGAACGGCCGGCTCCGGGGCAGTTGACCGGGTACTACCTGTGGATCGCCGTCGGTGGCGCGCTCGGCGGCATCGGCAACGGGCTCGTGGCACCGCTCGTGTTCACGACGCTGGTCGAGTACCCGCTGCTGCTCGCCGTTGCGTGCTTCCTGCTGCCGGGGCCGGCCCGGGTGCGCAACGACGCCTGGTTCGGGCTCGCGTTCGCGGCGTTGGCGGTCGTGCTGCTCGCCGTGCTGCCGGCGGGGGAGCAGAAACGATTCGCCGTGCTCGGGCCGGTGGCGGCGTTGGCGTTGTTCTGGGCCGATCGTCCGGTGCGGCTCGGTTGTGCCGTCGCGGCGGTGCTCGGGGTCGGCGCCTTGCTCGACGAGCGCGGCGTCGAAGTGCTGCACCGCGACCGCAGCGTGTTCGGCGCGCATCGCGTCGAACGGCTGCGCGCCGACCTGACCTGCCTCGTGCACGGCAACATCCTGCACGGCGCGCAGGACCAGCGGCCGGAACGGCGCCGCGAGCCGTTGACGTACTACCATCGTGCGGGACCGTGCGGGGCGGTGTTCGCGGCGCTGGCCGGGCGCATTCCGGGCGGGCGCGTCGGGGCGGTCGGGCTCGGGGTCGGGTCGATCGCGGCGTACGGGGCTGCCGGCGAGCACTGGACGTTCTTCGAGATCGACGCGGCGATCGAACGCACGGCGCGGGCGCACTTCACGTTCCTCGGCGACTGTG
>JAEUHV010000596.1 GCA_016794485.1 Planctomycetota bacterium
TCGAGGCCTACTGCGGCGGCCGCGCGATCACCGAACGCGCGACCGAACTGCTCGGCCCCGGTCCGGGCGACGGTTGGACCGTCGGCGCGGTGGTCGCCGCTGCGAACGGCACCGGCAGCATCGCGACGGCGGCCGCTGCCCTGCTGGCCGAGGCCGCCGAGGCCGCGTGCACGCTGGTCGAGAACGCCTGCACCTTGCTCAACCCGAGCGCCGTCGTGCTCGGCGGCGGAGTGCTGTCGGGCTGGCCCGAACTCGCCCGCCGCATCGAAGCGCACGTGCAGCGGTCGACCAGCACGCCGATCCACGCGCAACTGCAGTGGGCCCCGACCCTCGGCGGATCGGACGCGATCCTGTGGGGCGCCGCCGCGGCGACGGGAGCCCTCTGGGCGAAGCCGCGCTGACCGGACGGAACGCCCGCCCGGACGCGCTGAACTCGCGCCCGAGGCTCGCGGCAGTGCGCCGTCGCCGTATGCTCGCGCGCCACACCTGGGAGGGTGTTTGCATGGATATCTGTGTGCTCGCCGGCGGGCGGTCGCCGGAACACGACGTGTCGTTGGCTTCGGCGACGCAGGTGCTGCAGCACCTCGATCGCGCCAAGTACCGGGTCTGGCCGGTGTTCCTCGATCGGTCCGGCGGGTTCTGGCCGGCCAAGGCGCCGTTGCCGCATGGCGCGCGGTGGGACCCCGCCGACCAGGCGGCCAGCGTCGGCCGCATGCGCCCCGGGACGGCGCTGGACTGGCTGCTCGACCACGCCCGCATCGACGCCGTGTTGCCGGTGCTGCACGGTCCGTTCGGCGAAGACGGCACGATCCAGGGCTTGTGCGAACTCTACGACCTGCCGTGCGTGGGCTCGGGCTGCGCCGCGTCGGCAGTCGCGATGGACAAGCTGCGCACGCGGCAGACGTTCGCCGCCTGCGGCATCCCCTTGGCGAAGGCGTACGAGCCGACGACGCCGTTGGCCCGGGCCGACGCGCACCTCGAGTTCGCCCGCATGCAGGCTTGCGTCGGCACGCCGGCGTTCGTGAAGGTCGATGCGTCCGGCAGCACGGTCGGCGTGCAGCGCATCGCCTCGGAAGCCGACCTCGCCAGGTTCCTGGACACCTTCCGCGGCACCTTCCGCCGCTGGTTCGCCGAGCAGGCGCTCACCGGCGAGGAGATCACCGTTCCCGTGCTCGGCAACACGGGCGCCACGCTCGAGCCGTTGCCGCCGGTCGGGATCTACCCGAAGTGCGACTCGTGGTTCACGCACGAGGCGAAGTACCGCCCGGGTGCCACCGAAGAGGTCGTGCCGCCGCGCGGTCTGGACGTGGCCCAGATCGCGGCCGTGCAAGCCCTCGCCATGCGCTGCCACGAAGCCCTCGTCTGTGACGGAATGTCGCGCACGGACATGATCGTCACCGTGCACGGCCCCGTCGTGCTGGAGACGAACACGATCCCGGGGCTGACCCGCACGAGCCTGCTGCCGCAGTCAGCTGCCGCTGCCGGCTATTCGTTCTCCGGACTGCTGGATCGCCTGGTCGAACTGGCGTTGCAGCGCACGGTGTCGCCGAACCAGAAGACCACACCGGCCGCACCGGCGGCGCGGGCCACGGTTGCCTCGGCGGCCAAGACCGCGGAGCTCTGACGCGTGGCAGCAGTGTGGGAACGACTGCCATGGCCGATGCCGCAGGGGGGCGATGCGGCCGTTCCCGCACCGACGTTCTGGAGCTGGCTCGCCGACGTCGGGCGCGCGCCGGGAGTCGTGGAAACGGCCCTGGCCATGCTGGTGGTCGGCACGGCGTTCCTGTTCTGGTGGCGCATGGCCGCGCTAGTGCGCGATGCGCGTTCGCGCACCGCCCTGTCCGACTACTTGCTGGGCGTCGAACAGGCGCTGCACGGCGATCTCGACGGGGCCCATCGCCGTCTCTCCGAAGTGGTCGCCAACGACCCGGAGAACCACTTCGCCCGGCTGATGCTCGGCAAGGTGCTGGCCGAACGCGGCGAGCCCGAACTGGCGCACCAGCAGCACGTGGTGCTGAAGACCGCGTTCGGCCTCGACAGCCCGGACAACGACCTGATGCTGGCGCAGAGCCTGCTGCGGGCCGGCCTGCCGCGCGAAGCCGGCGACGCGGCGCAGCGCGCGCTGCAGAAGGTCCCGGACCAGGCCGCGGCATGGGACTTCCTCTACCGCGCTCGGCTGCAGAGCGGCGAGTTCGAGGCTGCGAGCACGGCCGGCAAGCGGTTGCTGGCGCTGCTGCGCGATGGCAAGCAACGGCAGGCGTTGGCCGTCGATCTGCCCGCGACGTTGGCGCAGGCAGGCAACGAACGGCTGCGCGCCGGCGACGCCGCCGGAGCCGCGACGTTCCTGCAGGAGGCGCGGCGCCACGACGGCAACGCACCGACCGTGCTCGAGCTCGCCTTCCGTCTGCAGGCGCAGACGGACGGTGTCGCCGCTACGGTGCAGGCGCTGTTGGCGGCTCCGGCGGCCACGGGTGGCGACCTGGTCCCGGTCGGACCCGCGGCCACGCCCACGCGCAAGGAAGGCCTGCCCCTGGTCGGCATCGGCGGCATCCCGCCGAGCCGGTTCCACTGCCGCGCATGCCAGGCCCCGCTTCCGGACCGCGCCGCGCAGTGCCCGCGCTGCCTTGCCGTGGCCCCCGCCGTGGTCGGCGAGCCGATGCTGGTCGACGAACTGGCTTCGCCGGTGCTGGCGATGGACGCGATCGACGTCAACGACGCGCACCTGCAGCGCCTCGTCCAGCGTGCCACCGGCGCTGCCGGTGACGACACCGTGCGCGCCAAGGCGCGCGCCGAATTGCTGGCCTTGCGCGACGTCGCCGTTCCTGCGGTGCTGCGCGCCGCGTGGCACGGACACGGCCTCGACCAGGAGCGCGCGATCGAAGTGCTGCGCGCGATGGGGCCAGCGATCGCACCGGTGCTGTTCCGAGCCAGCGACGACCTCGGCGCCGAACGCATCCTGCCGCTCGGCTCGCGGTCGCCCGCCGCCGTCGTCGGCCGCGTCGTGCAGGGCTTCGACCGCTCGGCGCTGCCGCACGTCGAGCCACTGTTCGCGTCGGCCAAGCCCGAACACCGCAAGATCCTGATCGACTTCTTCCTCGGCCTGCACGACCTCGAACAGTTCCAGCTGGTGCTCGAACGGTTCCCGCCGATGGAGATCCTGCACCGCCTCAACAAGGCGGAGTCGCTGGTGCTGCGCCGCTTCCTGCAGGCGGTGCCGCGTGGCCATTTCGTCGCCGAGACGCTGCTGCGCGAGGAGACCTTCCGCCGCGACGACGAACTGCTGGCCGCGATCCCCGGCCACCCGGACCGCGAGGTGCTGGTCGCGGTGATGCGGGCCCGAGGCCCGAGCCGGGCTTCGCTCGAAGTCCTGGTCGCCGGGCTGGCCACGGTCGAACTCGCCGATGTCGCCGAACTCGTGCTCGGCGAACTCGGCCCGCGTGCGCTCGACCACGTGCTCGCCGCGTTCGCCGATCCCGAGCAGGGCGAGCGCGAACGGCGAGCCCTCCAGCGTGTGCTGGTGCGCTACGGGGCACCCGCGGCGGCTGCGGTGGTGGACGGCTTCGGCCCCGAGCCAACGGCCAGCGACGATGCGTTGCGCGCGATCCTGGTCGGCATCGGCGAAGCCGCAGTGCCCGTGCTGCAGTCCGCCTACGAGAAGTCCGGTTGGCTCGAGAAGGTCTCGCTCGGGCTCATCTCGCGCCACACCAACCGGCGCGTGCAGATCATCCTGGCGTTGCGCGCGATCGGCTCACCGCTGGCACTCGCGAGCCTGCAGGCCTTCGCGGCCAGCGAAGGCGACGCCAACCTGCGGCTGCGGCTGACGCAGGCGCTGCACGGCGGCGCCGCCGACGGAGGCCGCGATGGGTAGGCTCGGCGATCTGGTTCGACGTGGACTCGCGGCGCCGTTCAAGGCGCTGCTGCCGAAGAACCCGTGGCTGCGGGTGCTGGTCTACGCGTTGCCGTTCGTGCTCCTGTTGGCGTTGTTCAGTCCGGCGCTCGACGCGGTCGTGCGGCTCGTCGAAGTGTTCGGGCGACTGCTCGAACCGCTGCTGCAGACGACGCTCGGCCGCGTGCTGTTGCTGCTGGTGACGTTCACGTTCGGTGGCATGGTCGCGGTCTGGCTGCTGCGCCGGCGCGTGCGCGACATGCGCGCCGAAGCGGTGCTCGGCCGCCATCTGGCGGCGGTCGGGGCCCTGGTCGGGCACGACCCACGCCGTGGCCGCGAACTGTTCCGCAAGGTCGCGCGCTACCGCGGCGCGCCGCCGGTGCGTTACCCGCCGGTGGTCGCCGACGCCGAACTCAAGCTCGCGCGGCAAGCGCTCGACACGGGCCAGGTCGAGCAGGCGCTCGGCTGGCTGAGCCGCGTGGTCGAACCCGGCCTGCCCGAGGAATTGCTGCGGTCGCTGCTGCAGCTGCGGGTGCGCGCCTGGCGCCGCCAGGGCGAGATCCTGCCGGGCGCCCTGCGCGGCGAAGTCGAACGCGCGCTCGAGCGCTTCCCGAACGACCATGTCCTGCTCTGCGAGCAGCGCGACCTGGTCGCGGGTGACGGCGATCCAGCGGCGTTGGCCGCGATCCAGGAACGGGTGCACCAGCACGCGCCGCCGGCGGCGAAGCCGCGCGAACGGCAGCGCTGGATCGAGGCATTGTCGGCCGCCGGGGCTGCGGCACTGGCCGCAGGGGAACGCGACCAGGTGAAGAAGCTCGCCAAGAAGCTCGCGGTCGCCGACAAGGATGGGCCTGCGTCCGGGCTCTTGCTCGGCGATCTCCAGGCGCAAGCCGGCGACCACCGCAGTGCGATCCGCACGTGGGGCGCGACGCGTTCGCCGCAGGGACTCGACCGCATCGCCGAACTGCTGGCGGCGCATCCGGGCGTGGTCGAACCACGCGAACTGCTCGAGTGTTGCCCGCTGCAGGGCACCTTGTTGCTGGTCGCGCGCGAACTGGCCCGGCAAGGCGAGTCGGCCCGGGCCGAACGTGCGGCCGCGTTGGCCGCCGAAGCCCTGGGCCCGACGCCGACGGTGTGCGCGGTGCTCGCCGAGGTGCTGGAACTGCTCGGGCAGGACGGCAAGGCGCGATTGCTGCGCGAGCAGACCGTGGCCCGGCTCCTGGCCGTGCCACGATGATGGTGCCGGAGGCGGGACTTGAACCCGCACGCCCGTGAGGGCGCAGGTTTTTGAAGCAGAGCCAGCGGGGTGAGCAGGAATTGCGAAACGGTGTGCAAACCGCGCCACTCTGAGGTTCGGTGGCGAGCACTGCGAACGTGCGGCTGGGGTCGAATCGCCGAGTTCGGGCCAGTTGGAGGCAGGTTTCTACCCCGGATTCGACCCCAGGCAGGCGAGCACGTTGCGACCGTGTTCGCCCTTCCGGACCATCTACCGCATGCACCGGTACGGCTTCCAATGCTCCCCGAGCGTCAGTGCTCCCAACCTGCAGCGGTTCTTCATGCAACGCGCGGTCATGGCGTTCGAAGAGCTTCGCGCCTTGGTCCTGCAACGCGACGACGAGGCCTACGACGCCGTGGCTTTCGCCGAGCACGCCGCGTTGGTGGTGGTGCTCGCTGGCACAGGATTGGCGCAGTTGCTCGGACAGAACGACCCGACGTATCCGGCTCGCAAGACCGACCCGAACTGGATCAACCAACCGGCGAAGATCGCAGAGGCACGCAACGGTGGCTCGATCGCCGCTGACCTGCAGGAGTTCTTCGACGAGTACGACAACCTCCGGCACTTCGGTCCGGTGCGCTACAGGAACCCGCAGGCTGTCGGGGCGTGGCTGCTCGAGCAAGGAGCACCCGCACGCGTCGTTCGGTTGCTACGCGCGGCTCACGCGGAGTGGATCGCAATCGTGAAGGGTTGCGAGTTTGCTCCGGGCGACATGGTCACGAACTACGACTTTCACTTCGACCCTGCACCGCCAGCCGCACCACTTGGTGGTTCGGAAGTCGGCATGATCTGAACCCGGCTCGTCATTCGAAAGGAACCCGGCCCCTTCCCCGCCAAGTTCATCGAGCCCAGAGGCAACGTGGTGCGTTCGAGCATTCCTGGAAACCAAGGTGCTGTGTGCTGCTGCCGAACTTCACGTTCGACGTGTTGAGCAACAGAGTCGATCAACTGCCGGAGTTGCGCCGTTCGCGGCAGCAGCGAATCGTAGTCCGCTTCCTTGAAGGTCATCATGATGTTGGCGCCGACGCTCATGGCCTTCGGGTCGTGGTACGTCAGGTCGGAGTGCGCGAACAACTGATCTCGAAGCCCGATCAGTTCGTCATGAAGCGGCCGTTCTGACTTGAGGACGCAGTCGTCCGCACGAAGCCGGTGCCTTCCCTTGGCGCCCTGGTTGCCCGAGAACGGCCGGCAGTAGGAAACGATCGCATCGCGCAGCATTGCCTCCCGCAGATGCAGCACGTCGGTGCGATCGACCTGCGTCAACGCGTCGCGCGCCCGGTCGAAGTCGATGCCATAGAGGCGCAGGAAGAGGTAGTGCTCGTACCGCTGTTGGTCAGTTGCCGTCATTCCGGAGCCCAATGTAGCGTGCCGGCCGCGCCCAACAGTCGGTGAGCACGGGATCAGGTGCAGTGCCGCTGGGCCAGATTGGGAGGTCGGTGGGGGGGACGCTGTACCGATCGCCATCCCCTGCACCAGTTCCATGCAGTCGGGATCCCCTGTGGCCAGAACGTAAACCGTCCTGCATGATCCCGCCCCGACGGGACGCGAACGCGGGCCACGCGCGTTCGATCGAAGGTCGCCCGTCGATCGTCGACATGCCCTCTCCTCAGCCATCGCACGGACGACCCTGGTCGCAACGCACGGCCCCGGCAACTCGAGCCGTGCCGGCGGGGTTGCCGTCGCCCTGCCAAGGTCGCGTTCGATGACCTCCAAGGACGAGAGCGAACGACGAACTCGCAGGGAGCGCATCGATCCGCGCCTCAACGAAGCAGGTTGGCGACTTGGCCAGGGCGCCGCCTCATCTACCGCCAACCGCACCGAGGAACACGAGACCGCGAACGGTCCGGCCGACTACGCCTTGTGGCTCGACCGCAACATCGTCGGCGTCGTGGAAGCGAAGAAGGTGAGCCTCGGACCGCAGAACGTCCTGACGCAGGCCGAGCGCTACGCCCGCGGGCTCAGCGACTCCCCGTTCAACTTCGGGGGCTTGCGCACACCGTTCCTCTACTCGACGAGTGGCGAGGTGACGTGGTTCCACGACGTGCGCCACCCGCTCAACCGCTCGCGCAAGGTCGCCCAGTTCCACACGCCGGTCGCCCTGGCCGAGTTGCTGTCGCGCGACTTCGATGCCGAGTGCCAACGGCTCGTCGCCCTGCCACACGATCACCCGCGGCTGCGCGAGTACCAGAAGGAGGCGAACGCTGCCGTCGAGACCGCCATCGCCTCGCGCAAGCGCAACCTGCTGGTCGCCATGGCGACCGGCACCGGCAAGACGTTCACGTGCGTGAACCAGATCTACCGGCTCATGAAGGCGGGCGCCGCGCGTCGCGTGCTGTTCCTTGTCGACCGCCGCGCCCTGGCGGCGCAGGCCGTGCGCGCCTTCTCGTCGTTCGAGGTGGAGCCCGGCAAGAAGTTCGATCAGGTGTACGAGGTCTACTCGTCGCGCTTCCAAACGGAGGACTTCGGGGACGAGGAGAAGTTCGACCCGAAGGTCCTGCCGCAGAACTACCTGACCGACCCCAAGCCGGGGCACGCCTTCGTCTACGTCTGCACGATCCAGCGGATGGCCATCAACCTGCTCGGCCGGCAAGCGATCTTCGGTCTCGGCGACGAGCACATCGATGACGACGCCGAACGGCTGAGCATCCCGATCCACGCCTTCGATGCGATCATCGCCGACGAGTGCCACCGCGGCTACACGTCGCAGGAGGTCAGCACGTGGCGGTCGACGCTCGACCACTTCGACGCGATCAAGGTCGGGCTCACGGCGACGCCGGCGAGCCACACCACCGCCTACTTCACCAACAAGGTCTTCGAGTACCCGTACGAGAAGGCGGTGCGAGAAGGTCACCTCGTGGACTACGACGTGGTCACCATCCGGTCGGACGTGCGGATGAACGGGCTGTTCCTGCGCGCCGGCGAGAACATCGAAGTCGTCGACCCCGAAACGGGTCTCTCGGAGATGGACAAGCTGGAGGACGAGCGCCAGTTCGATTCGTCCGAGCTTGAAGCGAAGGTCACCGCCCCGGAGTCGAACCGTCGCATCCTCGTCGAGATCCAGAAGCACGCGCTCGATCACCAGCAGCGGTACAAGCGCTTCCCGAAGACGTTGATCTTCGCCGTCAACGACCTCGGGCACACGAGCCACGCGGACCAACTCGTCAACCTGGCGCGCGACGTGTTCGGTGGCGGCGACGCGTTCGTTCAGAAGATCACCGGCAAGGTCGATCGGCCACTTCAGCGGATCCGCGAGTTCCGCAACCGCAAGACGCCGGGCATCGTCGTCACCGTCGACTTGCTGTCGACGGGCGTCGACATCCCCGACCTGGAGTACATCGTCTTCCTGCGCCCGGTGAAGAGCCGCATCCTGTTCGAGCAGATGCTCGGGCGCGGCACCCGCAAGGGTGAGAACTACACCGACAAGGACCACTTCACCGTCTTCGACTGCTTCGACGGCACGCTCCTCCGGTACTTCCGCAACTCCACGGGCATCACCGCCGAGGAGCCCATCGCGCCAACGCGGACCATCGCAGAGGTGATCGGGGACGTGTGGGCCAACAAGGATCGGGACTACAACATCGGTTGCCTCGTGAAGCGGCTCCAACGCATCGACAAGTCGATGGCGGGAGAGGCACGCGAGATGTTCGCGGCGTTCGTTCCGGAAGGCGATATGGCTCGCTTTGCCCGGGGCCTGTCACAGGCCCTGCGCAGCGACTTCGGCGAGGCTATGCGGGTGCTGCGCAACAAGGACTTCCAGGATCTGCTTGTCCACTACCCGCGCCCGGATCGGACGTTCCTCCGCGCACCCGACGCGTCCGACAACGTGACGTCGACGGTCATCTTCCGAGACGTCGCCGGCAACGAGTACAAGCCCGAGGACTACCTCGCCACGTTCGCGAAGTACGTCCGGCAGAACGAAGAGCACATCGAGGCCGTGCGCATCCTGCTCGACAGGCCCGCAGGCTGGAGTCCGCATGCGCTCAAGGAGCTCAAGGACAAGCTGACGCAGAGCCGCTACCGGTTCACGCCCGACAACCTGCAACGGGCGCACGAGGCTTGCTACGGCAAGCCGCTCGTCGACATCGTGTCGATGGTGAAACACGCAGCCGACGAGCAGCAGCCGCTTTGGACCGCCGAGGAACGTGTCGAGCGCGCATTCGCCAGGGTAACTGCCGGCCTCACGTTCACCGCCGAGCAGCAGCGGTGGCTCGACAAGATCCGCGAGCACATGCGCGCCAACCTCTCGATCGACCGGGAGGACTTCGATCTGATCCCCATCTTCGCCGACAGCGGCGGCCTACCCGTCGCCACACGTGTCTTCGTCGCGGACTGGCTCGACCGCCTGATCCGCGACCTCAACCTCGCCATCGCCGCATGACCGACGTCGTTCAGAGACTCTGGGGGTTCTGCCACACGCTGCGCCACGATGGCGTCGACTACGGCGACTACATCGAGCAGATCACTTACCTGCTGTTCCTCAAGATGGCCGACGAGCGCGCCGTCGTGCTCCCGAAGGACTGCACGTGGCCGACCATCCGCGACGCCAGCGGCACCGATCTCGCCGACCACTACATCGAGGTACTGCGCAAGCTCGGCAAGACGCAAGGCATCCTCGGCGACATCTACTCAGGCGCGCAGTCGCGCTTCAACGAACCCGTCAACCTCAAGAAACTGGTCGCGCTCATCGACGAGACCGAGTGGACCTCACTCGACGTGGACGTGAAGGCAGCGGCCTACGAGGGGCTGCTGGAGAAGGCGGCGGCCGAGGGCAAGAAGGGAGCAGGCCAGTTCTTCACGCCACGAGTGCTGATCCAAGCAATCGTGCGGTGCATGAAGCCAGATCCTCGAACGAAGCCCGACTTCACAGTCTGCGATCCCGCAGTCGGCAGCGGCGGCTTCCTCGTCTGTGCCTACGAGTGGATCCGTGACGAGGTCAAAGGCGCTCTCGAACGAGACGTCGCAAAGCGCGTTAAGTCCAGAACCTACTTCGGCCAGGATCACGTCGCACGGCCTCGTCGCATGGCCTTGATGAACCTCTTCCTGCACGGCATCGAACCGCACATCCGACTGGGAGACACGATCTACGCCCCACCAGCACCGGAGCGGTTCGACGTGGTGCTGACCAATCCGCCGTTCGGGACAAAGGGGGCGAATCAGGCGCCGGAGCGTGACGACTTCACGATCACGACCTCCAACAAGCAACTCAACTTCGTGCAGCACGTCCTGACCATCTTGAAGCCGGGCGGCCGTGCGGCGGTGGTCCTGCCTGACAACGTGCTGTTCGCCGATCAGGCTGGCGAAGTTATGCGGCTGCTCGCCGAGGACTGTGACCTGCACACGGTGCTGAGGCTCCCCCGAGGCACGTTCACCCCCTACTCGCATGGCGTGAAGGCGAACGTCATCTTCTTCACCAAGGGGTATCCCACCGAGAGTGTTTGGATCTACGACGCCCGCACCAACGTGCCCGGGATCACAAAGAAGGACCGGCCGCTGACCAAGGAGCACTTTACCGAGTTCGTGAAGTGCTACGGCGCAGACCCGAACGGCAAGAGCAAGCGCAAGGCCGGAGACTCGAAGGCCGACCGCTGGCGCAGCTTCCACGTCTCCGAGGTGGCCGAGCGCGAGTTCAAGCTCCACGGGTTCAAGTGGCTCAAGGAAGAGTCGCTTGAGGATGCCGACGACCTGCCGCCGCCGGAAGAGTTGGCGACGGACGCGATCGCTGAGTTGG
>JAEUHV010000007.1 GCA_016794485.1 Planctomycetota bacterium
CGACGCCCGCGATGCGTGCGGCGATGGCCGCCGCTCCGGTCGGCGACGACGTGTGGGGCGAAGACCCGACCGTGCGCGAACTCGAGGAGCTCGGGGCCGCGGTGCTGGGCAAGCCGGCGGCGCTGTTCCTGCCGTCGGGCACGATGGCGAACCAGGTCGCGATCCACGTGCACTGCCGGCCCGGCGACGAACTCGTCTGCGAGGAACGCTGCCACGTGTTCTTCCACGAAGGTGGCGGCATCGCGCGCCTGTCCGGCACCCAGGTGCGCACGTTGTCGGCGCCGGACGGGTTCCCTTCGCCCGAGCAGGTCGCCGCCGCGGTGCGCGCCGACGATCCGCACTACCCGCGCTCGCGGCTGCTGGTGGTGGAGAACACCCACAACCAGGCCGGTGGGCGCGTCGCGTCGCCCGCCAAGGTCGCGGCCCTCGCGGCGGTGGCGAAGCAGCACGGCCTCGTCTCGCATTGCGACGGCGCGCGCCTGTGCAACGCGGCCGTGGCCCTGGGGTGTCGTCCGGCCGAGCTGGTCGCGGCCCTCGACAGCACCACGTTGTGCCTCAGCAAGGGCCTCGGTGCGCCGGTCGGCTCCTTGCTCGCGGGCACTGCCGAGTTCTGTCGCGAGGCGCGGCGCGCGCGCAAGGCGTTCGGTGGCGGCATGCGGCAGGCGGGCGTGATCGCCGCAGCTGCCCTGCTGGCGTTGCGCGACGGTCCTGGCCTGCTCGCGGCCGACCACGCACGCGCCCGGCAACTGGCCATGGGCCTCGCCGAACTGCCGTGGGCGCGCGTCGACATCGCCGCGGTGGAGACCAACATCGTCATGTGCGACCTGCCCGCGGCTTCGCCCGAGGCGCTGCTCGCGCACTGCAAGGCGAACGGCGTGCTCGCCGCCAAGGCCGGCCCGCGCCGCATCCGCTTCGTGCTGCACCGCGACGTCGACGACGCCGGCGTGCAGCAGTGCCTGCAGGCGTGCCGTTCGTTCGCCGCATCTCCCTCCTCGACGTTCTGAAAGGACTTTCCACGTGAGCATCTTCAAGGCCTACGACATCCGCGGCACCTACCCCGACCAGATCGACGCAAAGACGGCGTGGGCGATCGGTGCGGCGATGGTGCAGTTCCTCTCGGCCAGGCGACTCGTGGTGGGCCGCGACATGCGCACGATGGCGCCCGAGATCCAGGACGCGGTGATCGACGGCATGTTGTCGATGGGCTGCGACGTGGTCGACATCGGGCTCGCCAGCACGCCGATGGTGTACTACGGCATCGGCAAGATCCCGTGCGACGGCGGACTCGCCGTCACCGCGTCGCACAATCCGAAGCAGTACATCGGCTTCAAGCTGTGCAAGAAGGAGGCGCGGCCGATGTCGGCCGACACCGGCATCAAGGACATCGAGGCGCTGGTCAGGAAGGGCGGCTTCCAGGCTGCGGCGAAGAAGGGCAAACGCGACTTCGTCGACGTCAAGAAGGACTGGATCGCACACATCGCCGGCTTCGCGAAGGGCATCGCACCGATGACGGTGTGCGTCGACTACGCCAACGGCATGGGGGCGAACGAGTCGCCGCAGATCTTCGGCAAGATCCCGGGGCTGAAGATCGTGCCGCTGTACGAGCAGCTCGACGGCACGTTCCCGAACCACGAGGCGAACCCGCTCAAGGAGAGCAACCTCGACGACCTGCGCGCGTCGGTGAAGAAGCACAAGGCCGCACTCGGGTTGTCGTTCGACGGCGACGCCGACCGCTGCGCGTTCATCGACGAGGAGGGGCGCACGGTGCACGCCGACCTGATCACGGTGATCCTGGCGCGCGGCATGCTGCAGCGGCATCCGGGCAAGGGCATCATCTACGACCTGCGCTCGTCGAAGGTCGTGCCCGAGGAGATCGTGAAAATGGGCGGGCGGCCGGTGCGCGAGCGCGTCGGGCACTCGTTCATGAAGGAGACGATGCGCAAGACGGACTGCATCGGCGGCGGCGAGCTGTCGGGGCACTTCTACTTCGCCGAGAACTTCTTCACCGACTGCGGCGTGCTGGCGGCGGTGCTGGTGCTGAACCAGTTGAGCGCCGAGAAGAAGACCTTGAAGCAGGCCGCCGACGCGCTGCGCAAGTACCACCCGACCGGCGAGATCAACTTCAAGGTCGCCGACAAGGACGCCTTGATGAAGCAGGTGGAAGCGAAGTTCGGCAAGGAGCCGGGGGCGAAGGTCGACTTCCTCGACGGCGTCACCGTGACGTGCCCGACCTGGTGGGTGAACGTGCGGCCGAGCAACACCGAGCCGTTCCTGCGCATGTGCCTCGAAGCCGACACGAAGGCGCTGATGGAGCAGAAGAAGGCGGAACTGATCGCCGTGCTCGGCCACCCGGCCGACCACTGACCGCCGCCCGGCGCCCGCGGCCGTCGGTCACTGCACCGACTGCCACCACGCGCGCAGCGCCAGCACACCCGCCGCCCGGTTGCCGCCGTTCGGCTCGTAGCCGCACTTCGCGAAGTCGAAGCGCCGGTACGGAAACAGGTCGCGCAGCAGCGACTGCAGCGCCGTCCACGCGTTCTGCCGTGCCATGAGGTTGCTGTCCTCGAGGCAGTCGAGCAGCACCGGCACCACGCTGCGGTCGCGGAAGCCGCCGAGCACGCGCGCGGCTTCGGCGCGGTGCTTGCCCGCTTCCTTGGCGAGCGCCAGCACCGTCGCCAGCCCGGACGGATCGTCGCGCCGCCGCAGCACTTCGGCGGCGGCGAGTTGCTGCTCGGGATCGCGTCCGGCCAGCATCGCCTGCAGGTCCTTGCCTTCGAGTCCGCCCGGCAGGGCCGCCAGTTCGGCCAGGGCGCCCTTCTTCGCCGACTCCGAACCCTCGGCGAACAACGTGCGCAGCGCCGGCACCACCGCTTCTGGCGCGTGCGAGCGCACCAGCGCCACCAGTTGGCCTACGTCGTACTGCGACCGCGCCGTGCGCAGCGCTTGCTCGAACACCGGCGCCAGCACCTTCGGGTACTTGCGCGCCCGGTCGAACAGTCGGTCGATCTGCCAGAACTTCTGCGGCTCGGCGGTGAGCGCCTGTGCCAGTTCCTCGGCTGCGGCTTCGCCGTCGGCTTCGGCGGCGAGCCAGGCCAGGGCCGCGAGTCGTCCGTCCTTGCCGGCAGCGAACGTGCGCACCGCGGCCAGCGTCGCCGGGCTGCGCCCCTTCTCGACGCGCTCGAGGTGTTCGAGCACGCTGGTGACGAGGTGCAGCGGAGCGGTGGCGGCGAGCCAGCCGCGCAGCGAGTCGCCGAGCCGCGCGTCCTCGATCGCGTACAGGAACGTCAGCACCGACGAACGTTCGTCCAAGGCGAGTTCGCCGAGTGCCTTGCACAGCACCGGCACGCGGTCCTTCTCGCCGGAGCGCGCCAGCATCGCCGCGGCCCCGACGCGCAGCTTGGGCCGGTCGCTGGCGAGCAGCCGGGTGTAGAGCGCGTGCGTGCCGTCGATCGGTTGTTGTTGCAGCAGGTACAGCGCGAACTGCTGGCCGTCGGACGGCATCGCGTCGATGCGCTTGCCGAGCAGGCCGACCAACTCGGGTTCGCGCCGGCGCACCAGTTCGCCGTAGGCCTGCGACCGGCGCGCGGCATCGGTGCCGGCGAGTTCGTCGACCAGCTGTTCGAGCGACTTCTGCGCGGGCAGCGCCGCGACGACGAGCATCGCCACGGCGAACGGGCGGGTGCGGGCGTGCATCAGCGGCCGCCTCCCGTCGTCGGTCCGGTCGCACCACCGCCGGTGCCGCCGCCCTGGCGCGGTGGGCGCTTCGGCGTCACGGGGCCGGCCGGTTCGCTGTCGGTCTTGGGCCGGTTGCGCGGCAGCTTGCCGACCACGCCGGGGAACGTCGGCCAGAACTGCGCCAGGCCGTTGCGCCGCAGCAGGTAGCCGAACTGGCTCTTGGCGTACTTGCCGAGGAACCCGGTGACGAGGCGGTCGAGCTCGACGAGCTCCGGCAGCAGTTCCTTGCCGCCCGGCAGTTCGACCGTGAAGAACGGCTTCACGCCGTGGCAGAGGCACAGGTTCGACCAGCCGATCCCGACCGGCTTGTCGTCGCGGTCGATGCTGGGCACCTCCGGCGGCGGCAACGTCTTCGCGTCCTGGGCGAACAGGGCCGGGGCGGTGTCGCGACACCACGCCGCGAACATCACCAGGTTCACGCGCGTGAGCTGCAGCAGCACCCGGGTGTAGCGGGCCGAGGCCTCGGCCCGCGCCGAGCCGGTGCCGGCCGGGATCTTGTCGAGCCGGGCGACGAGCTGCTCGGCCAGCGCCTTGCACCTGGCTGCCGCCTCTTCGGCCTTCTTCGCCGCGCGTTCGAAGTTGCCGCTGCCGTCGAGGTCGAGATCGCGACCGGCGCGGGCGCGGTCGACCTCGGCCGTCGTCGTGAGCCGGAACGCGGGATGGCCGCGCACGAGGCCCGCGTCGGCCGCCGCTCGCCAGGTCTCCGCCATCGCCCGGAACCACGGGTCCGCGCCGAGCTGCGCCAGGGTCTCGGTGCGTGACGTCGACAGGGGGGCGAGCTGGTCCTGCAACGCGTCCGACCACGGCTCGTCGGGCGGCAGGTGGTCCCCGCTGCAGAACAGGCAGCGGGCGAGGTAGGCGCATTGGTGCTGTGTCGAAGCGCTCGACGAATGCAGGAACACGCGGCCGTCCGTCGCCGCCGAAAGGCGCGTGAGTCCCCACATCGCGAAGCCCGCCGGCGTCTGTTCGTTCGCCGGTGCGATCTGGAACACGAAGCCCCAGGGCACGTCGATCACGGCGCCGTCGCCGCCGGTGAGCGTCGTGCCGCGCGGCCGTTCCTGGTGTGGTCGCGCCGCCCAGTAGCTGTCCGCCAGGGTCGTCTCCGAGGTCAGCACGACCGCCCTGGCCTTCGCCTTCTGCAGCGCCGCGACCGTCTGCTCGACGTCGTCCTCGACGTCGCCGTTCTCGAGCGAGACCAGCAGCAGCACGCGTTCGCCAGCACCCGTGAACGAAGCGGCTGCGGTGCGCACGTCGGCATAGACGTTCAGGAACTCGGCGGCGGGCCGCTGCAGGGCCTTGCGCATGGCGTCGATCACCGTGGCGTGCTCGAGCGTCGGCGGCGCCACGATGCAGCCCTTCTGGCCGACGACCCCGAGGCCGATGCGCGTCGTCGCGAGGTTCTTGCCGTGCTTGACCAGGGCTTGTGCGAACGTGTCGGCGAATCCGGCCTGCGACAGGCCCTCGCTCGGATCGACGACGACCAGGATCGTGCGACCGTAGGACTCGACCGGGGAACCGAACACCACGTCGAGCGGCCGCGACAGCGTGCGGCCGGGCTCGGTGACCGCCGCGGCGCTCTGGGCTCGAGCCGGCGTCGGAATCGAGGCGGCCAGTGCGGCCAGCGCGAACGCGAGGGAACGCATGGCGCGGCACGATAGCGGTCCCGGCCGGCGCCTGCTTGCCCTGCGTGCGGGCTTCGTGTCCGCTGCGCTGGTCATGCACCCCCGTCCGTCCGGCATCGTCACGCTCCTCACCGACTACGGCACGAGCGACCCGTACGTCGGCATCCTGAAGGGAGCCGTGTTGCTGAAGGCGCCGAAGCTCACGCTGGTCGACCTCGGCCACGAACTGCCGGCGCAGGACGTCGAGGCCGGCGGGTTCTTCGTGCGTGCGGCGCTGGGCCGCTTTCCGGCCGGCACCGTGCACGTGGTGGTGGTGGACCCCGGGGTCGGCACCGACCGCGCGCTGCTCGCCGTCGCCAACGACGACGGCTACTGGCTCGGCCCCGACAACGGCCTGTTGTCGCCGCTGTGGACCGATGGCCGCGTCGCCGACGTGCGCCGGCTCGACTGCGAGCACCTCGGGCTCGTCGCGGCGTCACGCACGTTCCATGGCCGCGACCTGCTCGCACCGGCGGCGGCGTGGCTCGCGAGCGGCCGCTACGGCTTCTCGGCCCTCGGGCCGCGCCACGACGCACCGGTCACGTTGCCCCGTGAGGTGGGGGCTCGGGTGTTGCACGTCGACCGTTACGGCAACCTGGTCACGTCGCTGCCGGGAACGGCTCTCGCGGGTGCGCGCGGTGTGCAGGTGGGTGGGCGCGCGGTCGGCAAGCACAGCACCTACGCCGAGGTGGCGCCTGGCGCACTGCTCGCGTACGTCGGCTCGTTCGGCCTGGTCGAAATCGCCTGCAATCGCGGCAGTGCCGCCCGTTCGCTCGATCTCGGACGCGGGGCTCCGGTCGAACTGCTCCCGGCGTAGACTGGTCCGCCTGCATGAGTGCCCAACCGAGCCAGAGCCAGAAGGTCGTCCGTCTCGTCGGTGTGCCGATGGACCTCGGGGCCGGTCGCCGCGGCGTCGACATGGGGCCGTCGGCGATCCGCATCGCCGGGGTGAGCCAGGGATTGCGCAACCTGGGTTACCGGGTCGAAGACGACGGCGACGTCGGGGTGCCCGCACCGGAGACGCGCGATCCCGGCAGCGCCAACGCGCGCTACCTCGAGCCGATCTACCACGTGTGCAACCGGCTGCGCTTGCGCGTTCGCCGTTCGCTCGAACAGGGCGAGATCCCGATCGTGCTCGGCGGCGACCACAGCATCGCGATCGGCACGGTCAGCGGTGTTGCCGAGCACTGGAAGAACCGCGGCCAGAAGGTCGGGCTGATCTGGGTCGACGCGCACGGCGACATGAACACGCCGGAGAGTTCGCCGACCGGCAACATCCACGGCATGCCGCTCGCGACGGTGTGCGGCATGGGCCACCCGCGGCTGGTCGAGATGGGCGGGTTCTGGCCGAAGGTCGAACGCAACAACGTCTGCCTGATCGGCATCCGCGACATCGACGAGGTCGAGCGCCGCATCGTCAAGCAGTCGGGCATCCACGCCTACACGATGCGCGACGTCGACGAACGCGGCATGCGTTCGATCATGCAGGAGTGCATCGGCTTCGCAACCGACGGCACCGCCGGCTTCCACGTGTCGTTCGATCTCGACGGCATGGATCCGCGTGACGTGCCGGGCACCGGCACGCCGGTGAAGGGCGGCATCAGCTGGCGCGAAGCGAACCTGCTGATGGAGATGGTCAGCGACACCGGGCAGATGACGAGCCTCGAAGTCACCGAGCTGAACCCGATCCTCGACGTGAAGAACCAGTCCGGCGAAGTCGCCGTCGACGTGATCCTGTCCGCGTTCGGCAAGCGGATCCTGTAGCCCTGCTTCCGCGAGGGGCGGTAGGCCGCACGCACTTCGGCGCGGGCGAAGGACTCCAGGACTCGAAGGGCTCGACGTCGCGGCTAGACAGAATCCAGACGATCGCAGAGGATCTGCCCGCCGACCTTTCAACAACTGGAGGAAGAAGTGGTCCGAACGCCAATCTCGTGTGCCATTCTGTTGCTGGCGATTTCGCTGCCATGCCAAGGCCTCACCGTTGGCCCGGTGTTCCCGTTTGCGCCCAAGGCTGCGGGGGACGTCGACGGTGACGGCATCGACGACTTCACCGGTAGGATCGCCGGCACTCTGTTCGTGCACAGCGGGGCCACTGGTGCGGCCATCCCGTACCTGACCCGCGTGGTCGCCGGCGCTGCCTACACGGCCACTGGCGACGTCGACGCCGACGGCTTCGACGACCTCGTGCTCAACCTGGGCCTGGCCTCGGTCGCGCTCGTCTCGGGTGCTACGGGCCAGACGTTGCGCCAATGGACCACGCCCGCAATCGGCGTGAACTTCACCGGCGCGGCTCCCGGAGCCGACTTCGATGGCGACGGCTGTAGCGACGTGGTGCTGATCGCCAATACGGTGGTGGAGGTCTACTCCGGCCGGACCGGTTCCCTCCTCTACAACGCGCCGTATTGGACAGGGTTCGGCGACCCGTCGGAAGTCATGGTCGGGGACTGGAACGGCGATGGCCTCAGCGACCTGGCGATCACCACGAGCATCCTCGGCAGCATGTCCATCGCCACGGGGCCGGCGTTCGCGATGACGATAAGCGGTGGCGGCGTTTTCGGCAGCAACCCCACGCGACCGCTCGGCGACATCGCCGGCAATGGCACCTCGGCGATCGCTTCGTTGGTCCAGAGCCCCGGCCAGACCACGTTGCTCGACGGCATCGGCGGCCCGGTGATCGGTGTGTTGCCCGCGGCGACCGTGCGCCACTTCGGCGACGCCGACGGCGACGGCTGCGACGACTTCATGTTCCAAGCGTCGACGCCCAATCCCACGCTCGACGGGCTGACCTCGGGCCGCACGCTGGTCAAGCTGCCTTCCACCATCTCGGCGTTCAACATCGCGACCCCAGGTGTGGGCGACATCGACGGCGACGGTCGTCAGGACGGCTGGACCAACCTCGGTGGCCAGGCTGCCATCGCGCACTGGGTCGACCCGACGACACCCTTGGCCAGCCGGATCGTGCGCCGGGGCGCGTCCGGATCGACGGCGACCGGGCGTCGGCCACGGCTGCATGCGCGCGGCCACGGCAATCTCGGCAGCACGCTGCGCCTCGACGTCCGCGGCTTGTTGCCGAATGGGCTCTCGGTGCTCACGTTCGGTGGTTTCGCCAACGTCGACCTGGCCCCGCTGGGTGCCCCGGGCAACCGGCTCTACACCACCGTCGACGGCTCGGCCGTGTTGCCGACGAACGCCACCGGCCTCGGGCACCAGGCGCTGGCGATTCCAGCGAATCCGGCGCTGCTCGGCGCCACGGTGAGTCTGCAGGCCGCCGCGTGGGATCCTGCCGCCAACGCGCTCGGCCTCGTCGCCTCCAACGCGCTCGATCTGACCGTCGCAAACTGACCGCTCACCTCGGCGACGCCGAGCGCCGTTCGGACTCCGGCGCCGCATCGCGGCGCCCCGGAACTCAGAAGTTCCAGCCGAACGAGATCTCGGCGAAGAACGTCTGGTCGAGCGCGCCGTCGACGCGGTTGAAACCGGTCGTGCCGTTGGTCAGGTCGTAGTCGCCGGCGACCACGAGGCCGGCCTTGGCGATCAGCGCGGTGTTGTCGCTGAAGCGCGAAATCAGGCCGAGGTAGGTGACCGCTTCCTGCACGCGCAGGTTGTCGCGCTGGTTGATCGATTCCGCGGTGTGCACGTGGTACTCGGCGCCGGTGACGTTGCCGCCGAGCAGGACGCCGAAGCTGTCGCTCGGCCAGAACGAGAACTCGACGCTCTCCGGCGCCAGCACGTCCATGCGGAAGCTGTCGAGCTTCCACGAGAAGCCGAGGATCGGCAGCCACGGCGCGTCCTCGTAGACCTGGTTGTAGCGCGCA
>JAEUHV010000013.1 GCA_016794485.1 Planctomycetota bacterium
TGCGCGCGTTGCCGAACATGTTCACGTCCTGCTGGCTGCTGCAGACGAGGCGCTTCCACTTCGGCGCACCGGTGGTGCGGTCGTACGCGGCCAGTGCGAAGGCGATGGCGCCGGCGCGGTCGTGCACCGGCAGGTAGACGGTGTCGCCGGCGATCAACGGCGTGGCACAGGCCTCGTGGCCGCGGAACCGGCGCGTGCGCGGACCGTCGAGTTCGTCGAAGTGCGACCACAGCAGCTTGCCGGAGGCGCGCGCGAAGCAGAACAGCCGGCGCAGCGGCATCTTGCTCATCACCCGCAGGCTGCCCTGGAAGTCGACGGTGCGCGACGACTCCGGCACCTGCAGGGCTGCGACCACGACCTCGGCGTCGCACGCGGCCGCGAGCACCATGTTCTGGTTGACGCCGTCGCCGTCGAAGTCGCCCTGCCAGCGGTCGGGTTCGTCCTCGCCGAGCGGTGCGGGCGAGGCCCAGACCACGTCGGCGCGCAGCGGGTCGTAGGCGAACAACTGGCGGCCGGTGTTGACGAACACGCCGTCGAGGTCCCCGACCGGGAACATCGCGAAGTTGCCGATGTCGCGCGTGCCGAAGCCGGGGGCCTGCACCTGCGGCGACCAGCGGGTGTCGGGCGTTCCGGCCAATGGGGCCATCGGCGTGCGGCCGCCGGCACCACCGCCGTAGGCGCCGTGGCGCCGCGCTTCGCCGCCGTCGGCGAGCACCTCGAGCACGGCGTCGTCGGCAGCGTCCGCCGGCGCGCGGGATTCGGCGCGGGCACTGTCGGGGTCGACCAGGACGGTCGCGCACCGCAGCCGGTCGGCGATGCGCCGTTCCTCGGAGCTGCCGATGGGCGCGCCGTCGAGTGCCGAGCGGAAGTGGCTGGCCGCGGTGAGGCCGTCGCCGGAAGCCAAGGCCAGGTCGCCGAGACGGACGCACGCGCGTTGGCCGAGGGTGCTGGCGGGAAAGCGGTCGGCGAGGCGTTGCAGCGCGTCGAGCGGCAGCGCCAGCAGATCGGCGTTCACACCGCCTTCGTTGTCGACCAGGCGGTCGTACTCGGCCCGCGCGGCCGGCGACACGTTGGCCAGGGTCAGCACGACCGCGAGGCGGAGACCGAGGAACCGGCCCGGGCTCACCGGCACGACTCCACCGCTGTCGGCTTGCAGCAGCTTCTGCAGGCGTGCGACCGCGGCCTTGTGGTCGCCGGCGGCGAGTTCCTTCAGCCCCTCTTCGAACTCGTGGATCTGGTCCTGGGAGCGCAGCAGCGAGAACAGGTTGTCGTCCTGGCTGGTGGCGAACTCGATGGGCGTCTCGACCTGGCGCTGTGGAACCTGGGCCAGCAGTTGGCCGGCGAGGGTGCTCGCCAGCAGCAGCGTGGCCGCGCGTCGTTTCGGGTTCGTTGCGCCCATCATGCCATTGTGCATCGGAACCACCGAGGAGGCGACTGGCGAGGAAGTGCCGATCTGGTCGCGGTTTCCCGGCCGGAAATCGGGTTCGGGTCCGCTCTATACGAGCCTGGCGCGTTTGCGGAGAAGCCACTCTGCGGACAGGAGCCCGAGCACCAGCACGATCGCCCACAGCGAGTCCCAGGCCGGGATGGTCTTGGTGTCGACCTGGCTCTCGAACGCCTTGTGGTTCTTGAACTCGGCCCCGAGGCTGCCGGCGTCGGCCAGGAACACGTAGCGGCCGCTGGTGTCGCTGCCGTGGCTCGCCTTGGCGATCGCGCGCAGGGTCTCGGCGTCCTGGCTGGAATCGGCCATTTCCTTGTCGGGCACCCGCACCAGCACGTCCTCGCGCGCCAGCACGGTGTCGGCCGGGTTCTGGTTGGCGTACACCAGGAAGGCGAACGCCCCCGGGTCGGCCATCGTGAAGGTGCCCTGGTAGAGCCCCGGTTCGCCCGGCACCGGCCGCAGGATGCGCTTCTCGGTCCGGTTTGCCGTGTCGCGCACGAAAATCGGCTGTTCGGCGACCGCCGCCGGCTGCAGTTCCGAGTCGTGCATGCGCAATTGCACGCGGACCTTGTCGCCGGTCTCGAGCTGCGCCTTGTCCACGGTCAGTTCGAGCAGGTCGGACCGGCGCTGCAGACGGCCCTGGGCGAGCGTGCGGACGACGTTGCGCCAGAACGTGTCCATGTAGACCTCGGCGTACGGGTCGCGCCAGCGCCAGGTCTCGTCGGTGGCCAGGAACATGGTCTGGCCGCGTGGATGCGGACCGACCACCAGCAGCGGGCGCTTGCCGTAGGCGTTGGTGTCGGTGGGGTGGCGCAGCAGGATCGATGCGCCGGGCTTGGCGCGCTGCACCGGGTAGTGCACGAAGAAGCCGGGCAGGCCGTTCTCCCACAAGCGGCGGTTGAACGCGGGATCGCGCTGCAGCAGCAGGACGTCGTTCGGTTGCAGCGGGTTCTCGAGCAGGGGGTGCCACTCGAGGTCGCGGCGCGGGCGGTTCTGCTGTAGCCAGCCGCGGTCCTCGAGCACGACCGGCAGCAGGTCCTGCACCGGCGTGCCGCGGTAACGTTCGGGCATCGCCGCGTCGCCGAACAGGAACGCGACACCGCCGCCGAACTCGACGAAGCGGGCCAGCATCTCCAGCCACCGGCGGCGGCCTTCCTCGGTCGGTGCGATGCGTTCGGGCGGGACGTCGCCGAACACGACCACGTGGTAGGCGAACAGTTCCTTCTCGGTGCGCGGCACGTCGCGCAGCGGCGGCAGGTCCTTGCTGTGCTCCTGTTCGAACTTCGGGCTCGCATCGAACATCACCGCCTGCATGACGATGCTCGGGTCGACGCGCTTGAGGCCGTTCTTGACGTAGCGGTATTCCCAGCGCGGCCGGTCCTCGAGGTAGAGGACGCGGATCTTCTCGTCGTTGACGCGCAGGAAGCGGGTGTCGACGTTGTCGTCGATCTGGCTTTCTTCGGGCAGTCCGGCGAGGGTGAACTTCAGCGTCCAGTCGCCGGCGTCCTCGAAGGCGTGGTAGACGCGGACCTTGGTCGTCTCGCCGTTCGCGGGCAGTTCGCCGGCGGCGGTGGCCAGGGCCACGTACGGGCCGCCATCGCGCGAGCCCTGCAGTTCGATCCGGGCGCGTTGGCCGGCGAGGCCTTCGGCGCGCAGCGTGACGTCGAAGCCGACCTGCTCGAGCGCCAGCGCTTCCTTCGGTCCCGGCGGGCCGACCAGCCACGCGTTGCGTGGCGGTTCGGGATCGCCGACGCCGACCGTGTGGATCGCGATCCCGCGCAGGCCGTAGTTCTTGGCCACTTCGATCGGGTCGAGGCCGGCGTTCACGCGGCCGTCGCTGACCAGGATCACCGCGTCGAGGTTGGTGCCGGAACTCGCGGCGAGGTGCAGGTCGAGCGCGTCGCCGAGTGCGGTGCGGTTGCCGGTGGCGCGGATCTCGTCGAGCGTGCGCACCGGTTGCGGCTTGCGCTGCACGCGGAACAGGCGAACGTCGTGCGACTTCGCCAGCTGGGCGAGCAGGCCGTCGGGGCGTTCGAGCACGGCCCGCAGCAGGTCCACGCGCGTCTGGGTGGCGAGGTCGGTGCCCGGCAGCAGCGCCTGCAGCGGTTCGTGCTGCTCCGGGGCCGGGTAGCGGTCCTTGCGCGCCATGCTGGCGCTGTCGTCGACCAGCACGTGCACCTGGTTGGTCGTGCGTCGGTAGGTCCTGGTCTCGAACGCCGGCTGCGCCAGCAGCACGAGGCACACGACGATGGCGAGCCAGCGCAGCACCGACAGGGCGAGGCGGGTCGGACGTTCGAGCCGCGCCAGGCCACCGTAGCGCCACCCGGCGAACGCGACCGTGGCCGGCAGCACGACCAGCGCGATGACCCAGGTCGGCGGCAGCCACAGGAACCGGAACGTCTCTTCGACGAGGGTCTCCCCGGCGCCCGGAGCGGGCGGGTCCTGCGGCCAAAACGGTAGGTGGGGGACGTTCACGTCAGTTGCGCCGCACGGAGACGTAGCGTGCCAGCGCCGCTTCGGCGAGCACGAACAACAGGGTGGCGATCAGGAACGTGGGCCCGAGGTCGCTGCGGTCGGGATCGTCGTGCGCTTCGGCCACCGCCGGCAGCCCGTCGAGGATCGCCGTGAGGCCGAGAGCGGCGCGAACCTGGTCGTGCGCCGCGAAACGCAGGTCGCCTTCGTCGGCGACCACGTTGACCGCGAACGGCAACTGCATCGCTTCCTTGCCGGCCGGGCGATCGAGCACGAAGTCGAACACGTAGAACCCGGCGAACACGGTGTCGGCGAGCGGCGGCAGGCGATAGCGGCCTCCGGGCAGGGCCTGCGGCTCTTCGCCGAGCGGGGCCTTCGGCCGACCGTCGCGCTCGGGCCGCTGGATCTCGACGTCGGTGGGGCGGCCGGCGAGCGAGCAGAACAACTCGGCGCCGACCTCGGCCTGGAACGGGTCGGTCGCGGGCAATGCCAGCCACTGCACCGCCCCGTACAGGAACGGCAGCGCGACGTTCAGTTCGTGCAGCAGGTTCCAGCGTTCGGGCCGGTAGGTCGACGCGATCGGCGATTGCAGGCAGACGACCTTGCCTTCGCCGAACGTCGAGGCGACCAGGAGCGGCGTGCGGTCGGCGTCGGTCAGGCGGGCCACCACGGTGGCGTTCGGCGACAGCGACTCGGCCGCGATGCCGTGCCAGCGCGCGATCGGCACCGCCTGCAGGATCTCGCGCCACGACTGCTCGGCGAACTCGCGCAGCAGCGGATGTTCCTTGGCTTCGAGCACCATGGTGCGCGGCGTCGCCTTGCCGATCGGGCCGCCCTGCTTGCCCGCGAGCCGGAACGGCAGTGGTCCTTCGCCGCCCTGGTGCAGGTGCACGTCGTAGCTGGCGATGTCGGCCCGCTCGCCGAACGCGAGGAACAGGCCGCGGCCGGCGCGCAGGGCGTCACCGAGCGCCTCGGCCGCGCGTTCGTTCAGCCGTTCGACGTCGGCCAGAACGACCACGTCGTGGTCCTTCGGCGTGCATTGGCCGCCGAGCAACGCCAGCAGGTCGACCGTCTCGACCGCGAACATCGGCAGGGCGGTCGGGTCCGGATCGAGCATGCGCCAGACGAACGCGTGCGACTGCAGCGGGTCGCCGCCGGCTTCGCCGTCGACCAGCAACACGCGGATGCGGTCGCGCACCTGCAGGCACAGGAACCGTTCGTCGTCGGCGGGCAAGCCGTCGTTCGGCACGGACGCGCGCAGGCGGTGGTGGCCACCTTCGCGGAACACGACCTGGAAGTCGGCCTCGCCGTCGGCGCCTGGCGGCACCGCCACCAGCTTGCGGATCGGTTCGCCGCCGTCGACTTCGAGCGTCACTTCGACGTTGGCCGTGGTCTGGCCGCGGTTCTTCAGCGACGCGACGACGTCCACCGGAGTGCGCAGCACGGCGGCCGGCTGCACGGCCCGCAGGTCGGTGATCTGCACGTTGTCGGACGAGCCGCCGAGGCGGGTGCGCGCGAACGGGCCGGTGTCGATCCAGTGCACCTGCGTGCCGGGCCGCTGCTGCAGCTGCTCTATGGCGTCGCGCACGGTGTCGGTGAGTTCGGCCTCGGGCTTCTGCTCCGTGCTCGCCAGCGCCTTGCCCATCGAGCGTGCCTGCAGGTCGGTGAACACGTAGACCCGCACTTCGGGGTCGCCCTGTTCGTCGAGGAACTTGCGCACCTGCACCAGGGCGTCGCCGAGTTCGGGCGCGCTGTCCTCGGGCTTCTGCAGCAGCCGCCACTGGTTGCGCACCGTCTGCAGGTCGAGGTCGCCGCGCACCAGGAAGCGCGGGCGCACGCCGCCGAGCACCAGCGACACCTTGTCGGTCCGCTCGGTGTTCTGTTCGAAGCGGTCGAGCAGGTTGCCGACCAGCGTGCGGGCGCGTTCGAACGAGCTCGAGCTGCCGTCCTCGCGGTAGCCCATGCTGTAGCTGCCATCGAGCACGACGACGTGGTGCACGATGCCGGCGGTGCCGAGCAGGGCCGCTGCACCCTGGAGCACCGGCCGAGCCACCGCCAGGGCCAGCACGATCGGCACGAGGCAGCGCAACAGCAGCAAGAGCAGGTTCTCGTTGCGCAGCCGGTTGCGCTGCTTCTGCCACGCGCGCAGCAGGAACTCCATCGCTGCCCACGGCCGCTTCTTGTGCCGCTGGCGGTTGAGCAGGTGGATGACCAGCGGCACCGCGAACAGCAAGGTGCCGGCGACCAGCGCGGGGTTGAGGAACGACATCCCGCGGTCCTACTTGCGGCGCTTGGCGCGGGCGGCGCGAGCGCTGAGGTACGAGGTCAGCACCACGTCGAGCGGTGCCGAATTGACGACGCGCACGTAGTCGATGCGGTTGCCGAGGCACCCCTTCTTGATCGCGTCGGCGAAGCCCTCGATCTCGGCGAGGTAGGCGTCGCGCAGCGATTTGGGGTCGCACAGCAGCTCGGGCATCTGCTCCATGCCCTGGAACAGGGTCATGCGCTCGAACGGGAACTCGAGCTCGTCCCTGTCGAACAGGTGGAACACGACGATGTCGTGGCCGCGGCCGGCGATCTCGCGCAGGCCCTTCAGCACTTCCTCGGGGCGGTCGAACAGGTCGCTGAACACCAGCACCATGCCGCGTTGCCGCAGCTGGCCGGCGAGTTCGTGCAGCACGCCGCCGACCTTGGTCTTCTGCTGCCGGGTCTTCGCGCCCTCGAGCGCGCCGAACAGGTTGCCGAGGCTGGCGCGGGTGTTCGACGGTGGCACTTGCCGCGCGACCTTCTCGTCGAACAACGTCAGCCCGACCGCGTCGGCCTGCTGTTGGATCAGGTAGGCGAGCGAAGCGCACGCCGTGGCGGCGTAGTCGAACTTGCTCATGCCGCCGTCGTGCGCGTAGTTCATCGACTCGCTCTGGTCGAGGAACAGGTGCGCGCGCAGGTTGGTCTCCTCTTCGTACTGCTTGATCACGAAGCGGTCGGCCTTCGCGAAGATCTTCCAGTCGAGGTGGCGCAGGTCGTCGCCGGGCACGTATTCGCGGTGCTGCGCGAACTCGACCGAGAAGCCGCGGTACGGCGACTTGTGCATGCCGGTCACGAAACCTTCGACGACCAGGCGGGCACGCAGTTCGAGCCGCCCGACCTTGTTGAGGACACGCGGATCGAGGTAGTCGGTGGGGATCTCGGTCATGGGAACTCAGCAGC
Organism: Planctomycetota bacterium; assembly: GCA_016794485.1. Lineage (GTDB taxonomy): Bacteria > Planctomycetota > UBA1135 > UBA1135 > UBA2386 > UBA2386. The sequence continues at coordinate 7,121 of JAEUHV010000013.1, forward strand.
GAGGAGTATCGGGCGATGCCTCGGCGGAAGGCGCCGCAGGCGCCGTCATCCCTGCGCGATGACCTTGGGCAGCTTGCCGTCGGCGAGCGCCTGGCTTTCGTTGGCCGACGTCTCCTGCAGCAGCCGGTCGACGACCTTGTCGGTGGTGATGCCCTCGGCTTCGGCGGCGAAGCTGGTGATCAGGCGGTGGCGCAGCACCGAGTGCGCGACGGCGCGGATGTCCTCGGCTGCGACGTAGAAGCGGCCCTGCAGCAGCGCGTGCGCCTTGGCGCCGAGCACGAGGTTCTGGCTCGCGCGCGGTCCCGCACCC
>JAEUHV010000429.1 GCA_016794485.1 Planctomycetota bacterium
CAACACGGGCGTGCACGTGTGGGGCCAGTTCCTGAAGGACTACGCGCCGACGCACTGGTGAGGGGTGCCGGCACGGCGTAGCGTTCGCGCCGTGACGTCGACGAACGAGCTCGCCGCGGCGATCCGCGCCGGTGACCGCACCGCTCTGGCGCGCGGCATCACGCTCGTCGAGAGCCGCCGCGACTCCGACGTTCCCGCCGCCGAAGCCCTGCTGCACGCCTTGCTGCCGGCCACCGGGCGTTCGATCCGCGTCGGCATCACCGGCGCCCCTGGCGTCGGCAAGAGCACGCTGATCGAAGCGCTCGGCCTCGACCTGTGCGGCAGCGGCCACCGCGTCGCGGTGCTCGCGGTCGACCCGAGTTCGGCGGTGACCGGCGGCAGCATTCTCGGCGACAAGACCCGCATGGGCGAACTGAGCCGGCACGCGAACGCGTTCATCCGGCCGTCACCCGGCGGCGACACGCTCGGCGGGGTCGCGGCGCGCACGCGCGAAGCGATGCTGTTGTGCGAAGCCGCCGGCCACGACGTGGTGCTGGTCGAGACGATCGGAACCGGCCAGTCCGAGGTCGCGGTGCACGGCATGGTCGACTTCTTCCTGCTGCTGTTGTCCCCAGCGGCCGGCGACGAACTGCAGGGCATCAAGCGCGGCGTGATGGAACTGGCCGACGGCGTGCTCGTGCACAAGGCCGACGGCGACCTCGCCGCCGCCGCCGATCGCGCGGCGCAGCAGTGCCTGCTCGCGATGCGGGTGCTGCACAGTGGCGAAGCGAATCCGCCGCCCGTGCTGGTCGGGTCGTCGGTGACCCGCAGGGGCCTGGCGGAGCTGTGGCAGACGATCGCCGTGCGCCTGCAGCACGCCCACGACCGTGGCACGTTCGCCGCGCGGCGTTCGCGCCAGGCCGGCGATTGGCTCGACACCGTGGTGCGCGAACGGCTGCTCGCCGAGTTCCTCGGCAACCCCGAGGTCGCCGCAGCGATGGCACGCGCACGCGACGAGGTGGCGCGCGGCGTGCAGCTTCCTGGCGCGGCCGCACGCGCACTGCTGGCCCTGCGCCGAAGGTAGGCGACCGGAATGCTGCCCCAGGACCTCCGGTTGGCGCGTGCCGACGACTTCACCGCGCTGGCGGCGATCACCAACCACTACATCCGGACGACCGCGATCCACTTTGGGATCGACGACGTGACTGCGGACGAACTGCGCACGACCTGGCTCCAACACCAGGACGTGTACCCGTGGCTGTGCGCAACCGAAGGCAGCGAAGTGGTCGGTTACGCCAAGGCCGGCGTCTGGCGCAGCCGGCCTGCGTACCGCTGGATCACCGAGACCGGCATCTACCTGCGGAACGACCGATGCGGCCGCGGCCTCGGCACGCGGCTGTATCGGGCCCTGCTCGGCGTGTTGCGCGCGCAGGGTTTCCACGCCGCGATCGGTGGAATTGCGCTGCCGAACGCCGCGTCGGTGGCGTTGCACGAACGGCTCGGCTTCGTCGCCTCGGGGCGCATTCCGCGCGCAGGCCGCAAGTTCGACCGCTGGCACGACGTCGGCTTCTGGTTCCTCGGCCTGCAGCCGTCGGAGCACGTTCCCACCGACGTGCAGACCCCGGAACGAGTGGTCGCGATGGGCTGCATCGGCCAGTTCAAGGTCTGAGCGGCCGCAACCCCGGTCCCACCGGGCCCACGCGAGAGAGCTCGACCCGGAAACACGCGCGGAACGATATCGGCGACGACACACAACCCAGGAAGTGTCGCGATGAAGATCCGTACGAGGTTGATGGGCGCGCTGTTGGCGTGCGGGATCCTGCCGATGGCAACGGTGGGAGTGGTTTCTTTCCAGCTCGGCAACGAGCAGGCCGAGGCGCTGACGCAGGAGGCCACCCAGGCGATCGAAGAGCGCGCAGTGGCGCAGCTCACCGCCGTCTCGGCGGCACGCAAGGCCGACATCCTGCACTGGTTCGAAAGCACCAAGGCCCATGTCGGCACGATGGCCCGGCTGCACGACGTGCAGAAGGTCCTGCCCGAACTGTCGCAGGCGATGGCCAAGCTCGCGCAGGACGCGACGCCGGCCCAGGTCGAGGAAGCCCGTCGCGAACTGGGCGCCTACTACTCCGGCGATTTCGACACCGCCTACCGCGCCAAGAACGGCGGCCAGTCGAGCGGCATCGCCGCCGCATTGGCCCAGGCCGACGCGATGACGGTGCTGGCGCAGCTGCACTACGTGAAACGCAACCCGCACCCGCTGGGTCGCAAGTCCGAACTGGCGCAGGCCAACGACGGCTCGTCGTACTCGGAGCTCCATCGCAACCTGCACGGCGAGCTCGTCGCCGCACAGCAGGCTTTCGGCTACTACGACGTGTTCCTGGTCGACACGGCCGGACGCGTGGTCTACTCGGTGTTCAAGGAGCTCGACTACGCGACCTCGCTGCAGTCCGGAGCGTGGGCCCACACCAACCTCGGCAACCTGTTCCGCACGCTGCAGAACACGCCGGAGGGCGGCAGCGTCCTGGTCGACTTCGCCAGCTATCGGCCGAGCTACGACGACCCGGCGGCGTTTCTCGGCGCACCCGTGTTCGCCGACGGCAACCGGGTCGGCTCCGTCATCGTGCAGATGCCCATCGACCGCATCAATGCGGTCGTCGGCTCCACGGACGGCATGGGCAAGACCGGCGAAGTCGTGCTGGTCGGCCCCGACCACCTGATGCGGTCGGACTCGCGGCACAGCCCCACCACCCACAGCGTCGCCGCGTCGTTCCGCAACCCGAAGACCGGCAGCATGGCCACCGACCAGATCAAGGAAGCGCTGGCCGGCAAGAGTGGCCACAAGATCCTGGTCGACATCGACGGCGCCGAAGAAATCGCCGTGTGGCAACCGATCGAGGTGCTCGGCCAGAACTGGGCGATGATCGCCAAGGTCGAAACCGGGGAGATCATGGGTGCGGTCGCGACGATGCAGCAGCACCGCGCCCAATCGGCCACGTCCATGCTCGCTTGGACGATCGGGCTGACGATCGCGGCAGCACTGGCCATCGGAGCGATCAGCTGGCTGCTGTCGCGCCAGATCACCGCACCGATCCACCGCACCGTCGACGCCCTGAAGGACATCGCCGAAGGCGAAGGCGACCTGACCGCGCGCCTCGACGAACAACGCGCCGACGAACTCGGCGAGATGGGCAAGTGGTTCAACAAGTTCCTCGGCCGCCTGCAGGAGACCGTGCGCTCGATCGCGCAGAAGGCAACCGGCGTCTCGGCCGCCTCCAGCCAGCTCACCGCGACCGCGCAGTCCCTGGCGCAGTCGGCGGAACGAACGCAGGCACAGTCGTCGCAGGTCGCAGCCGCGGCCGAAGAGCTGTCGGCCAACATGACCTCGGTGAACCAGTCGAGCGA
>JAEUHV010000026.1 GCA_016794485.1 Planctomycetota bacterium
TTCGGCAAGACGCCAGCGAGGTGCGTGTTGTCGGCTTCGATCGCCTTCATCGCCGCCTCGACCGCCTGGCCGAGCGTGACCTTGTCCTTGCCGCCCTCCGGGTATTCGAGCAGGTAGCCGTAGCGGGCATGCGGCTGCAGGTAGAGCACACCCTCGGCGTGGTAGCTGCCCGGGTCATCGACGCGCGAACCGCGCCGTCCGGTCGCTGCCTTGCCCAGCTCGTCACGGCGCTTCTGGAAGCGCGCGTCCGCGAACTTCAGGAAGATCAGGCCCAGCACCGGCTGGCTGTACTGAGCTGCGGTCAACCCGCTGTTGGCGCGCAGGTTGTCGGCGGCGTCCCAGAGCTGCTTCTCCAGCGTCTTGGTCGCGGTGTCCTTCTGGGCGGGAGCGATCCATTCCATGGGGCTTACGAACGAGCGGGGTCTTTCGGGAGCAGCAGGTCGAGCACGGCTTGCGCGCGCGGGCCGTCGACGATGCGTTCGGCCGGGCCGAGCGTGCCCTTCGGCAGCTCGATGATCGTCGGCGTGGCGAGGGTGATGCGCGCCTGGAACGGGAACTTGCCGCCCCACGCCTTCGCCACGAGCTTCTTGCCGCCATCGGTGGCGGCGCGCCACAGGCCGAACAGGGTGTCGTACTCGTAGTGGTGCAGCAGCAGCGCGTCGCCGGCCTTGACCTGCAGCGGCCACGGGTCGTTCGAACCGAACACGCCCTTCTCGATGCACTCCATGTAGGTGTTCCCGCTGCACTGGAACACGAACAGCTTCGGGGTGGCCTGACTCATGGGCGACGAATGTGCGGCGACTGCGCCCGAGTTGTAGCTGGAACCATCGCGAGAGCCAGCGCCGCGTGCGCTGGCCCGGGCAGGTCGGCGCGGCAGGTGGCGCCGGTGTCGTGGTCAGGCCATCTTTCGGCGGCGAATGGTGACCGAACCGGCCATGCGAGCGGGCGGAAGATCTGGCGCCAGGCCGCAGCGTTCGAGCTTCTTGCGGAGCACGATCTTCGCGCGTTGCAGGCGCACGCGGGCGCAGTTGGGCTCGATGCCCAGAATCTCTGCGATCTGCAACGTGGTCAGGCCGGCGAACAAGACGAGGACCAAGATCTCGCCGTCCTTCTCCGGCAGGGACTCGATCGCCTCGATGATGCGCTCGTAGGTCTCTCGACCGACCGCAAGCTGTTCGGGACCGTGCTCCGAACCGGCTGGTTCCATCGAGGACTCCGCAGGATCGTGCTCGACTCGATTGCGATATCGGCGGTGCGCTCGCCGTGCGTCGCTGATCGTGTGGAGTGTGACCGTTGCGACCAAAGGCGCGAACGTCTCGCCTCGTTCGACTCGATCCGCCGCGACAGCCTTCAGCAACTTGATCATCACCTCCTGGGTGATGTCGTCGACCTCGGACTCCGTGCCGGCCAACTGCCAGCGCTGGTAGCTCACGAGTTTGTCGATGCCGGCGCGGATCCTCGCATGCACCGAATCCAACTCATCGGTCGAACCACCTCGTTCGAGGAGGCGACCGAACCCAACGTCCACGTCCTGTGCCCAACTCGAGCGCGCGGGCGACCGGGCATCGTCGTCCGGCGGCTGATTGGGAGATCTGCGCATGGGATACCTCCGAGCAGCCCAGGGCCGGGGGGGCATTCCGGCCCAGGTTGGCCACTCTACGTGCCTATGCGCCGGTCGGCTGTCCGTTGGCACACCCAGACTTGTCGCAACGGCGTACCTACGTGTCCGCCGATCGCTCTCGCGGCGCGAGGATCCTGCGCGCCAGATCGACTGCGGTGCGACCGCGTGCCGCCAGCTTCGACTCTTGGATCGCCATCAGTTCACGAAGCAAAGCCAAGCCCACCAAGGACTCGGTTGGCTCCAGCGTCTGAAACTGCCAATAGGCAGGATCGAAGCCAGAGTCTCGTGGATGCCGGTTGGCCCGCAGGGCCTCGCAGAGCATCGTGTCGATCTCGATCCGACGGGGGTTGCTGACGCTCGCCATGGCGTGCACGACCTTTCGGCCGAACGTCACCTCGCAGGCTGTTCTGACGAAGGCTCTGCGGAGGAGCATCTGGTGTGCTGGGTCGGTCAGCTCGAACCGCTCGCTCGCGGCCTTCAGATAGAAGGAGCCGATGCGTATCGGGGCGATTCTCGTGGTCTGCTCCCACTCGTGTTGCTTCCCCTTGACTCCAAGCTTGGCCAGACAGCAAATGGATCCACTCACGACGCCGGTGAGGTCGACCGGCGCAGCCCTTACGGAAGCATCGTCTGCGCGTAGGATTCGCAGGCCGCGCCTTTTCAGGCGGTGCTGGTCTTCTGCTTCTTCAGGACCGAGGCCGATGTTACTCATGGCTGCCTCCGGCGATCTGTCGGCTCGGAGAACCAATCGTCGAGTGCAATCTCGAAGTCGTCTCCGAAGGACTGTTTCGGGTCGCGGGCAACTGGTGCAGGCGACCTCGATTCTGGCCAGTCATTATTAGCCGAAGACGCAGCAGGAGTGAAAGGCCTCCTTCGTTCGCTCTCGGACGAAGGGTCGGAACTCTCGGGGCCTGGAGGCATGGTGAAGGGAGGGCGCTACCAGCGGCCCCCGCCGACCTGATTCGGTCGACGGGGCGTGTTCTCCCGAACGTCGGTGGCAGCGAGGGGTCGAGGTGAGGGGAGGGTAGCCGCGCCCGCGAGAACGCTGCAAGCCCCGGTAGAAGGGGTGCCGTCCAGGGATGCCCACATCCACGAGGTCCCCGAGTTGGCCCGGATGCACGACAGAAGGGCGACCCAAGCGAGCAGCAGGGTCCAGGTCGAACCGGTCCAGCGGTGACGGTTCCAGGTCCAAGCCGCGATCCAGGCAGGGGCTGCGAGCGTTCCTGGCATCCACCATGCCATTTCGAGAGAGCCGAACCAGCCGACCAGGGCGCAGCCCAGGGTCCAGAGGCTGGCAGCGAGCCACTTCCAGCTCGAAGCGGCGCCGGCGAGCCACACAACCCACGCCGAGCTCAGGGTGAGCCACGCAGTTGCGTCAATCCACGAGCCCCACCCGAGCATGGACCAGCCGAGGAAGACCGACAGCAGGGTTGCACCCCACACCTTGGCCCAGGCAGGCGACCAGGCCCAGTTCGACAGCTTGCGTGCGTGATTCGGGACAGAGACGGCGTTGGAAGCGGAAGCGCTCATGATGGTAGGAGGGTGTTGGTTGTGGGTCGGAACAACCACATCCACGCCGCAGCCCGTCGGTCCGCACGCGCAAGTTGAAGAATTTGCGGCGATCCACGTTGAGTTGAGTAGGCAAACGAACCGCTATCCCGCAGCCCCACCGTCGCCGAAGGTGACAGCACCGCTGACAACCGCTTGCGCGTTCGTTGGTAAGTTCGGCCAGAGCAACAAGCTCTACGACGTCGACCGCAAGAACGGCCGCCTGCGCGTGCAGCAGCAGTGATCGGTCGGCAGCGCACGCGGCAGTAGGATGCGCCGCGTGCGTGTGCTCGGCCTGCTCGCCCTGTTCGTCTTCGGCCTCGTGCTCCGCCTCGTGTTCCAGGCGGCGACGCCCGACGGCGGCATTTGCTGGCACATCGGGTTCCAGGGCGACGCACCGGTGTGGCAGGACCTCGCGGCGCGGCTCGCGCACGGGGTCGACGACTTCGAGTTCCAGGTGCCGTACCGCCCGCCGGGCATGACCTACGGCCTCGCGTTCCTCTGGGACGGCGAAGGGGCGACGGTGTGGCCGGTGCGGTTGCTGTTCGCCGCGCTCGGGGCGCTGACCCCGGTGCTGCTCGTGTTGCTGCTGCGTCGGCACGTGCCGCCGATGGTTGCGTGGGGCACGGGCCTCGTCTGCGCCTGCGCGTCCAACCTGCTGCTCGCGTCGAGCGGCCTCCACGTCGAGACGCCGTACCTCGTGCTCGTGTTGCTGACGTTGTTCGACCAGCAGCGCCTCGTGGAACGTGGCGGTAGCGTCGTCGCGCTGCGGTGGGGGGCCCTGCACGGCCTGTTGTGCCTGTTGCGCGCCGAGCACGTCCTGTCGATCGCGGCGCTCGGCTTCGTGGCGTGGCGCACGCGCGTGCCGTGGCGTCGCCTCGTGCTCGCGGTCGTCGGTGCGGCCCTTCCGCTGGTGCCGTGGCAACTGCACGCGAACGCGCTGGTCGCGGCGTTCAACGCCGGCGAGCCCACGCTGCCGCCGAGCCAGGTGCCGTGGCGCGCCGACGCGCTGGCGAAGCTGCGCGAGCTGCCGTCGTTCCAGCAGGGCCCGATGTTCCGCTTCGTCGGCGACACGGTGCAGGTGCGCGGCCGGAGCGAAGTGCGCGTCGAGGACCTCGAGGTGATCCGCGAAGCGTTCGGCGTGTACCCGGAACCGCTGCGGCCGCAGTTCGTGGCGCTGCAGGGCGGCATGAACTTCTGGCTCGCCTGTGTGCCGGAAGGCGACGGCGGCCTGTCGGGCGAACCGTGGAACCGGCCACCGCCGCTCGCGGGCGGCGCAGCTCGATACCCACGTTGGCTGCGCGACGACATTCCGCGCGGCGGCAAGTTCTCGCCGAACTACCCACCGCATCTCGACGTCTTCCTGCACGGCTACGCGCGTGGCTTCGCCGAACTCGCCGCCGATCCGTGGGGGGCGATGGTGCGCACCGCGAAGAAGGTGTGGCGCGGCCTCGGGGGGGCCACCGGCGGTCTCGGCGGTGCGGCGATGCCGATCGGCTTGTCGGGCGTGCGCCGTCCGGTCGACATGGTGCTGGCGGAGGGTGTCTGGGCCGGCCTCTGGCGCGTAGGCGTGCTCGGACTCGCGCTCGCCGGTCTGTGGCGGATGCGTCGGATCGACGCGCTGTGGCCGCTGGTCGCGTTCGCCGCGTCGAGGCTGTTCGTCGTCGCCGCGTTCTTCGGCCACGCCCGGTTCGGAGTCTTGTGCCTGCCCGTGGTGGCGCTCGGCGCCGTGGCGATGCTGCACACGTTCGCGAGCCGCACCGGCCGCGAACGGCAGCTGCTGCGGCTCGGCGTCGCCGCCCTCGTGCTCCTGTTCGCGCTCGACCTGGTCCGGCTGCGGGGTGTCGACGTCGAAGTCGACGGCCGTCCGTTCACGCAGGCGCCGGGCGGCGACGCCGACCACCGGACCCACACGATCACGTTCCGGTGACGGTCGGCGCCGCTATCGTGCGCCGGTGACCACCCTCGCCGACGTTCGCGCCGCCGCCGATCGCATCCGCGGCCGTGTGCACCACACTCCCGTGCTGACCAGTGCGACCCTCGACCGCGAGCTCGGTGCGCGCGTGTTCGCCAAATGCGAGAACCTGCAGAAGGTCGGTGCGTTCAAGGCGCGCGGGGCGTGCAACGCGGTGATGGCGCTCGACGACGCGGCCGCGAAGCGCGGCGTCGTCACCCACAGTTCGGGCAACCACGGCGCGGCGTTGGCGTGGGCGGCGCGCGAACGGGGCATCGGCTGCGTCGTCGTGATGCCGAACAACGCACCGAAGGTGAAGATCGACGCCGTGCGCGGCTACGGCGCCGAGGTCGTGCTGGTCGAGGCGGCCCAGCGCGACGCCACCAGTGCGCGCCTGCAGCACGAACGCGGCCTGACGATGGTGCACCCGTTCGAGAACCCGTTCGTGATCGCCGGCCAGGGCACGGCCGCGCTCGAGCTGCTCGCCGACGTGCCGGATCTCGACGTGGTGGTCACTCCCGTCGGCGGCGGCGGCCTGTGTGCCGGCACCGCGGTGGTCGGTCGCGCCCTGCGCCCGCAGATGGCACTCCTCGCCGCCGAACCGAAGGCGGTCGACGACGCCGCGCGTTCGCTCGCGACCGGTGTGCGGCAGCCGCGCGTCGAGAACGCGAAGTCGTGGGGCGACGGCCTCATGACCGGCCTCGGCGAGCCGAACTTCGCGTTGCTGGTGCAGCATCGCGTGCGCGTCGTCACGGTCGACGAGCAGGCGATGGTCGACGCGGCGCGCTGGTTTCTCGAACGCATGAAGATCGTCGTCGAGCCGAGTTCGGCCACCGTGCTCGCGGCGCTGCGCGCGATCGCCCCCGAGCTGCGCGGCAAGCGCGTGGCGATGGTGCTCACCGGCGGCAACACCGACTTCGCCTGGCTCAGCCGCTGAGGCGCTGGTCGTTCGCGGAGGCGCGCACCAGCGGCAGCAGCAGCACCACGGTGGTGCCCGAACCCGGCTGCGTGCGGACGTGGACGTGGCCGCCGACACGGTGCACCGCCGCGTGCACCGAAGCGAGCCCGATGCCGCTGCCCGAGCCTTCGCGTTTGGTGGTGAAGAACGGCTCGAACAGGTGCTCCTGGGCTTCGCGCGACATGCCCCCACCGTTGTCCTCGACCACCAGCTCCGCGAACGGCGCGGTGTCCTCCGTCGGTGCGCGCAGACGGATCGTGCAACGACCGCCTGCGGCCGGCATGGCGTCGCGCGCGTTGGTCACCAGGTTGGTGATCGCTTCGCGCAGGTCGCTGCTCGGCATCGCCACGACCGTCGACCGGTGGCCGGGCACGAACTCGAGCGTGTGTGGGGCGACCATGCG
>JAEUHV010000442.1 GCA_016794485.1 Planctomycetota bacterium
CTTCTACCAGGGCTTCCTGAACGGCCAGGCGTTCGACCTCGGCGGTGGCCTGACGATGACCCCGGACAACCCCGCGTCGCCGAGCGTCTACACGGTGACTCCGGGTGCACCGGCGCCAGACACCACGCAGGTCAACCCCGCGGCCGACGTGATCGCCGACGACGGCGTCGCACTGCGCCCGCTCGGCTTCACGTTCAACTACCCGACCGGCTCGACGTCGCAGATCGTCGCCAGCAGCAACGGCTTCGTGTGGCTCGATGCGGCGATGACCGACACCGGCTTCGCCGCCCTGTCGAACCGCCTGCTCGGCGATCCGGTCGCGACCACGTCGGTGCCCCCGTACAGCGGCGCGCGCCTGGCGATCTTCTGGAAGGACCTGAACATGGTCCGCAACGTCGGCCTCAACCCGCTCGCCGGCCTGCACGTCCGCACCTCGGGAGCGCCCGGCAGCCAGGTCTGCTACATCACCTGGTGGAACATCGGTGAGTTCAACGTCGTCAGCGGCACCGGCGTGCAGGGCCACACCGACTGGACGTTCCAGATCGCGATCCACGAAGCGACCGGTGTCGTCGAGTACCGCTACGGCAACGTGCCGGCGTTCGCGACCGCGTCGACCACGACGGTGAACTGCTACGCGACGCTGGTCGGCTTCAGCCCCGGCCGCATCGGCGGCGCCACCGGCCAGAACGCGCGCGACCCGCAGAACCGCGACCTGTCGCTCGAGGCGCCGTTCACGACCGGCGTCGAAGGTGCGATCAGCAACATCGGCCTCACCGCCCTGGCGACCCCGAACGCGGGTGGCGGCCAGTACGGCGGCCGCATGTTCGCCGGCCAGACGATCACGTGGAACGTGTCGAACGTGCCGCAGGGCACGGTCATCGGCGCGCAACTGCTGGACGTGAGCGCCAGCCGGCCGGGCTTCCAGGCTCCCACCATCACCGCCCCGGGCTGCATGATCAGCACGTCGCTCGGCGCGACGCTGTGGGAAATCAACGTGCTGCCCGGTTCGACGATCACCGGCACGGTGCCGTTCGTGGTGCCGGCCGGCCTGATCGGCATCGACCTCTATGCGCAGTGGATCGCGCTCGACGGCCTGTTCGGCGGCCCCAACCTGATCACGTCGTCCAGCAACGCGATCAAGCACACCCTCGGCCTCAACTGAACGGCTGAGCCGGCCTCGGCGAGTCGCGCGGTGATCTCCGCGGACTCGCAGCCCACGACGAGGGCGCGTATGGCAACCCCATGCGCGCCCTCGTTGCGTTCCTGTTCACGTGTTCGCTCGCGGCCCAGGCCCCGCTCGCAGAACGGCTGCAGCAGTGCCTGCAGAGCCATCTCGGCGAACTCGCGCCAGGCGCCCAGGCCGCGGTGGTCCGGCCCGACGGCACGCTGGTCGCCTTCCACTGCGGCGTTGCCGACCGCGCCACCAGGGCGCCGATGACCGACGACGGCAAGCTGCTCGCGGGCAGTGTCGGCAAGACGTTCTTCGCGGCGCTCGCCGTACAGCTCGCCAACGAAGGCAAGCTCGACCTCGACGGGCGGCTCGCCACCTGGCTCGGGCGCGAACCGTGGTTCGCGAAGTTGCCGAACGGCGACGCGACCACGCTGCGCCACCTGCTGCAGCACCGCAGCGGCCTGCCCCGCTACGAGTTCGACCCGAAGTTCACCGAGCAGCTGCTGGCCAGGCCCGACCACTGCTTCACCCCGGCCGAAGAGCTCGCGTTCGTGTTCACCGCGAAACCGCGGTTCGCGGCGGGCGAAGGCTTCGAGTACGCCGACACCAACTACGTGCTGCTCGGCCTCGTGCTCGAGCAGGTCGCGGGCAAGCCGTGCTACGCCGAGATCCAGCGGCGTTTCCTCGAGCCGCTGCGACTGCTGGCGACCGTGCCGAGTGTCGGCCGCTCGATCCCGGGCCTGCTGCAGGGCCACGCCGGCGCCGACAACCCGTTCGGTGGGCGCGATGCGATGCTGCAGGACGGCAAGCTGCCGTTCGACGCCGGCTTCGAAGGTGCGGGCGGCGGCTTCGCGTCGACCGCGAGCGACCTCGCGCGCTGGGCCCGCGCCCTGTGGGGCGGCGACGTGCTCGGCACGCGCCTCGCCGAAGTGCTCGATGCCAAACCGGCCCCGCTCGGCCGCGGCAGCCGCTACGGCCTCGGCGTCATCGTCGACCCTACCGCGCATGGCCCCGCGCACGGCCACCGCGGCTTCTTCCCGGGCTACCAGGCCGAAGTGCGCTGGTACCCCGACGCCAAGGTCGCGGTGGCGATCCTGGTCAACAGCAGCGCCGAGCGGCGGCTGTCGCGCGCCCTGCAGGAAGCCGCCGACGCCTGCACCGGCCTCGCGCGGGCGAACTGACGGCGACGCGACTCATTCGGGCAGCGGTGGTTGTTCGTCGACCGGCGCACCTTCGTCGTCGCGCCGCGGCACCTCGGGCTCCGCCGCGGGCGATTCGATGCGCGCCCGATCCTCGGGATTGACCTGCACGACGCGGCCGCGGAACACCGCCATCACCGACTTGGTGGTCGGCCCAGGTTCCGCCGCAGCCGCCGGCCGCGGCCGCGGCGCCGCCTCGGCGGCCGCGGCAGCGACCTTCCACTCGATGCGCAACGGCCGGCCGGCGGCGTCCTGGAAGACCTTCTGCAGGTCCGCCTGCACGCCCGTCGACAGCAACCGGTCGCGGTACATCTTCTGGTCGCTGGTCATCGTGACCACGACACCGCCCGACGCGTCGGGGCCGTCGACCTTGCAGCGTTCGACCGTCGCCAACAGCAGCTGGCGGTCCTTCAACGCGGCGAGCACGCGCCCGCGCAGATCGGCAGCAGGTGCTGCGGCCGGGCCCACGGGAGGAACGTTCGTCGCCGGCATCGGGGCCCCGGATGCCGGCGCGCCACCGCGCCCGAACGTCGGCCGGCTCGGCGGCGGAGCGCCGCTCGCGGCCCGCACGCCGCCGCCGGCGCGCACCTCGGCGAGCAGGTCGGCGAGCGTCGGCAACGCGCCGGCCTCCGCCATGCGCACCATCGTGACCTCGAACACGACCCCGCGGTCGTCGACGTGGCGCAACCGTTCGCGGCCCAGCAGCGCCGCACCGATCATCGCATCGAGGCGGTGCGGTTCGACGGCCGCGGCCAGCGCCTGCAGGCGTTCGCGCATGGCGCCCGACATCGGCACGAGCCCGGTGTCGGGGCCATCGACCTTGAGCAGCAACAGCCAGCGCAGCACCTCGACGATCTCGCCGAGCACTTCCTTCTCGTCGGCCCCGGTGCGCTGCAGGTCGCGAGCGAAGTGCAGCCCGGCCTTGGCGTCCCCGGCGAGCAGCGACGCGACCACGCCGACGGTCGCGTCGATGCCGACGCGCGCCACCAGCGTGCGGAACGCCGCCAGGTCGAACGCCGCCCCCATCTCGCGCGCCAGCGGCAGCACGCGCTCGAGCGCGGTCTCGGCGTCGCGTACGCCGCCGCGCACCGACGCGGCGATCTCGGCCAGCACGTCGTCGGGGATCGGCAGGCCTTCCTTGTCGGCGATCTTGCGCAGACGACGCACGAGGTCCTGTTCGCCGACGCGGCGGAACAGCAGCACCTGGCAGCGCGACCGGATCGTCTCGGGGACCTTGTGCAGTTCGGTGGTCGCCAGCACGAACACGACGCCGGGCGGTGGTTCCTCGAGGGTCTTCAGCAGCGCGTTGAACGCGCCCTTCGACATCATGTGGGCTTCGTCGAGGATCACGACGCGGTAGCGCGAGCCCATCGTCGCGTAGCCGACCGTCTCGCGCAGACGGCGCACGTCTTCGACGCTGTTGTTCGACGCGGCGTCGATCTCGATGACGTCGGGCGAGCTGCCGTCGAGGATCGCCGTACACGCCTTGCAGGTGCCGCACGGCTCCGGGGTCGGGCCGTTCTCGCAGTTGAGGCAGCGGGCCAGGATGCGCGCCGACGTGGTCTTGCCGACGCCGCGGCTGCCGGAGAACAGGAACGCGTGCGGCACCGCCTTCTGCGCCAACGCCGCGCGCAGCGAATGCAGCACTTCGTCCTGGCCGACCAGTTCCTGGAACGACGTGGGCCGGAACCGCCGCGCCACCACCTGGTAGGAGCCGTCGTCGTGCGAGTCGCGCGCTGCCGCCATGCGGCCAGCATCCCGGATCGGGCGGCGGCAGGGAAGGACGGATCCAGGCGCCCCGTTGCGTCCGTTCGCCCTCGCGGCTACAAGCTTTCCTCCCATTCACCGCCCAGGCGTCCGGAATCCCCGGGCGAGCAAGCGGCTGCGTGGAGAGGTGACCGAGCGGCTTAAGGAGCTCGCTTGGAAAGCGAGTGCAGCCCACAAGGTTGCCGGGGGTTCGAATCCCCCCCTCTCCGCCAGTTTCGCACGGCTCGCGAAGGTGGGATCCGCCGGGTCCCGAGCAAGGGGGCGGCGTGAACCTGGTCAGGTCCGGAAGGAAGCAGCCATAAGCGTGCGGCTTCTTGTGCCCGGGGTGCCTGGTGGGTTCCACCTTCGCGGGCTGTGCGGTTTTTCCACCGCACGGCGGGTTGGCGGCGAGGTCGAAGTCTGTGGCAAGCGTCCTCGTGGAGACGCTGTCCGGCGACGCGGCCGCATGGCCACCTCGCGACCTGAACCGGTGGCCATCGGGCGCCGTTGCGACCACTGTGCTACGGACCCTGGTCTGGCTCGCCGTCGTGTTCGCACCGTGTGCCTGCGATGCGCCGAAGGCATCCGCTTCGAGCAGCCCGCTACTCGCCGACGCCACCCCCTCCGAGGTGTTCGCCGTGCTCGACCGGTTCGACCCGCGCGACTTCACGACGTTCCCGTTCGTGCGCGTGGCGACCGCATGGGGTCGATCGTGGGACGACGCTCCGGCCACCAACGATTACCACCACGGCTTCCTACTCGCCGACGACGGGCGCCACTTCGTCGTCCAGGATCTCGACGGCACACGGCGAGAGTTCACCCACACACCGCCACACACGCCGGAATGGCGCCGCGTCGGCCATTCGCAGTCGGATTTGCGTCGGCATGCCGCCGAGGTCGCCGAGGTCCTGCGGTCCTCGTCGGGAAGAGCCAGTTCGCGCGTCGACCCGTACAAGCCGGTGTCGAACACGACGTACGCCTTGCTCACGGCGCGCGCCTGCAGTCGGCTCGCCCTGCACGACGCGGTCACTTCGATGCACGCAGCGTGGGTGCGCCTGCCCTGGCTGGAGGCACTGCCGAACGACCTGGCCACGATGGCCAGCCTTGCCCTCGAAGACCCGACGCTGGCCTGGCCCGACCACCTCGCGCGACGCGAGACGTTGTGTGCCGTGTGGCCGCACGACGGCAGCGCACGATTCTGGGCACGCGACTGCGACGCCATCCGCGATTGGATCGACGCGGGGATCGAGCCGCTGGACGAATCCGAAGTGCGCGACGCCAGCGACGCCGAACTCCTCGACGGACTCGTCGATGTCTGCCTGCCCTCGCATTCGAACTGGGACACCATGCCCTTCGATTGGGCCTCCAGCAGGTCGGAAGTCTTCACGAGGCCGAGATCCCCGATCGTCGGCGAACTCGTTCGCCGCGGGCCGGCTGTCGTGCCACTGCTCGTGGCCCACCGCGACGACCAGCGGCCGTCGCGCTCGTGGAACTGGTTCTCACGCAAGTCCGGCTGCATCTACGGCACGAACCTCGGCGCCAACGTGCAACGCGTGCTGGCCGAGATCGTCGGCGACGACGCTCGCGCCAAGGACTTCGATGCGGCCCACTGGTGCGCGACCGATGGTCGCCCCGATCGGCGCACCCACCGGTTGGCGCAAATGACCAGCGGGCAGCCCGCGTGGAACACGGTGCACCACCTGCTGCTCGAACAACCCGACGCCTTCGCCGAAGTACTCGCGCTCGTGTGCCCCGACGGCGACGCCGTATTCGATGCGAGGGTGCTCTGCCTGCATGCCATCGCCAACCATCATTCGCAACAGGCCGTCGACCTGGTCGTGGCGCGTCTACGCGCCGGACTGTCGGCCGCGGACGAAGCACGGCGCACGTCCGCGGCCTGGTGCCTGTTCGAGCTGGGCGATCCCAGCGGTGCAGCGGTGGTGGTCGACGCGTGGAACCGCGGCGCAGTCGACCCGGAGACCCCCTGGGAAGATCTCTTGCACGCCGGGGGCGTGGTCCTCTGGGACGGCATCGAACGCCATCTCGCGGAGCCGGCGTTCGCCCAACGACTGCTGCCGGCACTGGTGCGCATGCCGCCGGAGTTCGTGCTCGCGAACGCCCATGGACTGCTGCGCCGCCGGATCACGGGATTCCTTCGCAGCCACCTGCTCGCTCGTCTGGCCGACGAGACGGTCGCGGGCGCGCAGTGGCCGATCCCGTCGGGCGAAGGCGAGGTCGTGGTGCACACCGCTACGTTCGCCGACCTCGCCGCCACCCTGCTCGCCGCCTGGTTCCCGCGCGACTTCACGTTCGACCCGGGCGTCTGTGGTTCGCGGCGGCTCGCGCAGATCCGTCGACTCCGCGGCCAACGGCCGCCTGAATTGTCGACGCCGGCGCCAGAGACCTCCGCGCCACAAGTAACGACTCTGCATGTCGGGGCGGTCGTCTTCCTTGGCGGTCCGGAGACCTGGCCGACCAGCGTGCGCGACGCGAGCCTCCAGTTCGTGGACCGGGACATCGACCCGCGCCTCGCCCGCAGGGTGCTGGTGGACGCCTGCACAAGCGATCCCGACCACGCGCACCTGGTGACGTTCGAACGCGACGCGGGCGGAACGTCGTTCGTCGCCCAGCTGGGGCGCCGCGCCATTCGCAGGCTGATCGCGGACACGCCGCAGTTCTACACCCGGTACTGGGTCACCGTGTCCGGAACGATCCGGCAACAAGGCAGCCTCGACCCGTTCTTGGTCGACGGCAGGGACACATCACGGTTGGTCAACCTGAGCCGCCCGATCGACGACTCCGTCGAGTTCACCCTAGAGGTCGAACGAGCCGGACCGCGGCGGCCGGCGCCGCGCTAGGAACGCAGATCCGAGCGTCCCGACGAGCCGAGATAACGCCGCGGCAGGCTCGAACGCAGCAACGTCGTCACCTCGTACACCGAACCGCCGACCCCGACCCGTTCCTCGGCGCGCACCATCGCCGAGCCCTGCGCGCCGAGCAGCACGACCTCGTCGCCGAGCAGTGCATCCGGCACGTCGGTCACGTCGAGCACCGTCTGGTTCATGCTGACCACACCCACCACCGGCACCCGACGGCCGCGCAGCAGCACCTGCGCCCCGTTCCACAGTTCGCGCACGAGCCCGTCGCCGTAGCCGAGCGGCACGAGTCCGAGCCGCGTCGGCCGCGACGTGACGAACGTTCCGCCATAGCCGACCGGCGTGCCGGCTGGCACGTCGCGCAGCCCGCACAGGCGCGCCTTCAAGGCGAGTGCGGGCCGCAAGGCGACCGGTCCGGAGCCGAGGCAAGGGTCGAACCCGTACAACCCGCCGCCGACCCGCACCGCGTCGCCACGCGCCTCGGGCAGCAGCAGCGTGCCGAGCGTGTTGCACGCATGCCGCTTCACGCCGCGCAGCGACCGCACCCCCGCAACCACCGCGTCGAAGCGATGCAGCTGGTCGCGCAGCGTGTCGACCTCGCCAACCCCGGTGGCGGCGAAGTGCGTGAACACGCCGGCGATCGACAACCGTCCACGCCGTTCGATCGCGTCGACCAGCGCCGGCAGGGCTTGCGCAGACACTCCGTGCCGGCTCATGCCCGTGTCGATCTCGAGGTGCACCGGCAGGTAGCGCCGCTGGGCCGCGGCGAGTGCCTGCGCCAGTTCGACCCCGGCAACGCTCGGCACCAGCGCGTGCTGCACCACGAGGCCGGCTTCGGTGGGCGCCACCGGGCCGGCGACGAGGATCGGTGCCTGGACGCCGGCTTCGCGCAGCGAAGCACCTTCGTACACGTTCGCCACCGCGAGTTCCGTGGCGCCGTGTTGCAGTGCCGTGCGCGCGACGCGGAGCATGCCGTGGCCATAGGCATTGCTCTTCACCACCGCGACCAGGGCACAGCCAGGCGTGAGCAGGGAACGGAATGCGCGCACGTTGTGCGCGATCGCGTCGAGATCGACGTCGATCCAGGCCGGCTCACGCAGCGCCGGAGCTTGTTCGATGGGTATCCGCAGCATGCCCTGACCGCCGGGCGGAAGCGTAGCGAGGCGCGTCGCCGAACGCCTCCTTCCCGTGTCGACCGCGAACCGTCCGCCGATGGCCCGCAGTCACAGGCGCAGACCGGCCGACACGCGCGTGGTCGACGCCGCGTCGACGTGGAACGCCACGCGCGCACTGGCATTCCAGATCGCACGCGCGTGCAACCGGTAGTCGCCCGCGGGCAGCCCGGTGACGAGCTTGAAGGTGCCCTTGGCGACGGCCCTGCCCACGTGGTCCTCGAACACCAGCCGGTCGCGGGCATCGAACACCTGAAAGTGCAACGGACCGTCCATGTTCAGCGGATTCTCGGCGGGCGGGAAGTCGAGCGTCACCAGCAGCGTCGCCGCCGGCTGCACTTCGACCTGCACGTCCTGCGGCCCCGAAACCAGCACCAGCTCGCGGTGCACGGGGGCGAACCCCGGACCGTGCACCAGCAACCGGATCGGCCCCGGTGCAGCCAGCGGCAACTTCGCCACGCCGCGCGCGTCGGCCATCGCTTCGAGGTAGCGGTCGCCGATGTCGTGCCGCACGACCACCCGGACCACCGGACTCGGCGCGCCCACCACCACGACCGTGAGCGCCGCCGGCGCTTCGACCACCAGATCGCCGAGATCCACGACGGCATCGCGTGCCGGCACCGCGACCGCCACGGTGCGCGAACCGGATCCCGGCGCCAACCGCGCCAGCCAGTAGTCGCCAGCCGACAGGCCGGCGAACTCGCAGACCCCGTCGGCGCCACTGGTCTTCGTGGTCGGAGCCTGGAATGCCAGCGGTCGCAGTTCGAGCGACACGCCGGGCAACGGTCGCCCGACTGGATCGACGATGCGGCACCGCAGCCGCGCGTTCGGCGGCATGCGCGGATCGACGACGAGGTCGCCGACCGTCGTACACCCCGGTGCAACGCTCTGCACCACGAACGGCATGGCGCGCTGGACGACCGTCGACGGCGGGAACGCACCGATCTGGTAGCCGTCGTCGATGTTCACTCCGACCACCGCGAACGATCCGGTCGCATCGGTCAGCGCGGCTCGGGTGCGCGCCTTGCGGTGCGCGGCGGTGCCGACCTCGGGCACGGCGACCACGAGCCAGCCGGGCTGCGGCACGGCGCCGGCGACGACGCGCCCGGTGAGTCGGGCTCCGGGCAGGATGCGCAATTCGCACGGCGTTCGTCGTCCCGGCACCACCTCGACCGTGGCACACGCGAGCAGCGGCGGCGGGTAGGTCAGCAGCGGCGCCGACGTCGGTGCCGTGATGCGCAGATGCACGGGGCCCGACGGCAAGCTCGCGAAGCGGAACGCACCGTCGCGATCGGTCATCGCCACCCGTCCGACGAGATTGCCAGCGGGCTCGTTGGTGCGCAGCGACGGAACCGCCGCCGTGACCTCGCGGCCGGCGAGCGGAGTGCCGTCGTCCGCGCGCGCGACGCCCTGCACGTCCCCGCCGTCGGCCAGCGTGACGACGATTTCGCGGGCGTCCTTGGCGAGATCGCACAGGCTCGCGGCCCGGTCGTCGCGACTGGCCACCACCGTCGCTTCGCCCGGCCCCGGATCGGCGAACGTGCAGCGCCCGGACGCGTCGCTCACGCCGTGCTGAGGGAGCAACGGCTGGTTGCTGTCGCTGCGCGGCACCACGCCCACACAGCATCCGGACAGCGGCCGGCCGGTGGCGTCGAGGGTGACCACGGTGACCGTGCGCTGCGACTTCGGCAGCACGAGTCGCAGTTCGCGGTCCGCCTCCATGCGCACTCCGATTGACGGGCCGAAGTCGAGATGCCGGGCCCACAGTCGACCGATGAAGTGCGTCGTTCCGGCGAACGTGCCGTCGCTTGCGGAGCGAGCGAGCACGACACCGAGCCCGATACCACTGGCGTTGGTCGAAGCGATCACTTCGGCGCCCTCGATCGGCGCGCCACGTTCGTCCAGCACTCGGCCGTGCACGCGCTGCGGCGGCGACACCATGACCTGCGCCCGCTGGTCGCTCGCTCCGATCGACACCAGGGACCCGGCCGCCGTTCCCGGCTGCAGAATCTGGTACCACCCGGGGGCCAACCCGTCGAAGCGGGCGCAGCCGTCGCCAGCGGTGGTCGTCGCCACGGGGAACCCAGTCGCCATGCGCTCGACCAACGAACGGTCCGAAAACGGCAGCAGCACGAGGTCGACGCCGGGCTCGGCGACACCGTCGCCGCGCAGCGCCTGGACCGTCAACGTGGCGAAGGTCGCAGCCGGCGCCCGGGCGGCTTCCGTGGCGACGACCGCCGCCGGCCCCGAGCCGGGGGCATCGGGCAAGGCCTCTGCGTCCGCGCGCACCGCCAGGTCGGCCACCGCGATCGGATGGTCGGGCGCCGCCGGCCACGCCGACCACGCCGCGATTCCAACCAGCACCACCGCCGCCAGGACGATCGCCAGGCCACGCCGCCCGAAGGTCGCGAACCGCCCCGACGGCTGCGCCCGCGGTTCGGCGTCCGCGGCCATCACTTCGCCGTAGCGAGCCGCGTTCGCGGCGTTCTGCGCCATCGCCTCGGGCGACAGGCGCAGCACGAGCCCGGTGGCGAGTCCCAGCGGCAG
This sequence comes from Planctomycetota bacterium, assembly GCA_016794485.1. Classification (GTDB taxonomy): domain Bacteria; phylum Planctomycetota; class UBA1135; order UBA1135; family UBA2386; genus UBA2386. The sequence goes on from JAEUHV010000442.1 coordinate 10,712, forward strand.
GGCCTGCCGCAGGCGATCGATCGCCCGCTCGATCTGCTTGCGCACGGTGGCCGGCGGGCGACCGAGGCGCTGCGCGATTTCCTGGCTGTCGAGCCCACCGTGCAGATGGAGCGCCAGCACCGAGTGGTACGGCTCGGGCAACGACGCGATGCAGGACTTCAACGCGGCCCGCAGTTCGGAGTGCAGCGCGGCGTCGATCGGCTCACCGCCGAGTTCGCGGTCGTCCTGCACCGGCACCCGCCGACTCGCCGCCCGATGCAGCATGCGCGCGTGGTTGCTCAGGATGCCACTCATCCAGCTCATCACGAGCCCGTCGTCGCGGAACGTCTCGGCCCGCGTGATGGCGGTGAGGAACGTGGCCTGCACCAGGTCCTCGGCATCGCTCGGGCTCGGCGCCACGAACACCGCCAGCCGCACCAGCTCCTGCGCGCGCCGACGGAACAGGATGCCGAGCGCGTCGCAATCACGACGGCGTTGGAACGCGCGGAACAGGTCTTCGTCGGAACGTTGCGGCATGAACGGGACGGCAGGAACGACGAGGGCGACGCGAACGCCGACACAGGCTAGAACGCAGCGTGGATTGCGCAAGGTGGGCCGGATCCGCCGCGCGGCGGAAAATCCTCGCCGCGACGTGTCACAACCGCAGGACCTCGGGCAGATACCTGCGACCACGCGGTGCGCCGCACCCCTCCACACTCCTCGACCGCACGACCATGCCTCGATCCGCACTTCGCCTCGGCGTCCTCCTGCTCGCGACCGCTCCGGCGCATGCCCAATTCGGCAACGAGTGGGTGTTCGTCGGCACGACCGGCAACGGCAACTACTCGTTCGTCGACGCCGCGACCGGGACCGCGGTGAGCGGCAACGACCCACGCGCACGCAACGTGCGCGGCGCTGCGTTCGCCGACCTCGGCCAACACCTGTACGTCGCCAACGCCGCACCGGCGACGGGCGTGACCGGGATCTCGCGGGCCGTCTGGAATGGCAGCTCCGCCGCCTGGTCGCCCTTCTACGTGGTGCCCGACGCCAGCTACTTCCTCGGTCTCGACCGCGTGCGGCAGCGCCTCTGGGTGTTGACCGGCAACGCCACCGCCGGCCGCGAACTGCACTGCGTCGACGCGAACCCGGCCAGTGCCACGTACGGCCAGCTGCTGGCGCAGACGACGACGCTCGGCCCGACCTTCCGCGAACGCTGGGCGCTGTCGCCGAGCGGCAACCTGGCGGCGGTGCCGCACGGTTCGGTCGGCGAGAACTCGTTCGAGATCGTCGACACCGATCCGGCGAGCCCGACGTACCTGCAGATCGTCGTGTCGGTCCCGCTGTCGACCACGAGTCCTGGCTCGGGCTACATCATGGCGTGCGAGGTCTCGCGCGACGACCGTTACGCCTACACCGTGGTACCCGGCATCGCGCCCTACGTCGCCGTGCTCGACATCGCGACGCAGCAATGGCTCGACTTCGGCGCCGCGCCGGGCCAGCAGCACCTGATGCTGCCGCAACTGACCCCGACCTACATGGCCTTGGCGCCGGACGCGAGCTACCTGGTCGTCACCGGCATCCCGAGCGGGCTCGGCTGGGTGAAGCGCATCGACTTCGACTACCAGAACCCGGCCCTGTCGACACTGACCGACGTGCTGCCGTCGGTGCAGAAGTTCGCGTGCAACGGGCCCTCGGTGTCGTTCGACGGATCGCGCTTCGCGTTCGTCGCCAACGGCGGGCTCTACGTCGTCGATGCGGCCAGCGGAAGCCAACTGACGTTCGCGCCGGCAACGGGTGGGCTGTTCACGGCCTGGCAGGACCTGCGGCCGACGGCCACCTACGCCAGCTACGGCGCGGGCTGCCCGGGCAGTGCCGGAACGCCGACCCTGACCGCCGCGGCCGCGACGCCGCGGCCCACGGTCGGCACGACGTTCGACGTGGACATCGGCAACCTGCCGTTCGGCATCGCCCTGCTCGGCATGGGCTTCTCCGACGCGAGCTACAACGGCCTGCCGTTGCCGCTGCCGCTCGATGGCCTCGGCATGCCGAACTGCACGCTGTGGGCTGCGCCCGAGGTCCTGCTCCCCGTGACCGGATCGCCGACGGCGACGTGGTCGCTGTCGATCCCTGCCGCACCGTCGCTGCACGGGTTGCCGTTCTTCCAGCAGGCGTTCGCTCTCGACCAGGCAGCCAACGCCTTGGGCATCACCGCGTCCAACGCCGCGGCCGGCGTGCTCGGCGTCTGACCCCATGCCTCGTCACGGACCAGCCATGCCTCGACCCACCCGCACGCCATTCCCGCTGCTCGCCATGCTCGCGGCCTTGCCCCTGCCCGCGCAAGGCAACGAACTCGTCTTCGTCGGCACCTCCGTCGGCGGCAGCAACGATCCAGGCTTTCTCGTCGCCGCCGACACCGGGGCCGTGGTGGCGACGTTTCCCGGCCTGTTCGCCGACAACGTACGCGGCGCGGTGTGGGCCGATGCGGGCCGCAACCTGTACGTCGCGAGAAACCAGGGCAGCCCCCTCGGCGCGTTGCCGGCAGGCGTGACGCGATTCGAATGGAACGGCGCCACGAGCATCGTGTCGACCCTGCACACGACCAACGGCACCTGCTACGGCGTCGATCTCGACGCGACCCGACGCCAGCTGTGGGTGCTGGCGGGTGCGACGCCGACCACGCGCGAACTGCGCTGCCTCGACGTCGACCCGGCCAGTGCGACCTACGGTGCGGTGCTCGCCCAGACCAATGTGCTGGGCGGCACGGTGCGCGAGCACTTCCGCTTGTCGGCGTCGGGGAACTACGCCGTCGTCGCGCGCGCGTTCCTGTCCGTCGCCGGCTGTCTCGACGTGATCGACCTCGACCCCACCCACGCGACCTACCTGCAGAACGTGGCGCCGATCGTCGCCGGCGGTGGCAACGGCGTCGGTTGCGCAATCACGCCCGACGATCAGTACGCCCTGCTGCTGTGCACTTCGCCGGCGGCGCTGGTCGTCGTGCACGTGCCCACGCTGACCGCCCTGGACTTCGCACCACAGACACCCGGCCAGCAGAACTTCGCGATCCCGTTCGGCAGCGCGGTCGGCATGGCGATGGCGAACGACGGCTCGTTCGTGGTCGCCTGCGGCATCGGCAGCGGCGGTTGGGCCGGGCGCATCGACCTCGACTACGCGACTCCGGGCAACAGCACGTTCACGGCGCTCGCACCAGGCCAGGTGCCGAACTGCCGCGGCGCGTCGGTTTCGCCCGACGACACACGCATCGCGCTGACGAGCGAAGGCGCGACCGGCAGCGAGTTGCTCGTGCTCGACGCCGCGACCGGAGCCGTCCAGCACCGCACCGCGCTACCGGGAGCCGCGTCGGCCCTGGTGACCGCCTGGCAGCGCGACCCGCAGTTCGCGACGTACTCGCCGTTCGGCAGCGGCTGCGCCGGCAGCCTCGGCGTGCCCGTGCTCGACGCCGCGGCCGGAACGAAGCCCGTCCTGGGCACGACGTTCACGGTGCAGGTGGACAACCTGCCGCTCGGCCTCGGCCTCGTGGGCTTCGGCGCGGCGACGACGACCTTCGGCAGCTTGCCGCTGCCGTTCGATCTCGGCCTCGTCGGCATGCCGGGCTGCACGCTGTTCGCCGCGCCCGAAGTGACCCTCGTCGGCAACGGCGTCGGCACCACGGCGACGGTGACCTGGCCGATCCCGGCGACGCCGACCTTCGCCGGCTTCCGCTTCCACAACCAGGCGTTCGCGCTCGACCCGACCGCGAACATGCTCGGCTTCGTGACCAGCAACGCCGCGGCCGGCCAGCTCGGCTGGTGAACCATCACCGGCGGGCGCGCGCCAGCGCCGCGACGCGCTCGCGAGCCGCCCTGGTCTCGCGGTGCTCGGGGCCGAAGGCCTTCGCCAGCGCGGTTTCGGCGGCGACCAGCAGCGGCTCGGCTTCGGCGACGGCGCCACGCGCCAGCAGGCACTCACCGAGCGCGCTGCGCGCGATGTGCGTGCGCGGGTTGTCGGCACCGAGCTTCTGCGTGCGCACCACGACGGCGTGGCGCAGCAGTTCCTCACCGGCGGCGAGCTCACCGGTGCGGGTGCGGGCCAGCCCGAGCAGCATCGCCACCGCTGCGGCCTGCGGCGTCTCGCGAGTCGCGACCAGCACCTCCCAGGCCCGCTGCAACGGCGCGATCGCCTCGGCCGGGCGGCCGAGGCCGAGCCGGGCGTAGCCGAGGTCGGTGGTCGCCGACAGCGTCGCCGGATGCTGCGCGCCCTGCAGCCGTTCGCGCATCTCGACCACCGCGGCGAACTCGGCATCGGCCGCGGCATCCGGGACCTCGAGCAGCGCGAACGCGAGCTGCGCCCGCGCCTGTGCCACGTCGGTGTGCCCGTCGGGAAAACGCTTCGAGGTGATCTGCACGACCTCGCGCGCCAACGCCACCGCGTCCCGCGGTGCGTGGCTGCGCAGAACGTTGACCAGGTTGCCGAGCGTCTTGACACGGTGCGGGTGTTCCGCGGGTGCGACCAGCGCGAACGTCGCCAAGGCCGCGCGCCAGTGCCGTTCGGCGTCCGGCAACCGGACCTGTTCGAAACACGCCGTGCCGAGGTTGGCCTGGGCTTCGGCCAACGCCAGCGACGGACCGGCGGGTTCGAGCGCAGCGATCGCCGTGGCGAGGTCGGGCTCGGCCTCGGCGAACCGTTCGAACGCGACCAATACGCCGCCGCGCCGGGCCCGCGTCTCGACCGCCTGGGCGCCCCCGCGAGCCTCCGACTCGTAGACCGCCAACGCCGCCGTGAGCAGGTCGATCGCCTCCGGCCGTCGTTGCAGCACCCGGACCGGAGCCAGCATCGACTGCACGCGCGCCTGCGCGAGGCGTGGGTCGGCCATGGCTGCGACCAGGGACGAGGCGGCGCCGAGCTGGCGCTCCGCGTCGTCGATCCGCCCCAACACGCGGTAGGCGTCGCCGAGCACGAGCCGCAACTCGAAAGCGACCGACGGAGCGCCGGCGAAGCGCCGTTCGATCGTGGCCGCGGCGGCATCGAGCGCTTCGCGCATCGTCACTTCGCGTCCGGCGATCGCGAGGTTGCCGGCGCGCACGATGTCGCGCAGCGAATCGGCGAGCTGCTGGGCCGTCGCCCGCTCCCGCTCGGCGACGACGGCACGTTCTTCGGCGGCGAGCCCGAAATGCACGCTGAAGAACGTGCCGCCGACCAGGCTGACGCAGGCCAGGGCCAGCGCTGCCGCGAGGCCCGGCGACCGGCGCACGAACAAGCGAAACGCGCCGAGCGGACGCACCGGCCGCGCCACCACCGGCCGATGCGCGAGGAACGCCCGCAGGTCGTCGGCGAATGCGCCGGCACTCGCGTAGCGGTGGGCCGGTTCCTTGGCGTAGGCCTTGGCCAGCACCGCGGCGAGGTCGCGTTCGAGTCCTGGTGCGAGCTGCTGCGGCAGCAGCGGCGGTTCGGTGGCGATGCGCTGCAGGGCCGCGGGCAGGCCGAGTCCGTCCAACGAATACGGCAGGCGGCCGGTCAGCAGTTCGCAGCCGAGCAACCCGAGCGCGTGCACGTCGGTGCGCACGTCGACCTGGTCGGGGTCCCCGAGGCTCTGTTCGGGGCTGAGGTAGGCCAGCGTACCGAGCACCTGGCCGGCGCGCGTGGTGTGCACGCCGTCGGCGTCGCACAAGCGCGCGATGCCGAAGTCGATCACCTTCGGCACGCCGTCGCTGCCGACCAGCACGTTGCCGGGCTTGAGGTCGCGGTGCACGACCGCGCGCTGGTGCGCGTGCTGCACCGCGTCGGCCACCTGCACCAGCAGCCCGACACGATCGCGACGCGCAAGCCCACGCCGCTCGGCGAACGCCGTGATCGGCAGCGCCTGGGCCACCAGCTCGAGCACGAAGAACGGCGGTGCCAATGCGCCGTCGCCGGCCTTGCCGGTGGCGAAGATGGTCGCGATGGCGGGATGCTGCAACCGCGCCAGGGCCGCGGCCTCCTGTGCGAACCGCTGCAGCCCGACGCGCCCGAGCACGCCGCCGTGCAACACCTTCACCGCGACGTCGCGGCCGAGCGCCTCGTCGCGCGCCCGCCAGACCGTTCCCATGCCGCCTTCGCCGAGCAGTTCGAGCAGCCGGCAGCCGCCGACCAACGTCCCGACCGCAGTCTCGGCCGGAGCCTCGCCACCGGGCGGCTCGAGGAAGTCGTCACCCGCCAGGGCGTGGCCACGCAACAGCGCGGTCACCTCGGCGGCCAGCGCGGCATCGTCGCCGCATTGCTCCGCCAGCACCCGCGTGCGCGCGTCGGGAGACGTGTCGAGCAACGTCGCGAACACCACCTCGGCCCGGCGCCAGCGTTCGGCGTCGTTCACTCCAGTCCCTCGCCGAGCCGACTGCGCAGGAACGCGCGCGCCGTGGTCCATTCCCGTTCGGCGGTGCGCACCGACAACGCGAGCACCTGGGCCGCCTCCGCCATCGACAGGCCGGCGAAGAACCGCAGCTCGACGAGGCGAGCCTTCTGCGCGTCGCGCACCGCGAGTTCGGCCAGTGCTTCGTCGACGGCGACGAGGTCGATCGCGCGTTCGCGCCACAGGTCGGCGAGGCCGTCGAGCAGGGTGCGCGGTTCGCCGGTCGCGCCCCCGCCGCGCTTGAGTCGACCGCGCTTGCGCGCGTGGTCGACCAGGATGCGCCGCATCGCCAGCGCAGCCACGCCGAGGAACTCGGCCGGCGTGCGCGCGCCGGTGCTGTCCTGCTGCATCAACCGCAAGAACGCCTCGTGCACGAGGGCCGTCGCCTGCAGCGTGTGGTTGCCGCGTTCGTGCGCGAGCTGGCGCGCGGCGAGGCCGCGCAGTTCACCGTACACCGTCGCGAACACCGACTCGAGCGCGGCGGCATCCCCGGCGTGCGCAAGCTGCAGCAACTGGGTGAGCCGCTCGGGGGTCGGTCGGTCGATCGGGGCCGGAGACGTCATGGCAGCAGCGCAGGCCGCGGATTGTCGCTCGCCTCCGAGGCTTGGCAAGGTGGCGCGTCGGCGGAGCCCCACGGCGGGACCAGGCCGATCCGGACGACGGCCATGGGATCGAAGCTGCCGAAGGGACCGCGGTGTCGCGTCGGTCCGCGTGGCTGCGTCAGCGCGGCGCAGTGCCGTGCCGGGCGAGCCGGCCGACGTAGCCGACCTTGTGCCGCCAGACCTCGACCCCGGCGTGGTCGAACTCGACCAGGGCGCCTTCGCCGCCGACGACGAGATGGCCGTTGGGCAGCAGCTCGGCGTCGTTGGCCGCGAAATCGAGCGCCCACGTGCGCAACGTACGGTGCTCGGCGTCGACGCGCAGCACACACCTGCCCGCCGTGTCGGTGAGCAGGGTCGTGCCGTCGAGCAGGCGGTCGGCGTCGCGCACGTTCTCGGCGCGCCACTGCCACACGACCTTGCCGGCCGGGTCGACCTCGACCACACCGCCCTTCTGGTAGCTGGCGATCAGCGTGTTGCCGTTGCCGAGTCGATCCACGTCGATCGGCCGCACGTCGTTCTCGTAGCACCACACGATCGCGCCTTGGCGGTCGACTTCGAGGACGCGGCTGTGGCCGGTGTCGGCGATCAGCGTGTTGCCGTCGGGCAGCCGCTCGGCATCGCTCGGCGATTCCAGTTCGGCGAAGGTCCACACCACGCTGCCGTCGCGCGCGAACTCGACGACGCGGTTGTCGCCATATGCAGCGACGAGCCGGCGACCGTCGTCGAGTTCCTGCGCGCTCATCACCATCGGCAGGCCCGAGTGCAGTTCCTGTTCGTCACCACCAAAGCGCGCCACGCGGCCGGCTGGGTAGTCGGTGAACAACGTCGCTCCCGGGAAGTCGAGCGCCGGCAGCGCGGCGCGCGCGGCCAGGGCGACCCCCAGGTCCTTGTGCGCGAGACAACGGCGGATCGGGTCGCGCAGCGACGCGATGTCGGCCGCGAGTCCGGGTGCCGCGAACAAGGCCCCGCGCACGACCTCCGGCCGCGCATCGACCAGGGCGCGGTGCAGGGCCGGCAACGCGGCCGGGCCCAGGGCCGTCAGTTCGCGCGCGGCGTCGAGGCGACGTTTGGGCCGGGCGAGTTCCTGCTCGAGTGCCTGCGCCCGTTCGGCCGGTTTCGACGCGTCCTGTTGTGCGGCGGCGATGGAGGCAGCGAACAGAACGAACAGGGCCGATCGTCCAGACATGCCGCGGCATGCTACCCCAACCGGATCCGCGGAGACGTCCCCGAACGTGCGGCCCCGGCTTGCCCGAGCTACGTTGCCACGCCGCGAGGACTTCATGCCGAGACCCACCCCGCCGGCCGCATTCGCGTTCGCCGCGTTCCTGCTCCCCATCCTGCAAGCCCAGACCCCCGCCGTGCCCACCACTCCTGCTGCCCAAGGCGCCGACGATCCGTTCCTCTGGCTGGAAGACGTCGGTGGCGACAAGGCGCTCGACTGGGTGCGCGCGCGCAACGCCGAGAGCACCAAGGTGCTGACCGCGACCGAGCGCTTCACGGCGACCCAGAATCGCATCCTGTCGGTGCTCGACTCGACCGCGAAGATCCCCTACGTCCAGAAGCACGGTCCGCACTACTACAACCTGTGGACCGACGCGAAGAACCCGCGCGGCCTGTGGCGCCGGACCACGCTCGAGGAGTACCGCAAGCCCGATCCCACGTGGGAGGTCGTGCTCGACCTCGACGCGCTCGGCAAGCAGGAGAAGGAGAACTGGGTTTGGCACGGCGCGTCGTTCCTGGTCCCGGACCGCACCCGCGTGCTGCTGTCGCTGTCGCGCGGCGGCGCCGACGCGGACGTCGTGCGCGAGTTCGACGTCGCGACGAAGCAGTTCGTGCCGGACGGCTTCCAGCTGCCCGAGGCCAAGAGCACCGTGGCCTGGCGCGACCGCGACGCGATCTACGTCGCGACCGACTTCGGCCCGGGTTCGCTGACCGACTCGGGCTACCCGCGCGTCGTCAAGCTGTGGCGCCGCGGCACGCCGCTGGCGTCGGCCGAGCCGGTCACCGAGGGCAAGAAGGAGGACGTGTTCGTCTACGCCTACCGCGACCAGACGGTCGGCTTCGAACGCGACTTCGTGTTCCGCGGCGTGACCTTCTACAGCAACGAGCTGTTCCTGCTCCGCTCTGGCAAGCAGGTGAAGGTCGACAAGCCGGACAGCGCCACCGCCAGCGTGCACCGCGATTGGCTGCTGCTGACGCTGCGCGACGACTGGACCGTCGGCGGCGCCACGCATGCCGGCGGCTCGCTGCTGGCCTGCAAGCTCGACGCCTACCTCGGCGGCGCGCGCACGTTCGACGTGCTGTTCGCGCCGACCGAACGAACCTCGCTCGCCGGCGCGTCGCCGACGAAGAACCACGTGTTGCTGACCGTGCTCGACAACGTGAAGAGCCGCGTGTTCGCGCTGACTCCGGGCGAGCAGGGCTGGACGCGCACGGCGCTGCCCGGCCTGCCCGAGTTCGGCACGATCTCGGCTTCGGCGATCGACGACGAAGAGGGCGACGACTACTTCCTCACGGTGACCGACTACCTGACGCCGACGAGCCTCATGCACGGCACGGTCGGCAAGGGCGCGCCGACGCCACTGAAGAGCCTGCCGGCGTTCTTCGACGCCAGCGGACTCGTCGTCGAGCAACGCGAGGCGCTGTCGAAGGACGGAACGCAGGTGCCGTACTTCCTGGTGCGCAAGAAGGACTGCCCGCGCGACGGCAAGAACCCGACCTTGCTGTACGGCTACGGCGGCTTCGAGGTGTCGTTGACGCCGAGCTACAGCGCGTCGGTCGGCTCGTGCTGGCTGACCCAGGGCGGCGTCTACGCGGTGGCGAACATCCGCGGCGGCGGCGAGTTCGGCCCGAAGTGGCACCAGGCGGCGCTGAAGCAGAACCGCATGCGCTGCTACGAGGACTTCGCGGCGGTGGCGCAGGACCTGGTCGCGCAGAAGCTGACCAGCAAGCCGCACCTCGGCATCCAGGGCGGCAGCAACGGCGGCCTGCTGATGGGCAACATGCTGACGATCTACCCCGAACTGTTCGGTGCCGTGGTCTGCCAGGTGCCGTTGCTCGACATGCAGCGCTACCACGTGCTGCTCGCCGGCGCGTCGTGGATGGGCGAATACGGCAACCCCGACGATCCGGCCGAATGGGCGTGGCTGCGCCGCTGGTCGCCGTACCACAACCTGCACGCCGACACCTTCTACCCGAAGGTCCTGTTCACGACGTCGACGCGCGACGACCGCGTCCACCCCGGGCACGCGCGCAAGATGATGGCGCGCATGCTCGAGCAGAAGCACGACGTGCTCTACTACGAGAACATCGAGGGCGGCCACGGCGGCGCCGCCGACAACAAGCAGGCGGCGTTCATGAGCGCGCTCGCGTTCGAGTTCCTGTGGCAGAACCTGAAGTGACCGCGTGGCCCCGCTGATCGTCGTCCTGTTCGTCGGCATCGCGATCGCCTGCGCAGGGTGGTCGTGGCTCGAGGAACGGCAGCGGCGCGAAGCGTTGGCCGCGTTGGCGAGAAGCTTGGGAATGCACTTCACCCCTGGCAACGACGGCGGGCACGACGACGAGTACAGCCTGTTCGAGGTCTTCCACGGCGGCAACGAGCGGTCGGCGCACAACACGCTGCGCGGCCACATCGAGCTGTTCGGCGGCTCATGCGTGGTCGTGATGGGCGATTTCCGCTACGTCTTCTCCAGTGGCAAGTCGCGGCAGACCTTCCACTTCAGCTACCTGATCGTGCACCCACCGTGGTCGTCGGCGACATTGCTGGTCCGGCCCGAGGGACCGTCCGACAAGCTGCTGGGTGCGCTCGGCTTCGACGACATCGACTTCGAGTCGGCCGAGTTCTCGCGCAAGTTCCACGTGCAGTCGAACGACAAGCGCTTCGCTTACGATGTGCTGCATCCGCGCATGATGGAGTTCCTGCTCGCCACCCGACCGTTGATGTTCGAACTCGAGGGCGGCGCGTTGTGCGTGTCGGACGGGGAGCGCCTGTGGACCCAGGCCGCCTTCCGGGCGCAGATGGACTTCGTGCGCCGCTTCGGCGAGCTGTGGCCGCGGCACCTCGTCAAGGACCAGGTGAGCTGAGATGGTCGCACTGATCGTCGTCCTCATCGTCGGCATCGCGATCACCGCGGCGGTGCTGTCGTGGCGGGCCGAGCAGAAGCGCCGCGCCGAACTCGAGGCGCTGGCGCGCGAACTCGGCCTGCGCTTCGACCCGGCCGACGACAGCTCGCACGACGACGAGTACGCGCAGTTCGAGATCTTCCGCCGCGGCCATTCGCGTGTCGCCCGCAACACGCTGCGCGGCCGGCTCGACCTGTTCGGCACCGCGTGCGAACTGGTCATGGGCGACTTCCGCTACAAGGTCACCCGCAGCAATGGCAAGTCGTCGTCGACCACGACCTACCGCTTCAGCTACCTGATCGTGCACCCGCCGTGGCCGTCGCCGACGCTGCTGGTCCGCCGCGAGGGCCTGTGGGACAAGGTGAAGGGCGCATTCGGCTTCGACGACATCGACTTCGAGTCGGCCGAGTTCTCGGGCAAGTACTTCGTGCAGTCGAACGACAAGCGGTTCGCGTACGACGTGCTGCACCCGCGCATGATGGAGTTCCTGCTCGCATCGTCACCGCCGATGCTCGACCTCGAAGGTGGCGCCCTGTGCGTGGGCGACGGCAGCCGCCGCTGGGAACCGGCCGGGTTCCGCCGGCAGATCGAGTTCGTGCGCAACTTCTGCGCCCTGTGGCCGCGCCACCTGACCAAGGACCTGGGGAGCTGAGATGGAGATCCTGATCGTCGTCGGCGTCGTCGTACTGGTGCCGCTGGTCTGGTGGATCGCGACGCACAACCGCTTCGTACGGCTCAAGCACACCGTCAAGGAGAGCTGGGCCGACATCGACGTCGAGCTCAAGCGCCGCTACGAGCTGATCCCGAACCTGGTCGCTACGGTGAAGGGCTACGCCCGGCACGAGGCCGAGGTGCTCGAACGGGTCGTGCAGCTGCGCAACGCGGCGATGCAGAACCACGGTTCGGCGGCGAGCCAGGCCAAGGACGAGAACGCCCTGCTGCTCGGCATGCGTTCGCTGTTCGCGGTCGCCGAGGGTTACCCGCAACTGAAGAGCGACGCGAACTTCCGCGCCCTGCAGGACGAACTCGCGACGACCGAAGACCGCATCGCCGCGGCGCGGCGGTTCTTCAACGGCAACGTGCGCGAACTGCGCAACCTGCGCGAGTCGTTCCCGACCAGCCTGGTCGCCAGCACGATGGGCATCGAGGAACCGACGTTCTTCGAACTCGACGATGCGAACGAACGGGTGGTGCCGCGCATCGACCTCGGCGGTCGGTAGCCTGCGCGTTGCCCGAGTCTTCATCCGAAAGCGCCGGGGATCGCCATCCGCCGTCGGCCCGCTAGATTGCCACGCCTCGTCCCATGCCCATCGCCACCACGCTTCGGCCCGCGTGCCGCCTCGCCTTCCTGCTGGCCCTGACGTCCACGATCGGAGCCCAGACCGCGCAACAGGCGGCGGTGCAGGTGAACGCCACCGTCACCGCCAATCCGCCGTCGATCACGTTCACGTGGCCGCTCGACGCCACTGCGACGAACTACTTCGTGCGCCGGCGACTGCCGGGTTCGCTGAGCTGGGGGGCGTCGACGACGATTCCCGGCGGCGGAGCGGCGACGTCATGGAGCGACGGCTCGGTGCTGCTCGGCGCACGCTACGAATACTGGTTCCAGAAGGCAGGCACCCCGCAGGGCAACGGCTTCGTCACCGCCGGCGTCGAAGCGATCGCGCAGCACGACCGCGGCAAGGTGGTGCTGCTGGTCGACGCCACGCAAGTCGCGGGCCTCGGCGCACGCCTCGATCGGCTGGTGTCGGACCTCACCGGCGACGGCTACCACGTGCTGCGCCACGACGTCGCACCTGGCGCTGCGGTGCCGAGCGTGAAGGCGCTGGTCACCGCCGACTACGCCGCGTTCCCCGGCCAGGTGAAGACCGTGTTCGTGCTCGGCCGCGTGCCGGTGCCGTACTCGGGCTGGATCGCACCGGACGGCCACACGCCCGACCACAGCGGGGCCTGGCCCGCCGACTGCTACTACGCCGACGTGAACGGCATCTGGACCGACACCTCGGTCAACGTCACCGCCGCCTCGCGCCCAGAGACCGACAACGTGCCCGGCGACGGCAAGTGGGACCAGAGCACGCTGCCGAGCGACGTCGAACTCGGCATCGGCCGCGTCGACTTCGCCAACATGCCGGCGTTCGCGGCCGGTGAAACGGCGCTGCTGGCGGCGTACCTCGACAAGGACCACGACTGGCGGCACCAGAACTTCACCTGCGCCGCGCAGGCGGTCATCGACGACAACTTCGGCTGGTTCTCGGGCGAAGCGTTCGCGGCGTCCGGTTGGCGCGCGTGCAGCGCCCTCGTCGGCACCGGCAACATCACCGCCGCCGACTACTTCTCGACCTTGAACGTGCCGAGCGGCCCAGGCCATGTCTGGTCGTACGGTTGCGGCGGCGGCAGCTACACCAGCGCGGGCGGCATCGGCACCACCACCGACTTCACCCTGTCGAGCAACCGTTCGGTGTTCACGATGTTGTTCGGCAGCTACTTCGGCGACTGGGACACGACCAACAACTTCCTGCGCGCGCCGCTGGCGCAGGGCCTCACGCTCACCAACGTCTGGGCCGGCCGCCCGCACTGGCAGTTCCATCCGATGGGGCTCGGCGAGTCGATCGGCACCTGCGCGAAGCTCAGCATGAACGACGGCACCGCCGCCGGCTACGGTTCGCGCTTCGTCCACGTCGCCCTGATGGGCGCCCCGACCCTGCGCCAGCACGTGGTCGCCCCGCCGAGTGGCGTCACCGTGACCGATGCGTGGCCCGCCGCGAGCCTCGCGTGGGCGCCGAGCCCCGACACGGTCGCCGGCTACCACGTCTATCGCGCGGCCACTCCTGCGGGGCCGTTCACGCGGCTCACGCCGAACGCCGTCGCGGCCACGACGTTCGTGGACCCGACCGCGCTCGCGGGCGCTTCGACCTACCTGGTGCGCGCGCTTCGGCTCGAGACGACGCCGACCGGCAGCTACTGGAACCTGAGCCAGGGCGCGTTCGCGACCGCGACCCTTCCGGCCCAGGCCGCCGCGCACACCCAGTACGGTGCCGGCTGCCACGGCCTTTCGCTTGCGGCTTCGCCGACACCGGTGTCGACGGCGAGCAGCGGCACGCTGGTCACCTACACCATCGGCAACGTGCCCGAGGCGTCGACCGGCAGCGGCGTCTACGTCGGCCTGACGATCGTCAGCCTGCAGCAGGACGCTGCCGGCACGTCGCTCGCTGGACTTGGCATGCCGGGCTGCACGTCGTGGGTCGGCAGCTTCGACGTCACGACGGCATTCGTCGGCGCGGCACCGACCCAGACGACCACCTTCCAGGTGCCGGCAGGCTTGCCGGGCGGAGTCGAGTTCTTCGCAATGGCGGCGGCGCTGGTCGTGCCGGGCACCTTGAACGCGTTCGGCGCCGCCACCAGCGACGGCGTGCGCAGCTTCGTGAACGGGTTCTGACCCGCCGCGGCGCGCGGGAGGAAAATGGCGGAGAGGGGGGGATTCGAACCCCCGGTGTCTTTCGACACGCCGGTTTTCGAAACCGGTACAATCAGCCACTCTGCCACCTCTCCGCGAGGTTGTCCGCATCGCTGCGGGTGTGACGATCGAGGCCGAGGATCTTGCCGGGCTGCCCTGCCGTTTGCAACAGGCGACCCGGGCCTGTTTCGCTACGACTTCGCGCCGCGCTTGCCGCGGAAGAACGCGCGCAACAACTCGGCACTGGCATCGGCGCCTTCGCCCTCCACCACCGTGCAGCGGTGGTTCAACCGCGGATCCTCGAGCACGGTGCCGAGCGAGCGCACCGCCCCGAACTTCGGATCGCGTGCGGCGAACACGACCCGCGCGACGCGCGTGTGCAGGATCGCGCCAGCGCACAGGAAGCACGGCTCCAGCGTGCAGTAGAGCACCGCCTGCGGCAGCCGTTTCTCGCCGACGTTCGCCAGCGCCTGCTGCAGAGCCTCCATCTCGGCGTGCGCCAGCGGCGAGCGCCGTTCTTCGACGCGGTTGCGGCCTTCCCCCACCACCGCGCCGTCGACCACGACCACCGCCCCGACCGGCACCTCGTCGGCCGCGGCGGCCTCGCGCGCGAGTTCGAAGCAGCGCTGCAGGAAGCGTGCGTCCTCTTCGCTTGTCGGTGGTGTCGGGCTCATCTATGGTCTTTCACTCTTCCTTCCCCGGGACCCGTGAGCAAGCGCGACTTCCTTTCGACGGCCGATCTCACCCGAGCCGAACTCGACGACCTCCTCGACCTCGCCGCCCGCGTCAAGGGCAAGCGGCCGGGTCAGGTGCTGACCGGCAAGACGCTCGGCCTCCTGTTCTTCCAGCCGAGCCTGCGCACCCGGGTGTCGTTCGAGGTGGCGATGGTCCAGCTCGGGGGCCACTGCATCAACCTGTCCAGCGACGACCTCTACGAGCTCGAACCGAACGAACAGGCGGTGATGGACGGCGCCGCCGAAGAGCACGTCAAGGACGCCGCGCGCACGCTGTCGCGCTACGGCGACGCGCTCGGCATCCGCGCCGCGTCGCGCACCGGGCCCTGGCAACGCGATCGCCAGGAACTGCTGCTGCGCAGCTACGCGAAGTTCGCCTCGGTGCCGGTGATCAACCTGGAGACTTCGTTCGCACATCCGTGCCAGGCGCTCGCCGACGTGATGACGATGCGCGAGAACCTGGTGTCGCTGCGCGGCCGCAAGCTGACGCTGCTGTGGTGCAACCACCCCGAGCCGAAGTCGCTCGGCCCGACCCACTCGGTGCTGCAGCTCGCCGCGCTGTCCGGCATGCAGATCACGCTGGCGCACCCGCTCGGCTTCGAAGTCGACGACGAGGTGCTGCAGAAGAGCAAGCAGGTCGCGGGCGAAGCCGGCGGTTCGCTGCAGGTGGTCAACGACATGCAGGCGGCGGCGCGCGGGGCCGAGGTGCTCTACGCCCGTTCGTGGGGCTCGATCAAGCACTGGCACGACGCCGAACGCGAGGCGATGGTGAAGCGGTCGCTGACCAGTTGGCGCGTCGACGAGCAGCTGATGGCGACGACGAACAACGCACTGCTGATGCACCCGCTGCCCGTGCGCCGCAACGTCGCCGCGACCGACGCGGTGCTCGACGGCAAGCAGTCGGTGATCTACGAGCAGGCGGCGAACCGCGCCCACGTGCAGAAGGCGCTGCTGATGCAGCTGCTGAAGTGACCGCCGCGGCCGGCGGCTTCAGCGCCCCGCGCCCCGCGCCACC
>JAEUHV010000161.1 GCA_016794485.1 Planctomycetota bacterium
GTCCTGCCGACGGCACTGCCCGGCTGCACCCTGCACGTCAGCCCCGACCTGCTTCTGGTCGACGTTCCGGCCGGTGGCGTGTCGAACACAGCCTGGGCCATTCCCCGAGCGCCCGCACTTCTGCAGCAGACGTTCCGTCACCAGGTCGTTCCGATCGAACTCGGACCCGGACTCGCCTTCACCTCGGTCACCGCCTCGAACGCATGGGCGATGACGATCGGCGCCTGGTGAGCCGCGGTTCGATGCTGGGCTCGATGACGGCATGATGGCGGCGATGTTCGCGCTCCCACGCACGTCCTGGCACTCGGCATTCCTCCTGTTGGCAGCTTGCGCCACGGCCCCCGTCGCCACGCCGCCGACCACCGACACTGCCGCGATCGTCACGAAGGCGCTCGACACCGAGGCGCTGTTCACCGTCGCCGGCGGACTCAAGCCGGTCAGCGAGGGGTTCTGGCACATGTCGGTCGACGTGCAGTCGCCCGACCTCGCCGCCATCACCGCGACGCGCGCGGCGCTCGCACCGTGGCGCAACGACACGCTGTGGGCCGACGTGCACGTGTTCCACGACGACCGCGGCGGCAAGCGTGCCGCGCGCGGCTATGTGGTGCACCGCCAGGCGCTCGCCGAGCTGCTGCACACGCACGCTGCGTTCTTCGCGCCGTTCGGGCTCGGCCCCGACACGCATCCGGCCGAAGTGTTCGCCGTCGTCGAGCGCATGCCCGAACTCGACCGTCACCGCGGCCTCGGGCTCCTGTTCGGCTATCCCGAGCACGCGATCGAGTTCTTCCTGCTCGCCGAGAAGGAACAGGCGGCCGGCGGCAAGGGCCCGCAGCGCCGCTTCGTGCAGATCCCGACGCACGCTTCGCCGACGGGGCGCTTCGTCTACGCCGTCGCAGCCGACGCACCCGAACTGCCCGCCGATCGTGAACTCGCCGCCGCCGCCGCGCAACGGCTCGCGCGCTACCGCGAGTTGCGCGCCGCGGCCGACACGAACGACGCCGACGCGATGCTGCGCATCGCCGCCGAACTCGCCGCGACGTTCGCCCCGCACGCTACCGGCGCTCGCTGACGCACGTTTGTCGCGACGCTAGGCTGCCGACGTGACGCCGCGCCGCTTGCTCTTCGCGTTCGTGCTGCTGCTCGTCGCAGCCGTGCTGTGGTGGCAGCTCACGCCGCCGACGCCCTCCGCACCGACCCCGACGACCGAACAGCCAACGACGCCCGTCGAGCGAGCCGCTCTCGAGGCACCGGCACGACCGGACGGGATCGAACGCACACTCGTCGCGGTCGACGCAACGTCCACCGCGAACCCGCGCGTGCGCATCGAGGTCGTGCTGCCGAACGGCGACGCGGCCGTTGGCGCGCTCGTTCGCGCCGGCGATCGCGAAGCGGTCACCGATGCGCAGGGCACCGTGGAGCTATGCACCGCCACCGGCTGCGACGTGACCGCGAAGCTCGGCACGCTCTACGGCGAAGGCGAGTGGCTCGAGGGCTGGGACGGTGACGTCGACCGCATCCGCGTGACGCTGGCCCCGGACGTGCACCTCGTCGTCGTGGTCACCGACACGACCGGCGTGCCGCAACCAGGCGTGCGCACCAGCGTCGAGGCGACACTGGTCACGCGGCACGGCGGCCTGATCGAACCAACCTGGGTCCTGACGACCGATGCGCACGGCAGCGCCGAGTTCCCGCACCTGCAGAACCGCCTCTCCTACGTCGCAGGCCTGGCGGCCGACCTGTGGATCACGGCCAGCGGCTCCTCCTGCACACCCGGCGCGCCCCATCTGGCCAAGCGCAAGGTGTCCTGGGAAGACGTGGTCCGCGATCCGAACGTCCACCTCGTCGTTCCCGCGAGCGGCACCGTCCAGATCCGGGTGCTCGACCCGAATGGGCAGGCCCTGCACTTCGACACGACGCTCGACGGGGATCGCGGCGCCCGGTTTCGCGCCGACACCGAAGGGGACGCGGAGGTCTTCCGCATGGTGCCTCTCGGTGACACCTGGTCGCTGTGGATCGATGGCATCGTCGCGTCGATTCGCGTGCGCGGGCCGGAACGCGCCAACGAGGTCGTGAAGCTCGACGTGCCGTGCCCACAGCATCGATGGGTCTTCGAGGGCCGCGTCGTGCGTGCCGACGGACTGGCGTGGCCCGACGAGCAGCATGCGGAGATCACCCTGCGCGACCCGCGCCAACCGGAGCCCGCGCTCGCCACCCACATTGTCGCCCTGGCGACACCGCTCGAACTCGAAGCCGTCTTGGATCGTGCGGAACTGCCGCGCATCGAAGTCACCGTCCAACCGGGGAAGAACGCCCTCGCCCCGGCCCAGTCGTTCCTGGTGGAGCGCGTGCTGCGCGCCGGTGTCGTGGACCTCGGCGACCTCGTGATGAAGACCGCCCCGGGCCTCGTCGAACTCGCCTCACTCGAAGCACTGCTCGACGGCCGCTTCGTCACGCACGAGGTGTTCGTGCAACTGTCGTTCGACGACGGGGGCCGCGACAGGCCGTTCCCCTTCGTGCTGCGCCGCCGCGGCGATGCCGCCGTGCTGCTCGGGACGGAGCCGTCGGGCCCGCTGCGACTCGACTGCTGGCGCTTCGACTGCGTGGCCCAGGAGCCGACCACGCTGCGCCGCGGTGAACACCACCGCATCACGCTGCAGCGCGCGGCATCCCTGCGCGTGGATCTGGCCCACCACGAACTGCCCGAGGACGCGCTCGTCGCCGAGCTCGTGCCCGCGGACGACCCCGACGCCGATGCGGAGTTGGGTTCGGTGCACAAGGACAGCGTGCTCTGGCAGAGAATGACGCCCGGACGCTACGCGCTGTGCATCCGCTGCGGCGACCACGTGCTGGCCCGCGCGCCGAACCTCGTGCTCGCCGCCGGAGCACAACAGTGGCCCGTGGACCGGCGCCCTCTCGAACTGCGCAGTGTGCGGGCGATGCACGTGGTGGCGCGCAGCGGCAGCGCGACCGGACGCCTGCTGCGGGTCGGCGTGGCCGAGATCACCGCGGACACGACCATCGACGACGAACTCGCATGGCACGAAGGCTGGGTGCTGCCGCAGCGCACGACGACTGCCGTGCTCGTGCGCGCGCTGGACCACGTGCCCGTGCGCCTCGAAACCCCGACCGCCGACGTCACGCTGACCCTGCAGCCGATGACCACGGTGCAGCTGCGGGCACCGGATCAGGTGCACGTGCGCATCGTCACCGACGGCGTCGCCGATCCACTCCTGCGCGCCGCCGACCGCGATCACGAACACCGCACGACGTTCCACTGCCCGAGCGACGCCAGCCTGCAGTTCGCGCCGGGCACCGTGCTCGAGTGCAAGCCGGTCGGCGACGACCGGCCCGCAGCAACGCGTCGCGTCGAAGTCGGCCGCACGAGCCTGCAGTTCATCACATGGGAGTGACCGTCACGGGACCGCGTTGTTCACGTCCAGTGTGCTGACGCGGAACATCTGGCCGGCACCTTCGGCGTCGCTCGCCGTGCGGACCAACGCGTGGCGGCAGGCAGCGAAGTGGGTGT
>JAEUHV010000173.1 GCA_016794485.1 Planctomycetota bacterium
GCGCGGCGGTCGTTCTTCAGGATGTTCCACCACACCACGGTGCACATGCGGTTTTCGTGGCGGACCAGCATCCCGGGGCGGAGTTCGTTGGCTGCGACTTGCATAGGGGCGGAGAAGGTAGCGACCGGACGCCGGGCTTGCCACGGGGAGCCGGCCCGGGTCTGCTCGCGCGACCGCATGGCCGATGCCGTCCCGGGAAACGAAGCGACCGAAGCCCTCGACCAGGCCCGGCTCGTGCACGCGGTCCTGACCCAGCCACCGGCGAAGTCGCGCGGGCTCCTGGTGCTGGTCGTGTCGCTGGCCCTGTTCGCCGCGTCGATGCAGAACGGCGGCTCGTGGCGCGAATTGGTCGTGCTGGTGGCGGTGGTCGTCGTGCACGAACTCGGCCACCTGGTCGCGATGCGGGCGTTCGGGTTCAGTGACCTGCGCATGTTCTTCGTGCCGTTCTTCGGTGCGGCGGCGTCGGGGCGCAAGCCCGGGGCCGGGGCCACCGAGCACGCGCTGGTCGCGTTGGCCGGGCCGCTGCCCGGGCTGCTCGTGGCGCTCGCGATCGTGCTGGTCGAGGCGCCGCGGTGGGTGGGGTTCGGCCTCAACCCGCTGCTGGTCGACGTCACGTGGATGCTCGTGATCCTGAACGGGTTCAACCTCCTGCCGATCCTGCCGTTCGACGGCGGCCGGGTGTTCCAGGAACTGTTGTTCGCGCGCGCGCCGTGGCTCGACGTGCTGTTCCGCATCGTCGCGATCGGTGGGGTCGGCTGGTTCGCGTGGAGGGGCATGACGGTGTTCGGCGTGGTGGCCGCGTTCATGGTGATCGCGCTGCCGCAGCGGGCGCGGGTCGCGTTCGCCGTGGCGCGGCTGCGGCGCGAACGCAGCCTGCCGCCGGAGCCCGAGCAGCTGACGGTGGAGGAACTGCAGGCGGTTTTCGCGACGGCGGAGAGCACCGTGCCGGAACGGTTGACGCCGGAGAACCGCGCCCGGGTGCTGGTCGGCGCGGTGCGGGACGTGTTCGACGGCGCGGCGCGGGCGCAGGCGTCGGTGCTGGCGACGCTGTCGCTGGTGCTGTTGTGGGGCGCGGCGGTGGCGCTCGCGTTCGTCGAAGTGGTCTGGTTGCTGCGCGGCTGATTCGCTAGTCTCCCCGCCCCAGCGCGGGAGCGCATCCGAGCTGGTGTTCGGCCTGGTCTTCAAAACCTGTGGGGTTCCGCCTCGAGTGGGGCCCGGTGGGTTCGATTCCCATGCGCTCCCGCCACTCTCTTCCGCGGTCACGTCCGCGGCAGCCGCAGTTCGACGAACAGCGGCAGATGGTCGCTGCCGAACGGTTCGCCGACCGCGAAGTCCACGACGCCGAGCCCTTGCCCGAGCAGCGCGTGGTCGATGCGGATGCGCAGCGGCAGCGGCACGTGGGCGGGCCACGTCGGCGCGAACCGGCCGTCGCCGGCCGCGCGCAATCCCGTGCGCGTGAGCAGGTCCTGGAACGCCGGCGTCCACGTCGTTGCATTGCAGTCCCCGAGCACCAGCACGTGCGGGCCGAGTGCTTTGACCAGGTCCGGAACGGCGGCCAGGGCGCGGTCGCGTTCTTCGTTGCGCAGCGCGCTGCCGGGGCGCGGCGTGTGGATGCCGAGCACCCCGAGCGGCCCGTGCGGGGTTGCGACGGTCGCGCGGATGCACGGCGCCCACGCGTAGCCGAGCGGCAGCACGGCGGCGTCGTGCAACGGCAACTTCGCGTAGAGCGCGACGCCGAACCAGCCGCCGTCGGCCCGCGCGATGCGGTGCGGGAAGTCGACCAGGCCGGCGTCGAGCCCGCGTTGCCAGGCAGGCGTCACCTCGCTGCAGAACACCACGTCGGGCGCGAATGCACGCACCGCCGCGAGGGCCTGGGCCACGTTGCCGTCGTTCTCGCGCAGCAGGTTGAGCGACAGGACCCGCACGGTCGGCCCGTCGGCCGGTCCGGGGTTGGGCGAGGCCAGGAACGGCGGCAAGGCTGCGGCGAGGCCGAGGCCGGCGGCGGCACCGACGAGTGCCATCGCCCGCCAGCGCCGCGCTGCGGCGAGTGCCATCGTCGCCAGCAGCAGCGTTCCGGTCACCTGCACGACGAAGTTCGCGGCGAGGTCGACCAGCCAGTGCCAACGCGCCAACCACGGTGCCGCGGCGGCCGGGGCGAGCGCCAGGGCGAGGCTCAGCACGACGTTGGACCAGCGGATGCGGGCGCGCACGCCGCCAGCGTGCCGGATCGCGCCGGCTGGAGCCACGGTGCACACGCCGGGACTCGCCGGAAGCGTCGCTTGCCTCGGCTTCGCCGGCAGGCATGATCCGCGGGCCCGATGCCTGCCGCCCCGTTTCCCGACCGCACCGCCCTGCTGGCCGAGATCCGCACGTTCGTGGCCGGCTGGTTCCGCGAGGGGCGCGAGGACGGGCTCGAAGCGGACACTCCGCTGGTGACGTCGGGCATCGTCGACTCGGCCGGCGTCGTCGAGATCGCCGACTTCCTCGAGCGCCGGTTCGGCATCCGCCTGACCGACGCCGACATCTCCTTGCAGAACTGCAACACCCTGCGCGGACTGTGCGACCTGGTCGCGAGCCGGCGGTGAACGGCCGCCTCGCTGCGTTTGGGCTCGTGTGGGCGCTGGCCGGGTGTAGTGCACCGGCGGCGCTGCAGTCGTTCGGCGGTCCGACCATGGGTTCGTCGTACTCGGTCGTCTACGCGGGCGGCGCGCCGCGTGAAGCCGTCGTGGCGGCGGTGGCCGACGAACTGGCGGCGTTCGACCTCGCCTTCAGCCAGTGGCGCGCCGACAGCGAGATCGCGCGCGTGAACGCGCACGCCAGCAAAGCACCGCTGCCGGTGGGCGAGCGCTTCGCCGCGGTGTTGCAGCTCGCGCTGCGCATCGCCGAAGCGACCGATGGCGCGTTCGATCCGACGGTGAAACCGCTGCGCGACCTCTACCGCGCGGCGCGGTCCGACCCGCGTGCACCGTTCGACGACGCGGCGATCGCGGCGGCCGTGGCACGCATCGGCCATCGTCGGATCGCGGTGCGCGATGGCGCGGTCGTGAAGGCGCGCGAGGACGTGCAGGTCGACCTCGACGGCATCGTCGCCGGGGCCGCCTGCGACGCGATCGCGGCGCGGCTG
>JAEUHV010000181.1 GCA_016794485.1 Planctomycetota bacterium
CCGCGGCGGTCCGGCGCGGCATTTCCTGCTGGGCGGCGAGTGCGGTACCGAGCGGCACGACGGCACTCGCCAGCAGGGCTAGCAGACGGAACACCATGTGCGCAGCACCTTACGGAGCCGCGCGCCGGACGGCTGGCCTGATTTCAGCGGGTCGGCGTGCGGACCTTCAAGCCGGTTACCGCGAACGCGCCGCCCGATCCCGGCGGCGACGCCTGGCCGGCCCCGGCGCCCGCAGCGGCCTTCACGCCGAGCGTGCCGAGCCCCGGGTTCGCCTTCACCGGCTGCTCGCCCAGGCGCTTGCGCACGTCGTCCGGCCGGTTGGCCTTCGACACCGCGTCGTCGCCGGTGATGAGGCCCTCGGTGTAGGCCTTGAGCAGTTCGTCCTCGAGCGTCGTCATGCCGTACTGCTTGCCGGTCTGCATGAGGTTGAGGATCTGCTGCGATTTGCCTTCGCGGATCAGCGACTTCACCGCGTCGGTGGCGACCAGGATCTCGCGCGCAGCGACACGGCCGCCGCCGACCTTCGGCACCAGGGTCTGCGAGATCACGCCCTGCAGGGTGCTGCCCATCTGCACGCGCACCTGCTGCTGTGCATCGGTCGGAAACACGTCGATGATGCGGTCGACGGTCGAGATCGCACTGGTCGTGTGCAGCGTGCCGAACACCAGGTGTCCCGTCTCGGCGGCGGAGATCGCCATCGAGATCGTCTCGAGGTCGCGCATCTCGCCGATCAGGATCACGTCCGGATCCTGGCGCAGGGCGCGGCGCAGGCCCTCACGGAACGACGGGCAGTCCTGGCCGATCTGCCGCTGCGTGACGAAGCACTTCTTGTCCGGGTGCACGAACTCGAGCGGGTCCTCCATCGTGAGGATGTGGCCGTGTTCGGTCTGGTTGATGTAGTCGATCATCGCCGCCAGCGTGGTCGACTTGCCGGACCCGGTCGGTCCGGTCACCAGCACGAGTCCGCGCGGCTTCGCGGCGAGATCCAGGCAGATCTGCGGCAACCCCAGCTTGCGCGCGTCCGGGATCGCGTCGGGGATCTGCCGGATGACGATGCCGGCGGCGGTGCGCTGGTGCAGGCAGTTCACGCGGAAGCGGGCGAGGTTCGGCACCGCGAACGAGAAGTCGATGTCCTTCTCCTTCTGGAAGCGCTCCCACTGCTCGGGCGCCATCAGCTGGCGCGCCAGGTCGGCCGTCATTTCGGGCGACAGCGGCCCGAACTCGGCCTGTTGCTGCACCTCGCCGTCGACGCGGAAACCGGGCGGCGACCCGGCTTTCACGTGCAGGTCCGAGGCGCCTTTCTTGACCATGGCATGCAGCAGATCGTCGATGCGAAGTGACACTGGGATTCCTCTCCGTGGTGTGGTGATTGCGGTCCAAGCCATGGATCGGCATGCACTTCCGAACGGATGACGCCGGCCTTCGCAGTTCGGCTCAGACCGGGATCCGCTCGGCAAGAACGCCCGGCTCGCGAAGATTCGGGGAAAGCCGTCCACCCATGTGGAGATCGCCGCTCCCGGGCGATCAGATGGTCCGCCGATACAGCCCAAGGCATCGCGATGACCGAGCTGCCCGAACTGCAACCCATCCGCATGGCCGAAGACAGCCTGAGCCGGCAGCACCGCTCCCCCGACCCAGCCCAACCGCCCGCGGGCGGCGGCGCCCCTACGGACCCATCCGCGGCGACCTCTCAGACGACACCGGTCGCGCCGAGCGGCTCCGTCGTTCCGACTGCGGCCCAGCCCGTGGCCTGGGCGGTGTCTCCGACCGCGCCGATCGCGTCCCTCGACCGCACCACCCTGTTCGTCAACCGCGAACAGTCCTGGCTCGCGTTCAATCGGCGCGTGCTCGAGGAAGCCGAGGACCCGAGCAACCCCCTGCTGGAACGCGTCAAGTTCCTGGCGATCGCCAGCACCAACCTCGACGAGTTCTTCGAGATCCGCGTGGCCGGGGTGATGGAACTGGTGGACGCAGGGCTGCAGGGCGAGAACCCCGACGGCATCAAGCCGGTCGAGGAACTCGACCGCGTGCGCAATTCCGCGCACGCGTTCACCAACGCGATGCAGCGCACCTGGCGCGAACTGCTGCTGCCCGAACTGGCCAAGGCCGGCGTCGAGTTCCGCACCGTCCGGCAGTTGACCCTCGCCCAGCAGAAGTGGGTCGACACGTGGTTCCACAAGCAGGTCTATCCGATCCTGACGCCGCTGGCGGTCGACCCGGCGCACCCGTTCCCGGTGCTGCTGAACAAGTCGCTCAACCTGGTGGTGCTGCTGCTCGACCCACGCCAGTCCCGGCGCACACACCGCATGGCGGTCGTGCAGGTGCCGCGCTCGCTGCCGCGCATCCTGCGCGTCCCGGACCTCGACGGACCGCGGTCCTACGTGTTCACCGCCGACATCGTGCAGGCGAACCTCGGCGAGCTGTTCCCCGGCCTCGAGGTCGTGAACGCCAGCACCTTCCGCGTGACGCGCGACAGCAACCTCGATGTCGACGAAGTGCAGGCCACGGACCTGCTGAGCTCCATCGAGAAGGAACTGGTCAAGCGCCGCCGCGGCGAACCGGTCCGGCTCGAAATCGACACCGGCGTGCATCCCGAAGTGCTCGACCGCTTCCAGAAGGCGTTCGGACTCGACAGCGACGACATCTACTTCTGCGACGGCCCGGTCAACATGGGCCGCATCATGGAGCTCTACCAGATGGTGGAGCAGCCCGAGCTGAAGGACACTCCGACCACGCCACGCCGCCAATGGAGCTGGGCCACCTCCGACGAGATGTTCGGCGACCTGGCTTCGGGCGACATCCTGCTGCACCACCCGTACGAGTCGTTCTCGACCGTCGAGGACTTCGTGCGCTTCGCCGCGCGCGATCCGAAGGTGCTGGCGATCAAGCAGACGATCTACCGCGCCGGCAGCAAGAACCTGATGGTCGAGGCCCTGATCGAGGCCGCGCAGCAGAAGAAGCAGGTCACCGCGATCGTCGAGCTGAAGGCCCGCTTCGACGAGGAAGCGAACATCCAATGGGCCCGCCGCATGGAGCAGGCCGGCGTGCACGTGGTCTACGGCATCGTCGGCATGAAGACGCACGCGAAGTGCACGCTGGTCGTGCGCCGCGAGGACGACGGCAGCCTGCGCCGCTACTGCCACCTCGGCACCGGCAACTACAACCCGGCGACCGCGCGCCTCTACACGGACATCGGCATCCTCAGTGGCCGCGCCGACCTCGGCGAGGAGGTCGCCGAGACGTTCAACATGATCACCGGCTACACGCGCGTGCCGCAGATGGAGCACCTGCTGGTGGCCCCGTTCACGCTGCGCGACAAGCTGCTGCTGCTGATCAAGAACGAGATCGACGCGAAGAAGGCCGGCAAGCCGGCGGCGATCAAGGCGAAGCTGAACAACCTCGCCGATGCGCAGGTGATCATGGCGCTCTACGAAGCATCGCGCGCCGGCGTGAAGATCCAGCTGTGCGTGCGCAGCGTCTGCTGCCTGCGCCCCGGCGTCGTCGGCCTGTCCGAGAACATCACGGTGAAGTGCATCGTCGACCGCTTCCTCGAGCACAGCCGCGTCTACTACTTCGAGAACGGCGGCAACCCGCTGGTCTACCTGTCGTCGGCCGACTGGATGGTGCGCAACCTCGACCGCCGCGTCGAAGTGGCCGCACCCGTCCTCGACCCCGAACTGAAGAAGCGCGTCGTCGACGAAGTGCTCGGCATGGCGCTCGGCGACAACGTGAAGGCCCGCCGCATCCTGCCGAGCGGGCAGAGCGAGAAGGTCGTGCGCGCCGACGGCGAACTGCCGCTGCGCAGCCAGCTGGCCCTGCTCGAGATGACGATGAAGCAGCCGGAGTCCACGCCCGAAGGCGGCGTGTCGGACCCGCAGAAGCGGCGCAAGAAGAAGAAGAAGTGACCGCTACGCAGTAGTCCCCCGGCGACTGCCCGTGGCCCACCGCCGCACCGTCGCCTACGTTCCCGCCCTCAACCCCATAGGAGAATGAGCATGCGTTCCCGATTCGTCGCCCTGTCCCTGTTCGCGGCGCTCGCCGCCGGCTGCAAGTCCACGTCGATGGACGTCACCACGTCGCCGCAGGCCGTGGTCGAAGCGGTCGCCAAGGAGAACCCGGATTGCACGCGCCTCACCGTGCACTGCAAGAAGGGCGACGCGGCGGCCGCGATCTGCGCCAGCACCGACAAGGCCCGCATCGGCCAGGCGTCCCACGCCGAGGACCTGAAGGTCCTGGGCGGCTCGGCGATGGAAGTGCTCGAGGAGAACGGCGGCTTCGACGTCACACTGCCGATCACCTGCAAGGTCGAGAACTGCAAGTGCGCCGTCGGTGTCACGATGAAGGCCGGCATCGCCAAGGAAGCGGCGATCGCGAAGGCCCAGGCGATCGCGAAGGCGGTCGAGTCGAGGCTCGGCGCGTGCGAGGACGGCAAGTGCGCCAGCGGCTGCTGCGACGGCGCCGCCGGCGGTGCCTGCTGCGCCGAAAAGAAGTGATGAGTGGCGGCCGCCACCAGAGGGCGGCCAACGCCGGATCCGGCGGCCCTGGAGGGGCCCCGGAAACCAGGCTCGCCGGAAACCAGGCCAAGCTGGCCGGAAAACGAAGAACCCCGCCGAACTGCCCTTTCGAGGCTGTTCTGCGGGGTTCTGACTGGCGAGGACGACGGGAATCGAACCCGCAACCACCGGATCGACAGTCCGGTACTCTAACCAATTGAGCTACGTCCCCACACGTTGGGGGGCGCGGATGCTAGCGGGCTCGCGAGCACTTGCAAGCACGTTCTGTTCACCTGGCCGCGCCAGCCGGACCACCGGGCACGAAAATGGCCGCCGGGCTCACTTCCCGGCGGCCTGCCACTCATTCGCTCTCTCGTCAGAGCCACCCGCCCACCCTCGACCGTCGCCGGCCGGAGGCGTGCGAGCGCTCCACTCGCTACGGTGGGTCTAGGCCAGCTCCCACGAACCCAAAAGGGCGCGGGCCCGCGTCCCCGATGTTCTCGCCTCCCCCCGGTCCCCGCCTGCGCCTCGGCTTCGCCGGTGCCAAGGGCTGCCCCGAGCCGCACTTGTCGGTAGATGGCATGACCCCTGCCGGCCCCAACCTGTCGCACTGGCCGGGCAACCGGACCCCGCGGGTCTGGAAGGCCGACCTCAGTACCGGCATCGCCTTGCGGTTCGCGCGTGCCCCCGAAGCCGAACGCGAAGCGTTCCTCGGCGACGTCCAGGTCGTCCTGAACGACCACTACGACACCGACGGGTTTGGCGCCCTGCTCGCCGTGCAGCAGCCCGAGTTCGCGTTCGCGCGCGAAGAACTGCTGCTCGCCTCGGCCGGTGTCGGCGACTTCGGCACCTGGCACTCGTGGCGCGCGTTCGCCGTCGACCGCATCGTCGCCGGACTCGCCCGGCCCGAATCGCCGATCGCCTCGGTGTTCCGCGGCATCGACGATCCCGATGCGCTGACCCTCGCCCGATACGAATGGCTGCTCGAGAACGCGGCCGCCGTGCTCGATCGCCCGGGCCAGTTCACCGCGATCTACGCCGCCGAGATGGCCCGGGTGCAGCAGGAGATCACAGCGGGGCTGGCCGGCGCCGTCGACCGAACGCGTCATGCGGAACTGGGCTTCGCGGTCGTCGCGAGCCGCGGTCCGCGGCATCGCATGACCCTCAACACGCTGGCCGCCGCGTTCCGCGTGCTGCACGTCCAGCACGACGGCGATGGCACGAGGTTCCGCTTCCACGACCGGACCGAGACCTGGTTCGAGCTGGTGACCCTGCAGCCGCTGCCGCGCCGCGACCTGCGGCCGTTGGCGGCGCGCCTGGCCACGCTCGAACCGGCGAACGGCGGTGCATCGTGGAACGCCGACCCACCCGAGGCGCCCATTCCCGAGCTGTACTTCGGCGAGCCCTCGGCCCAGGCGTACGGCCAGCTCACGCGCAACCTGCGGCCGAGCAGCTTGCCGGTCGAACGCGTCGTCGCCGAGTTCCTGACGTTCTTCTCGGCGCCGGCGTCGGGTCCTGGAGTCCGATGATCCGGACCTGCATCATCGCGCCGATGCCGACGTTCCGCCAATTGCTGCTCGCCTCGACGCTCGGCTTCGCGGCATGCGGCCACGAGGCCCTGCTCGTCGACCCAACCGGAACGATGCGCGTGGTGGCCGATCTGCGCCTGCCCGCCGATCGCGAGGTGGTGCAGGCACGGAGCGGTGGAGCGACCGTGGTCGCGTTCGATGCCGACGCCGCCGCGAACCTGCAGACCTCGACGAGCCCGCCCTCGTTGCGCATCACGTTCGGCGCCGCACCCGCGCCCGACGCGAAACTCGACCGTGAAATCCGCATCGTCGACGACACCGGCGCCACCGTCGCCGTCGAACTGGCCCTGCTGCACATCGCCGGCGTCGCGTTGCCCGAACGACTGCCGCTCGGCACGCGGACCCACGCGCCGACCGATGCCCGGGGAACGCCGCGCGTCGGCCCCGGCGACCTCGTCGTCGCGATGCTGCGCGCGCAGAACGCCGCCGCGCTGAACCCGCGCCCGGAGGTCGACGTGTTGTTCCTGGTCGGCTTCGTGCGCGATGGTGACGATGCGTGGCGGCAGCGCTGTGAACGGGAAGTGCGCACTGCAGTGAACGGCTTCGCGCAGTTGCAGATGCACGTCCGCCAGGCCGGGCCGGCCGAAGCCGACGTGACGCGAGCCATCGGCGAACTGCTCGACGCCGGTTGTCGGGCGATCGTCACCAGTGTCGGCGACCCTGCCGTGCTGGCCGCGAGCCGATCCCGTTGCGACGACGCCAAGGTCGCCCTGGTCGCGCTCGACCCGCTCCTGCGTCCGGGCGCCACCTGCTGCGTCGGCGCGGACCAGGACGTGCTCGGCCGCACCGCCGCCGAACGACTGCGCGCAGCCGTTCCTGCCGGGTCGGAGATCGTGCTCGTGCGCAGCACCGGCGACGCGTTGGCCGACTTGCGCGCAACGGGCTTCGCCGCCGCGCTTGGCCTGAAGCCACTGTGACGACGGCGACCGCTCCGACCGCCGGACGCGAAAGCGGGATCGGCTACATGGTGCAGTCCGCGTTCTGGTTCGCCGTGATGGGCCTGTTGGTCAAGCTCGCGAGCGCGCAGTTGCCGACGCTGCAGATCGTGTTCGTGCGCGGCGTGCTGACCATCTGCTTCGCCTCGACCCTGCTGGCGGCAGCCCGCGTGTCGCCGTTCGGCGGCGAATGGCGCCTCCTGCTCACGCGTGGACTGGTCGGCTCGTGCGCGATGATCTGCTTCTACGCGGCGGTGGTGCACCTGCCGCTCGCCGAAGCGACGGTGGTCCACCAGACCGCGCCGCTGTGGACGGCGATCTTCGCCGCGGTCGTGCTGCACGAACGCATCTCCGCCCGCGTGCTGGTGGCGCTCGGCGGCGCCTTCGCCGGCGTCGTACTGATCGCCAAGCCGCAGTTGCTGTTCGGCGCCGCAGCCGACGCAAACGCCACGGACCCCGCCGACCACGGCCTGTTCGCGTTCGTGGCGCTGCTCGGCGCGGTCCTGTCGGCGGTGGCCTACGTGACCGTGCGGCGATTGGGGCGCAGCGAGAACCCGCTGGTGGTCACGTTCTGGCTGCCCTTGCTGACGATCCCGGTCGCAGCACCGTGGGCCGTGCCGGCGTGGGTCTGGCCCGACGCGTGGACCTCGGTGTGGCTCGTCGGCATCGGTGCGTCGACGCAGATCGCCCAGCTGTCGTTGACCAAGGGCCTCGCCCGCGAAACCGCGGGCCGAGCCACCGCGGTCGGCTACCTGCAGGTCGCGTTCGCGGCCATGTTCAGTGGCGTGTTCCTCGGAACCTGGCCCGATGCCTCCGGGCTCGGCGGCATGGCGCTGATCGTCGCCGCCCTGCTGGTCGGAACGCGACGCTGACGTCGCCCGACGCTGCGGCCCTCGCTACGGTTTCGGGGCCCGATGCCCGATCGTTCGTCGCTACTGCACTGGGTCGGACGCTTCCTGTTCGGCGTCGCCCTGCTCGTGCTCGCCGGCAGCAAGGCAGTGCCGCGCCTGCTGCACGTGAACGACCCGATCGGCCTGCTCACGATCGCGGTCGGCCTGGTCGGCTTCCACTTCGCGTTGGGTGCCGCGACCCCGATGGCGCGGCTGCTCGCCGGCCAGCGACTGCGCCGGAAATGGGGCGACCAGGCGCACGACATCTTCGTGCGCGCCTCGCTGCCGCGTCGCATCTACTACTTGCTGGTCGCGGTGGCCGAAGCCGACGGCCCGATCACCGTGCAGGAACGGGGCGCCGTCCGCCACTTCGTGCGCGAACGCTTCGCCGATCCCGTCACCGTCGAGGAGCTGCAGACGTGGGAATCGCAGCCGCTGCCGATCGACGACCGCGAGGGCCTGGCGATGCGCATCGGGGCCGGCCTCGACGACACCGAACTCGATTCGCTGTTCTGCTGGTGTTGCCTCGTCGCGTTCGCCGACGGCCGCTTCGGCGTCGACGAACACCGGGCGCTGCAGGACGTCGCCAAGGGTCTCGACCTCGCGGGTCCACGCGCGCGGATGTTGTTCCACCTGGCGCGCGCGCAGTTCCTGCGCGGCGACACCAAGGGCCAGCGTGGTGGGCCGCACCCACGACAGCCGCACGTCGCCGACGCACGTGCCGAGGCGTTGGCGGTGCTCGACCTGCCGGCCGAGGCCACGCCCGAACAGATCCGCAAACGCCACCGCGACCTCGTGCGCCGGTTCCATCCGGACGCGCAGGCGAAGCTCGGACCGGTGGCACAGAAGGAGGCCACGGAACGCTTCCTCGCGATCCAGCGGGCCTACGAAACGCTCTCGACCTGACCCGTTCCGGCCCCCTACTCTGGGGCCATGGTCACGATCACCGCGAAGTACGAAGGCGACCTGTGCTGCACCGCCGTGCACGGGCCGTCGGGCGCAAACCTGCAGACCGACGCGCCGAAGGACAACGAGGGCCTCGGCCGGTTCTTCTCGCCGACCGACCTGGTCGCCACGGCGCTCGGCACCTGCATCCTGACCACGATGGGCATCGTCGCGAAGCGCCACGGCATCACGCTGGCGGGCGCCTCGGTCCAGGTCGAGAAGCACATGCAGGCGAGCCCGCGCCGCATCGCCCGCCTGCCGGTCCAGCTCACCGTGCGCGGCGCGTTCACCGCGGAGCAGAAGAAACTGCTCGAAGCGACGGCCCACGCGTGCCCGGTACACAAGAGCCTCCACCCGGACATCGACGCACCGATCACCATCACCTGGAGCTGAGCGGCATGGACGTCCCCGCTGGCAAGCCGAACAGGCACGACCTCGACCTGCTGCTGCGCAACAACAAGAAGTGGAGCGACCGCAAGCGCCGCGAGGACCCGGAGTTCTTCTCCCGCCTCGCCGGCGCGCAGTCGCCGAAGTACCTGTGGATCGGCTGCAGCGACAGCCGCGTGCCCGCGAACCAGATCGTGGGCCTGTTGCCCGGCGAGATCTTCGTGCACCGCAACGTCGCCAACGTCGTCGTGCACGCCGACCTCAACTGCCTCTCGGTGCTGCAGTACGCCGTCGACGTGCTCAAGGTCGAACACGTGATCGTCACCGGCCACTACGGCTGCGGCGGTGTCGCCGCAGCACTCGGCGACCGGCGCCTCGGGCTGATCGACAACTGGCTGCGCCACGTGCAGGACGTGCAACGCAAGTACGACGTGCAGCTGGCGGCGACCGCGCCAGAGCAACGACTCGATCGCCTGTGCGAACTCAACGTGATCGAGCAGGTCGCCAACGTCTGCCAGACGACCGTGCTGATGGACGCTTGGGCCCGCGGCCAGAACGTCGCCGTACACGGGTTCGTCTACTCGCTCGACGACGGCCTGCTGCGCGACCTCGGTGTCAACCTCGGCGATCCGACCACGGTCACCGACACCCTGCGCCGCGCCGCGCAATCGTTGCCGGCCCGCTGATCAGCGGACCGGGTCGGTGTTGGTCGCGAACGGATCCCACCAATTCGCCGTGGGATCCGCGGCCTCGCCGGAGAGCGCCTGCACGTCGCTGATGATCCCGGTCACGAGCCCAGCGCCGGCCCCGATCCCGGCGAACACGAACAACACTGCCGCGGCGGCGCGCCCGTCGTCGCAACCGCAGCCGCCGCCACCGCCGCCGCCCCCGAGCAGGATGACCGGACCGACCACCGCCCCCACCACCGGCTTCGCGAGCGTGCATCCCGAACCGGTCGCCGCCACCGACAACAGCGCACACGCCAGCGAACGTCGCAAGGAGGGCATGCTGGCCTGAGCGCGCAGGCGCTGGCGCACGTGCCGCGAGCGGCCATGAACGCCCGGCCACGGCGCCGACGAGGCCCATGCCACGGCCGGCGCGGAAAATCCCGGCCAGGACCAATCCGGAATCGCCGACCGGCGTCTTCAGGGGCACGATCGATCCATGGTCGCTGCGGACCCGCCCCTGAACGAACTGTTCCAGACCCATCGTCAGGGCCTGGCGGGAGCGGTGCGCAGCGTGCTGGGCCCTTCGGCCGACGTGTCCGAGGTGCTGCAGGACGCCTTCCTCAAGGGATGGCAGGACTGGCAGCGCGGCACGCGGCCGAGCGACCCGGTGGCATGGATCTTCGTGATCACGTGGAACGCGGCCAAGGACGCCCGGCGCCGCCGGGACCGACGCCCGCACCACGAGAGCCTGGACGAGGAATCGATGCCCGCCGAAACGACCCATCCGTCTCCTTCGCACGCGCTCGAACAGCGCGAGGCGGTCGCGCGCGCGCAAGCGGCGATCGCCGGCCTCAGTGATCCCGAGCAGCAGGTGTTCCTGCTGCGCGTCGCCGGCGAACTCACGTTCGAAGCCGTCGCCGCGTCGCTCGCGATCCCGGTCGGCACCGCGAAGACCCGGATGCGCCAGGCCCTGATGAAACTGCGCAGCGTGCTCGCGGGCAGCGAGGAGACGAAGTCATGAACCACGACCACGATCCGTTCTCGCCCGCCGAACGCGACCAGCTCGCGCAGGAACTGCTCGAGCTGCACTTCGGCTGCCACGAAGACCCGACGGCGCTCGAGGCACGCATCGCCGCGGAGCCCGCCCTGCGCGCACTGCAGCGCGAGGTGTTGCTGCAGGCGAAGGTGCTCGAACGCGCCGTGCGGCCCGAGCAGGCACCGCTGCGGCTGCGCCCGCCGACGCCCGCGTCGCGGTGGCGCTGGCTGCGATCGCCCTTGCACCGCATCGGTGCCTTGGCGGCAGCGGCGGTGGTCGTGCTCGGCACCTTGTTCGGGCTCGAGCGCACAGCACACTTCCGCTACACGGGCTTCCAGCAGTCCAACCTGCACCTCACGGTGAGTTCGCCGAAGGCGATCCCCGCCGGCGCGCCGTGGTCGTTCACCGTGCAGACGAAGGACCTGACCGGCGCCGATGTGGACAGCCGCATCACGTGGGAAGCGCTCGCGGCCGACGGCAAGCGCCTCGCGGTGGGCGAAGCGGGCACGCGCAGCGGTGCGGCGACCGTGGCGATGGCGGCGGACCTGCAGGTGCCGGCGCGCGTCGTGGTGACCGCGCGCGGCGAACGCGGCGAAGCGACGCAGACGTTGTCGCTGTCGACCGCCGACGCCGGGCCGCTGGTGCACCTGAGCACCGATCGCCCGGTCTACCGCCCCGGCGAAGCGGTCCACGTGCGCGCCGTCGTGCTCGACCGCGTGACCCGCCTGCCCAAGCAGCAACCGCAGCAGCTGCAACTGCAGCTGCTCGACGCGCGCGACGCGCCGGTGGCGACGCAGTACGAATCCGCCACGCCCGGCGGCGTCGGCTCGTTCCTGCTGCCGATCCCGAACGACAGCGCCGGCGGCCCGCACAAGGTCGTGCTGCATTCGGTGGCCGGCGACTTCCCGCCCGAGACGGCTGGGTTCGTCGTGCGCGCGTTCCAGAATCCGCAGCTGCAGAAGGAGATCGTGCTCGACCGCGCCAGCTACGCACCGGGCGCCCGCGGTGCGGCGACGGTGGCCGTGCAGCGGCTCGCCGGCGGCGGCGGCCCCGCGTCGGGAGCCTTGGCGAAGGGCACACTCGTCGTCGACGGCACCGAGGTGTGGACGGGCACGCAGGCGATCGGCCCGCGCGGCGACGCGACCTTCGCGTTCACGGTGCCGAAAGACGTACAGAAGGGGGCGGCGC
Source organism: Planctomycetota bacterium (assembly GCA_016794485.1). Taxonomy (GTDB): domain Bacteria; phylum Planctomycetota; class UBA1135; order UBA1135; family UBA2386; genus UBA2386. The sequence continues at coordinate 12,132 of JAEUHV010000181.1, forward strand.
GCTTCGTCGCGACGATCACCGACGGCGGCATCGTCGAGACCGAGGTGAAGCCGTTCGTGGTGCCGACGGGCAAGGTCACGATCACACCGTTCCCCGAAGGTGGCGAACTGGTCGCCGGGGTCGAGAACGGCCTCTACGTCGAATGCGCCGACCCGCTCGGGCGGCCGGTCGACGGGGCGGGCGAACTGCTCGATGCCCGCGGACGGCCGGTCGCGACGTGGCGCACGGCGCACCAGGGTCGCGCCAGGCTCGCGTTCGTGCCGCGCGCCAGCGAGAGCTATTCGCTGCGAATGTCGGGGCACAGCGACACGGCGGCGTTGCCGGCGGTGCGCGACCACGGCATCGCGATGGTGCTGCGCGGCGACGACATCGCCGCCGGCGCGCCGCTGCGCCTCGCCCTCGCGGGCCGCGGCGACGGGCCGTGGCTGCTCGGCGTGTTCTGCCGCGGTGTGCTGGTCGGCCAGACGACGATGCGCGCCGGCGACGGTGGCGAGCTGCGCACGACGGTGGACGTGCCGCTGCCGACGCATGCGGCGGGCGTGCTGCGCGCGACGGTGTTCGACCGCAAGCTGCAGCCGGTCGCCGAACGCCTGGTGCGGCGCCAGGCGAGCGAACGGCTCGACGTGGCACTCGCGGTCGATCGCGACGCGGGCAGCCCGGGCGAGCGGCGCACGGTGACCGTGCGGACGCGCGACGAGGCGGGCCGGCCGACGCCGTCCGTCGTCGGCCTGTCGGTGAGCGACCTCGCCACGCTGTCGCTCGGCAGCGAACCGGCAATCGGCCTCGTCGACCACGCGATGCTGTTCGCCGACGTCGAGCGCACCGAGAACCTCGGCGACTTCGTGCTCGCGCACACCGGCTCGGCGACGAACGTCGACCTGCTGCTCGGCACGCGCGGCTGGCGCCGGTTCGTCTGGCGCAACGACGCCGAGGCACTGGCCGCGATCGCCGCGCGCGGCAAGCCGGCCGAAGGCATCCTCGCGCGCGAGGGCTTCTCGCACACGCCGCAAGTGGTCAGCAACCTCGCTGCGGCGCGGGCGCCGGGGCAGGAACTGCAGCGCTTCGTGTGGCAGACCGAACGCTGGCTGGCGAACGGCTTCGCGTTCACGTGCTTCGTGCTCGTGGTCCTGCTGCTGTTCGAGGCCCTCGCCGCCGGCGCGCGGCACACGCTGCAGGTGAACCCTTGGGTGCAGGTGCTCGCTGGAGTCACCGGGGTCGGCTTGTTGCTGAGCCTGTGGTTGCCCAACGTGATCGGCGGATCGAACCTGGCGGTCGAAGCCGAAGACCTCGCGTGGGGTGTGTCTCCGGCGCCGACGACGATGCGTACGCCGCCGGTGCCGCAGGACTTCGCCCTCTACCTGCGCGACTTCGACGTCGAGACCGCACAAGGGTCGGCCCTCGGCACATGGGGCGTGTTGGTCGGCACGGTCGATCCCGCTGCGAACCCGCTAGCGGGTCTGTTCTACAACGATGGTGGCGATGCCGACATCCGCGCCCGCACCGAGAACTTCTTCGGCACGACCTTCGTTCGGCCTGGTCCCGACGTCCGCCTGTCCGTCCCCGGCGACGATCGGCCCCTGTTCGATACCCGCGAAGAAGTCGGCATGGTCGGCATCCTCGGCTACCGCTACATCGCCCCGCGCGACTACGCCAGGGACTGGGCCCAACGCCAGTACGCGCACACCCACACGCCGAGCGACGAACGCACCGACTTCACCGCGACCGTGCTGTGGAACACGATCGTCGTCACCGACCAGAACGGCGAAGCGACGCAGTCGTTCGCGACCAGCGACGCGGTGACGACCTGGCGCGTGCACGCCGACGCCCACACGACCAAGGGCACCGGGCGCCTCGGCCAGGCGTCGCTCGACTTCAGCACGCGGTTGCCGTTGCACGTCGACGCCAAGCTGCCGGTCGAAGTGAGCGCCGGCGACCGCCTGCAGCTGCCGATCCACGTCGAGAGCACCGACCCGGCCTGCACCGAGGTCACGCTCGCCACCACTCCCGGTGCTGGCCTGCAGCTCGCCGCCGACGCCCCGACGCGCATCGCGCTGGTGAACGGCCGCGGCCGCGCGCTGCTGCCGGTCATCGTCGCCGAGCACCTCGGCCCGACCACGCTCGCGCTCGACGTGCGCGCCGGCCACTTCCGCGACGTCGTCAGCCACCGCCTGACGATCGCGCCGCGCGGCTTCCCGCACCGCCGTTCGGTCGGCGGCCAGAGCGAAGCGGGCAAGCCGTCGACCGGCCGCATCGCCGTGCCGAGCGATCCCGTACCCGGCTCCGGCCGCGTCACGCTGTCCGTGTACCCGTCGCCGATCGCGGCACTGACCCAGGGCCTCGAGGGCATCCTGCAGGAACCGCACGGCTGCTTCGAACAGGCGAGTTCGT
>JAEUHV010000183.1 GCA_016794485.1 Planctomycetota bacterium
GGCGGGGCCGCGTGCACCGGCTCGTCGGCGAGCAGGCGGCCGATGTCGGCGGCCAGCTCGGCGACGCCGGCGTAGCGTTCGCGCGGTTCCTTGCGCAGGGCCTGGCCGAGGATCCAGTCGATCTCGCGCGGCAGTCCGGCGGCGAGTGTGGAGGGCGGGCGCGGATCCTGCTCGGCGATCACGCGGCATGCCGTCGTCAGCGGCACACCGTCGAGGTCGAACGGACGCCGACCCGTCAGCAGTTCGTAGAGCACGCAGCCGAGGCCGTACACGTCGGTACGCACGTCGATGTCGCCGCCGGCCGCCTGCTCCGGGCTCATGTAGGCGAGCGTGCCGAGCAGTTGCCCGGCTTCGGTCAACGTGGCGTCGTCGGCGCGTCGCAGCCTGGCGATGCCGAAGTCGATCACGCGGATCGCCCCGTCGGGCAGCACCAGGATGTTGGCCGGCTTCAGGTCGCGGTGGATCACGCCGCGTTGGTGTGCGTGCTGCACGGCGTCGCAGATGCGGGCGAACGTGGCGAGCCGATGGTCCAGGCCGCTGCCGATCGGCCACTCGAACGCGTTCAGCGGGCGGCTGTCGCGCAGCAGTTCCATCGCGAACCAGCAGGTGCCGTCGGGCTCGATCCCGGCCTCGTGCACCTGGGCGATGCCCGGATGCTGCAGCCGCGCCAGCGCTTCGATCTCGGCCTCGAACCGCACCCGGGCGCGCGGGTCGTCGATCGGGCTGCGCATGACCTTGACTGCGACGGTGCGCCGGGGGCGCTCCTGTTCGGCGGCGTAGACGACACCCATGCCGCCCTGGCCGAGCACGGGGCCGAGCAGGAACGGTCCGAGTCGTTGGCCGGGCGGGAACACCGGCGCCACCCGCACCCCGAGGGTCGCGGCTCCCGGGGGCTCGAGGAACGTCGCCGGCGCCACGTTGCGCAGCAGCCGCTCGACGGCGGCCCGCACTTCGCCGTCGAGCACGTGGCGGTCGAGCCAGGCGGTGCGATCCGGTTCCGGCACTTCGCACGCGGCCTCGAACATGGCGCGGACCTGCTTCCAGTCCGCGGTCATCGGTCGGTCAGCTCCGCGCGCAGGAACGCGCTGGCCGTGCGCCAGCCGCGTTCGACGGTGGACAGCGAGGCGCCCATCACGTCCGCGACTTCCTGCATCTGCAGGCCGGCGAAGAAGCGCAACTCGACGATCTGCGCCAGTTCCGGGTCGAGGTCGGTGAGGCGCTGCATCGCGTCGTCGATCACGAGCAGGTCGACGGCGCGGGCGTCGTAGACGCCGGCGACGTGGTCGAGTTCGACCCGGGCCAGGTCGCCGCCGCGCTTCTGCGACTTGCGCGCGCGCACGTGGTCGACCAGGACCGACCGCATCGCTCGCGCCGCCGCGCGCAGGAAGTGGTTGCGGTCGGCGAACGGCGAGCGGCGATTGGGCACGAGGCGCAGCCAGGCTTCGTGCACCAGGGCGGTCGGCTGCAGGGTGCTGTTCGCCTGCTGGTTGACCAGTTGTGCCCGGGCGCGAAGGTCCGCGTACAGCTGCTCGAACAGCTGGGAAGCGGCTGCGGGGTCGCCGGTGCCGGCGCGCTGCAGCAGTCGGGTCACATCGGCCGGTTCCGGGGGCATGGCGTCCGACAAGCCTATCGCACGGGCGGAAACGAAGGCCGCGAGCGTCCCGTACTGGGCCTGGAGCCCATGGCACCGGGACCGAGCCCGCGCGCGGATGCTCGAGCCTTCGGTCATTGGCGGGGCCGGGCCGAACGACTACCGTGCTCCCGCCCCCGTCTCGGGCCACACGCCCGGGCCGTCGTCCCCGTCCGCTGCGAGTCTCCATGCGCTTCTCCTCATTGACGCTGCTGGCGTCCACGCTCGCGTTGTCCGAACTGGCCAGCGCGCAGGCGAACACGGTTCCCGGCCTCGACATCAAGCTCGAGACCACTTCCACGATCTCCCGCTACCGCCGCACCGGCTCCTACCCGAACGGCGTCCAGGCGATCGGCACGCGCACCGTGTGCTGCAATCCGGGCACCGTCGCGATCCCGTTCCAGGCGGCGATGAACCCGAACCACGGCTGGATCCACTACATCCTCGCGCGTGAGTCGGACGGCCGGCTGGTGCAGATCTCGAACTACGCGTGGGTGAAGCACACCTTCGGGTCGAACAATGATCCGAGCACGTGCGGCACCTGCACCAACCAGGCGACCTCGAGTTTCGTCGAGCCGGGCTGCAACGACACCTATGTCGCGTCGCAGGCCGTGGACCACTTCAACCTCGGCCCGCCCGGCGAGATCGATCCCTGGCTCGGCGCGTGGAACCCGCTGTGCTCGCACTTCGATCGCGGCAATCCGGTGGTGGCGCCGGCCCAGCAGTGCGACGGCGTGCGCAGCCTGACCTCGACCCAGGCGTCGGCGTTGAACACGCAGATCGGCGACGCGATGCGGCTGCACGACGACGACCTCGTCGTGCCGGGTTCGACGTTCTGGTACCAGTCGGGCTACCTCGTGCCCGGGGAAGCCGAGTCGCTGCGCGACGACAACATCGGCTCGCGGCAGTTCACGCCGACGTGGGGCGGTTCGCAGTGGGCGCTGGCCGACGGGCCGTCGTTCCTGAACGGCTCGATCCTGCAGCGGTGGACCGGGGCCACGATCACCAGCGCGGCGAATGGCGTCGACGACGGTCGCTACTACGTGGCGGTCAAGGTGACCGGCCCGGTCAACGGGCTCTACCACTACGAGTACGCGGTCCACAACCGTGACAACAAGCGTGGCATGGGTGCGTTCCGCATCCCGATCTGCGCGCAGGCGAACGTGGTGAACTTCGGCTTCCACGACGTCGACCGCAATGCGATCACCGACTGGACCGCGGCGAAGGTCGGCAACGAGATCGTGTTCGCGACGCAGACCGTCAACCCGAACCCGCTGCGCTGGAACAGCCTCTACAACTTCTGGTTCGACAGCGACGCGGCGCCGCAGACGGGCACCGTGTTGCTCGACCAGTACGACATCGGTCCGGGTGCCCTGACGGTGAACGTCACGTCGACGACGCCGAGCGGACTGTGGAACCAGAACCTCGGCGCCGGCTGCGGCCTGCCGACGGCGCCGTCGCTGTTCGCGACCGGCTCGCCGGATCGCGGCCTGCTGGGCAACACCACGCTGTCGCTGCGCACGACCAACAACCCGGCCGGCGTGCCGTGTGCGTTCGTGTTGAGCACGATCGCCGGCACCACCGCGCTCGGTGGCGGTTGCACGGTGTACTCCGGCGACCTGGGCTCGGTGCTCGGTCCGATCACGCAGGTCGCCGACGCCAGCGGCACGACTTCGCTGCCGATCCCGGTGCCCGCCAGCGCGTCGCTCGAAGGCGTCGACTTCGACTTCCAGATGGTGAACTTCGCGCCCGTGGGTGCCTTGCTCGGCAACTTCAACCTCAGCAACGGCCTGCGCGTCCGCATCGGCAACCTGATCGCCGGTTGTCCGTGACCCGAGGTCAGCGTGGGGCTGCGGCCGGCCCGAGCGGCCGCAGCACGACCGCCGGCCCGCGGTAGTGCGTGCGCAGGTTGGCCGGGTCCCATTCGTCGGCGTGCCGCCGCAGCGGGTCGTGCCGCACGACGTAGTCGCCGCGGCCGACGTAGCACAGGGCGTGGCCGCGCCCCTCGTTGGTGCCGACCACGACGAGCCGTTCGGCGAGGATCTCGTCGGCGGACGGGTCCTCGATCGACACCGCGATCGCATGCCCGGCCGTGGTCACCACGAGGCCGCGATACAGGTCGAACAGGCGCGTGCCGTCGCTTCGGGTCAGGCACGCCGCGGCCATGGTGCGTTCGTCGACGACGATGCCGAGGTGGGCCAGCGCGGTGCAGCAGGCCGCCGGCCCGCAGGTGTACATGGTCGACTGCTGCACGTGCAGGTTCCGGTCGGCGACGCGCGCGTCGCCGTGCACTTCGGGCCAGGCGAGCCAGCGATGGCGGACGGCACCGTGGCCGAGCACGCCGAGACCGACCAGAAGCACGACGACCCGGTTCCATTTCGTCGGCAGCGCGGCGCTGGCGGCGCCGAAGAACGCGGCGGCCAGCGTGTAGACGACGAAGCCTTGCACGAATGCGTAGTCGCGCCACGGGAACAGGCGCCATTCCCAATCAGGCCGCGAGTCGAGCACCGCCTTGCCGACGAGCAGCGCCGCCAGTGCGGGCACCAGCACCTTGCCGAACCGCGGCCGACGCCGGGCGACGACGTGGCCGGCGGCCATCAGTCCGAGGGCCGCGGCCAGGAGCGCTGTGAGCAGGAACATGCGGCTCCCATCGGCAGCATCTCGCGGCGGCTGTTGCGGCCGGGTCCTGCGCACGGTCCCATGCGGCCGTGAGCGATCCCGCAACCGCCGCGAACGGCACCGGTTTGTGCGCCGAGCTGAGCTCGTTCGCCGAGTTCGGCGCCGCGACCGTGGTCGGCGAGCTCGCGGTCGGTGGGCAGCGCGTGCCGACGTTCACCAACGAGTTCTGGACGAGCAAGCAGCGCGAAGGGCACAGCCTGCACGAGGTGTCGTACCGCGCCTGCTTCAAGCCGTCGCTGCCGGCGTTCTTCATCGAACGGCTGACCCGCCCCGGCGACGTCGTGTTCGATCCGTTCATGGGGCGCGGCACGACGCCGCTCGAAGCCGTGCTGCGCGGCCGCGTCGGGCGCGGCAACGACGTCAATCCGCTCGCCTCGATGCTGGTGAGGCCGCGGCTCGCGCCGCCGTCGCTCGCGACGGTGCTGGCCCGCATCGACGCGCTCGACCTGCGCTACGACGGTCCGCTCGACGACGACCTTCTGGTGTTCTTCCACCCCGACACGCTGCGCGCGTTGTGCGCCCTGCGGGCCACGTTCGCCTCTGCTGAGGCCGCCGGTGGGCTCGACCCGGTCGATGCGTGGATCCGCATGGTCGCGGTCAACCGGCTCACCGGCCACAGCCCCGGGTTCTTCTCGGTCTACACGCTGCCGCCGAACCAGGCGGTGTCGGCCGTGGCGCAACGCAAGATCAACGCGAAGCGCAACCAGGTGCCGCCGCCCCGCGACGTGCGGGCGATCCTGAAGAAGAAGTCCGCTTCGTTGCTGGCCGACGTGACGTCGCTTTGGCGGCAACGCAACGAGGTCGTCGCCGTGCGTGCGCTGCTGTCGACGGGGCCAGCCGCAACGCTGCTCGCGCACGCGACCGCCAGCGTGCAACTGGTGGTGACGTCGCCGCCGTTCCTCGACGTCGTGCAATACAAGGACGACAACTGGCTGCGTTGCTGGTTCTGTGGCATCGACGCGGATGCGGTGCCGATCACGATGGCACGCACGCTCGACGCGTGGTCGCAGGCGATGGCGGCGGCGTTCCGCGAATTGCACCGCGTCGTGCGCCCCGGCGGCTTCGTCGCGTTCGAGGTCGGCGAAGTGCGGCGCGGCACCGTGAAGCTCGAGGAGACCGTGGTGCCGGTCGCGGCGGCGGCGGGTTTCGAACCGGTGGCGGTGATGATCCACGCGCAGGAGTTCACCAAGACCGCGAACTGCTGGGGCATCGACAACAACGCGGTGGGCACCAACACCAACCGCATCGTGGTCGTGCGTCGCCCATGATGCTGGAATACGTTGGGGGCACCATGCAACTGAAGCTGCGCAAGATCGGTCGGTCGGTCGGGCAGATCCTCCCTTCGAGGACTTTGCGGGAGTTGGCCAAGTGAAGCGCTGGCGAAATCGGGTGGCGGAAACCGCAGTGGCATGCCTGCTCGCCGGTTGTGCCGGAGTGGCCGTGCCGAGCAAGGACGCGGCCGTCGCCGAAGTGGCGGCGGCGACGCAGGCGTTCCTCGCGCCGCTGTCGCCGGACCTGCGCGACAAGGCGATGCGGCCGCTCGCCGATGCCGAACGCACGACCTGGGGGTTCGTGCCCGGACGCTACGCAGGCGTCGCGTTCGGCGATCTCGATGCCGCCGGAACGGAACGCCTGCAGGCGTTGCTGCGTACCCTGCTGAGTGCGGAGGGACTGCGCAAGACGATGGCGATCGTGCAGCTCGAAGACGTGCTGCGTGCGATCGAAGGCCGCAGCGGCGCCGACGTGTCGCATCGCGATCCGGCCCGTTACGCGCTGCTCGTGTTCGGCGAGCCCGATCCGCTCGGCGAGTTCGCGCTGCGCCTGCAAGGCCACCACGTGTCGCTGCACTTCACGTTCGCCGAAGGGTTCCTGGTCGGCGCGACGCCGCACTTCCTGGGCACCAACCCGCACGAACTGCGCGAAGGGCCGCGCGCGGGCGAACGCGTGCTCGCGGCCGAAGAGGACCTGGCGCGCGAACTGCTGCAGGCACTCGACGCCGGCCAGCGCCAGCGGGCGGTCATCGCGGCGCAGGCGCCCGCCGATGTGTTCCTCGGCCCCGGCAAGGACGCCGGCGCCCTCGGCGAGCCAACTGGCCTCCCGGTAGCGGCGATGAACTCCTACCAGCGTGCGATCGCATGGCGGCTGGTCGAGACGTTCGCGCACCGGTTGCGTGGCGAGTTCGCGGCGCAGGAACTGGCCCGGCTCGAACCCGGTTTCGGTGACGTCGCGTTCGCGTGGGCGGGCGGGCTCGAGAAGGGGCAGGGCCACTACTGGCGCCTGCACGGGGCGACGTTCGCGGTGGAGTACGACAACACGCAGAACGACGCGAACCACGTGCACACGGTGTGGCGCGACTTCGCCCGCGACTTCGGCGGTGACGTGCTGCGCCGCCACGTCGAAGAACAGCACGCAGGGCGTCGCCGCGATGGGTGATCTCGTCGGCGCGAGCAAGTTCTTGAGCCTCGTGTTGCGTCATCGGCCGGACGCGATCGGCCTGCAGCTCGACGCGGCGGGTTGGGCGTCCCTCGACGACTTGGTCCGGCTGTCGATCGGCGGCAAGACACCTTTGACGCGTGAGTTGATCCTCGAGGTCGTACACACGAGCGACAAGCAGCGCTTCGCCCTGACGCCCGACGGTTCGCGCATCCGCGCCAACCAGGGCCATTCGGTCGAGGTCGACCTCGGGCTCGCGCCGAGCGAACCGCCGCCCGTCCTCTACCACGGGACGGCGACGCGGTTCCTGGCGGCGATCCGCAGGCAAGGGTTGCGGCCGATGGCGCGGCAGCACGTGCACCTGTCGGCTGAGCACGGCATCGCCGAGTCCGTCGGTGCACGGCACGGTGCCGCGGTCGTTCTCGTCGTCGACGCTGCGGCGATGCGCGGCGAGGGAATCGAGTTCTATCGGGCGGACAACGGGGTGTGGCTGACCGCCGTCGTGCCCCCGCGGTTCTTGCGCGGCCAGGGAACGGACTCAGGCCAGTGAGTCGCGCAGCACCTTCTTGGTGATCTTGCCGGAGCCCGTGCGCGGCAGCGCGTCGAGGAAGCGCACGTCCTTCGGCGCCTTGTAGTGCGCGATGCGGTCCTTGCAGAACGCGATCAGCTCGGCCGCCGTCGCCGCCGTTCCCGGACGCAGCACGACCGCGGCGGTGACCCGTTCACCCCAATGCGCGTCGGGCAGCCCGAACACGGCGCACTCGAGCACGGCCGGATGCGCGTAGAGCACGTTCTCCACCTCGACCGAATAGACCGCTTCGCCGCCGGTCTTGATGACGTCCTTCTTGCGATCGACGATGTCGACGTAGCCGTGCGCGTCGATCGTCGCGAGGTCGCCCGTGCACAGGTAGCCGTCGCGATCGAACGCAGCCGCCGTCGCTTCGTGGTTCTGCCAGTAGCCCGGCGTCACCGTCGGGCCTTGCACGCGGATCTCGCCGACCGCCTTGCCGTCGTTCGGCACCGGCCGACCCGCATCGTCGACGACGCGCAGCGACACGCCGTGGAACGGTCGCCCGGTCTTGCACTTCCACGGCAGTTGTTGCTCGGGAGGCAGCTTCTGCAGTTCCGGCGAAAGCAGGCTCAACGTCAGGTACGGACTGGTCTCCGTCATGCCGTAGGTCTGCACGTAGTCGCAGCGGAACGTCGCCAGGATGCGGCGCACGACGTCGGGCGCGATCGGCGCGCCGCCGCTCAGCATCACGCGCAGCGCGTAGTCGCGGTCGCCGGCACCCGGCGTCTTCACCATCAGGTTCAACATCGTCGGCACGAGGTTGGTGATGGTGACCCGTTCGCGAACCAGCAGGTCGATCGCTTGCTCCGGCGTGAAGTGCGGCAAGAACACGTGCGTGCCGCCGACGGCGGTGATCGCGAACGTCGCCCACGCGTCGGCGAGGTGGAACATCGGCGCGATGTGCGCCCAGGTGTCGTCTTGCGACAGCCCGAGTTCGCGGATCGCGGCGCGTGCGTGCGTGCAGACGTTGCGGTGCGTGAGCACCACCCCTTTCGGGGCGCCGGTCGTGCCGCTCGTGTAGTAGAGGTGCGCCGGCTCGTCGGCGTCCGCCAGCGGCAACGGTGCGCCGTCGTCGGTGCCGGCGGCGATGGCGGCCGCGGTGTCGCACGCGCCGCGCGCGAGCGATGGACCCAGTTCGGCAGCGCGCGCCGCGTGGGCGACATCGTGCAGCAACACGCGTGCATCGGCGTGGCGCAGGATGTTCGCCTGCTCTGCGGTCGACAGCCGTGTGTTCAGCGACACCAGGATCGCGCCGGCGGCGGCGACGCCGAAGTAGGCGAGCAGGTGGTCGAGGTCGTTCTGCATCAGGCAGCCGACGCGATCGCCGGGCCGGATGCCGCGCGCGCGCAGGCTTGCGCCGAGCTGTCGCGCCAGGCGCGCTGCCGTTCCGTGGTCGACGTGGCGCGTTCCCTGGCGCAAGGCAAGGCGTTGCGGCTGCGCTGCCGCAGCGTCTGCGAGGAAGTCGAAGACGTTCACCGGGGTGGTGTAGCCGCGCGCCGTGGCGATGCCAGCGAGCCCGCAAGTTCGCCGCACGGTGCACCCGATTTGGGGGACCGCAAGCCGGCGTGCGGGCATTGTTCGCCGGGGCTTGGCGGGGAAGGTGCGCGTCGCTTCACTGCTGCCCGCCTGCCCGCGAATGGTGTGCTCTCGACCGATTCGACGGACCCTTGCGCGGCAGCACTTCCCCTCGCAGACAATCCGATGCGCAATCTCGCTGTTTCCTTGCTGTTTGCCGCGCCCATGCTGGCGCAGCAATTCCCCGAAGTCGAGCCGAACGACACCGCCGCCACGGCGCAGGTCGTCGCGCTCGGGTCGCAGATCAACGGCAACATCTCCGTCGCCGCGGAGCTCGACTGGTACACGTTCACCACGACGGGTGGCTACCACGCGATCCAGATGCTGAGTGACACCGCGACCGGTGTCGACTTCGTGATGGAGATCTTCGACGCGAGCGGCACGACGCTGCTGGCGTGGACCGACGACTCGGGCGCGACCGGCTACACGAACTACCCGTCGTACTTCGGTGTGATTCCGGCCGGCACCTACACGCTGCGTTGCAAGGCGTTCTCCGCGACGGCGACCGGCACCTACCAGCTGAACGTCGGCCTCGCCGCTTCGAAGCCGTACACGGCGACCGAAGTCGAGCCGAACGGCACGCTCGCGACGGCCACGGTGGTCGGCGACGGCGCGCAGATCGACGCCAGCATCGGCGCGATCACCCCGATCGCCTACACGGACTCGGTTGCTCCCGCGACCGTGGTCTCCACCGGCACGGTCGTCTCCAGCACGACGACGGTGATCACGACGTCGGGGTTCACGGCGGGCGCCTACAACGGCGTCGGCTACTTCGTGCGTTTCACCTCGGGCGTGAACGCCGGCCTGCTGCGCCGCCTGGTCAGCAACACGGCCACGGCCCTCACCACCGACGCTTGGGGCACCGCGGCCGGTGTGGGTGACACCTTCGAGGTCGTGACCACTTCGCCGACGATCTACACGGGCGCCGTGACCTCGTCGACGACCACGATCATCACCTGCGCGCCGAACCTCATCACCTCGCTGTTCACCTCGACCAGCAACTCGTGCGCGGTTCGCTTCACGTCGGGCGTGAACGCCGGCCTGTCGCGTACGGTCACGGCCAACTCGTTCAACACGATCACGACGTCGGCGTGGCCGACGGCGCCGTCGCCTGGCGACACGTTCGATGTCGTCGCGGGCGGCACGACGGTGAGCGCGGCGCTCGCCACGCCGATCGCGTTCGGCACGATCAACGCCGGTGACACGGTCCGCTTCACGACCGGTGCGAACGTCGGCCTGAGCCGCGTCGTCGCCGCCGTGCTGCCCGGCGCGATCACCTTCACCAGCGGCTTCACCACCGTGCCGATGCCCGGCGACGTGTTCGAGGTCGACCGCGTCGACGCCGACGTCTACCGCATCGACGTCACGGCGCCGAAGGCCCTGGTCGTCTTCAGCGTCACCGACGGCACGCTGCCGTGGGTCAGCGGCTGGTCGTACGAGGTCATGGACGCCGCGGGCAGCCGCATCGCCAGCACGTTCTACGGCACCGCCCTCGCCGACTCGTCGGCGTTCCAGGGTCGCGTCTCGTCGTTCCGCGTGTTCCCGACCGGCACCTTCTACGTGCGCATCTTCCAGCGTCGCTCGCTGCCGACCGTGTCGACGCCGGTGCTGATGAACGGCAACTACCGCTTCGAACTGAAGGTCCGCGACATGGCGACCTCCAGCGTCGCCGAGGCCGAGCTGGCCGGCGTCCAGACCAACAACACCGTCGCTTCGGCGGAGCCGATCACTCCGGGCCAGGTCGGCACGGGCAACATCACCGCCAGCACCGGCGCCGATCCGGCGGACCTCTGGGGCCCGCTGACGATCCCCACGGGTGCGGGCCTGATCGCGTTCCAGATCACCGCGGCTGCCTCGGGCACCCCGCTGACGGACGCCTCGATCGAACTGCTGCAGCTGACCGATCCGATCGCGGGCACGCTCAGCGCGCCGACCGCCGTCACCACCGGCAACACGCTGGAGGCCGCCAACCTGAACCCGCGCGGCGTCTTCAACTTCTCGCTGCCGACCACGCAGTACTACCTGCGCGTCCTCAGCCCGGGCACCGGCGTCGGCCAGTCGGGTGACTACCAGCTGGAGATCTCGGTCACGGACAGCCCGACCTACCTCGCGGGCAACTACGTGACCGCGACCGCCAACGCCACGGGCTGCGGCACCGCGGGCGTGCCCACGATCGCTCGCGTCGGCAGCTGGGAAGCCCCGGTCGTCGGCCAGACGTTCGTGCAGCGCGTCACGAACCTGAACGGCGTCGCCAACTTCGGCCTTCTGGTGATCGGCACGTCCGGCGCCCTGGGCCCGAGCGGTGCGCCGGCCGGTTCGCCGGCGTCGATCTACAACCCGCAACCGCTCGACCTCACGCTGGTGGGCGCGCCGGGCTGCACGTTGAACGTCGACCCGCTGCTGATCGACGTGATGATCGGTGACGTGACCGGCACCGCCGACTACGTCCTGCCCATCCCGGGCAACCTCGGCCTGATCGGCGCCACGCTGTTCATGCAGCCGTGCAAGTGGGACTTCGCGACGCCGGTGAACGCGCTGGGCATCCAGCCGGGCAACTGGTCGCGCCTGATCGTCGGTTCGCGCACGTTCTGATCCGACTCGCCTCCGGGCGGATCCGGCCCCGCCGCGCCGTGCGCGGCGAGCGGCCACGCAACCAGCGCCCCCAGGGGCGCTGGTTGCGTTTCGGAGTGATCGTTCCGACGAGCACCAGCGGATCGTTGTCTCGCACGCTGGCCCCAGGTCCAATCCGCGCCCTCGTGGCCGCCGACCTTCCACCTCCTTCGACTCCCTCGCCCGCGGCGCCTGCGGATGCGAAGGCAGGGCAGACGCACCCGCCGCTGCCGGTGCTGTTGCTGGACGACGACTTCGTCGCGGTCAGCAAGCCGAGCGGGCTCCTGGTGCATCGCGACGAACACCATCCCGACGCGCCCGCGGCCCTGCAGACGGTGCGCGACCAGCTGCAGAAGCACCTGTATCCGTTCCATCGCCTCGACCGCGCGACCTCGGGCATCCTCCTGTTCGGCTTTTCGCGCGACGCCGCGGCGGCATTGCAGGCGAGCCTCGCGGCCGCCGACGCGCACAAGGACTATGCGGCCCTGGTGCGCTACCCGGGCAGCGACAAGGAGCTGCCGGCGGCGTGGACCTGCGATCGCCCGCTGCACGACGACAAGGACAAACCGCGCGACGCACGCACCGACTTCGCGGTGCACGAGATCTTCCGCGGCTGCGGGCTGGCGAACGTCCGGATCTTCACCGGCCGCTACCACCAGATCCGCCGCCACGCGAACCACAGCGGGCGCCACGTGCTCGGCGACACCACCCATGGCAAGGGCAGGCTCAACGCATTGTTCCGCGAGCGGTATGGTCTCGGCCGTCTGTTCCTGCATCTGCAGCGGATCGAGATGAGGCACCCGCGCACCGGCGCCCCTCTCAGGATCGAGGATCCGCTGCCGATGGAACTGTGCTCCGTTCTCCAGCGGCTGCGTGCCGAGGCTGCCCTGTGTCCAACATCGCCTTCCTGAGTCTCGTCAACGACCGTGCGCAGTTCGCGGACTGCCAGGCTTCCTTGCGGGCGATCGCGCAGCCGTTCCCCGAGTGGTTGATGGTCGAGCCGAACCAGCGCGGCTGGAACGCGGCCCAGGGCCTCAACCACGGCCTCGACCGGCTCCCTGCCGAATGGGTCGTGTGCGTGCACCAGGACGTGAAGTTCCCGGCGGACTTCTGGACGCGCTTGCAGGCGGGGCTCGCGCAGTTGCCGGCGCATGCCGCCGTCGCCGGTGTCGTCGGGTGCGAGGCGAGCGGGCAGTACCGCGGCCACATCGTCGATCCGAACGGGCACTGTTATTGGCCGGCGCTGCCCGCCCCGGTGCTGACCCTCGACGAGGTGTTGCTCGCCGTGCGCAAGTCGTCGGGCCTGCGGTTCTCGCCCGAGGTTCCCGGCTTCCACTGCTACGGCGCCGACCTCTGCCTGCAAGCCGCGGCCAGGGGCCTCGGGGTCTACGCGATCGACGCCCCGCTCGTGCACTTGTCGACCGGCAGGATCGACGCAGCCTTCGAACAGGCGTCGCGTTGGTTGCTCGAGAAGTGGGGGACGACCCACGGCCACGTGTTGCCCACGCCCGCCTTGCTGCTGCAAGACGAAGCCAAGGCTCGACTGTGGAAGCGGGTGTTGCAGCGCCTGCGGCGGCGCAAGGACCGGCTCGCGCGCAACCTGAACGTCTGCCCCGACCCGTTGTGTGCGGCGCGGGCCCTCGCCGTGAGTCCGAAGGGTGGTCTCCGGTGATGCGGGCGCTGGTCGTCGCCTACTACTTCCCGCCGAAGGGCGGTGCCGGCACGCAGCGGTTTGCGAAGTTCTGCAAGTTCCTGCCCGAGCACGGCATCGTCCCGACGGTGGTCTCGGTCGCCGAGGACGTCAAGTCGGCCTACGCCCCGACCGACGACGCGAGCCTCGCGATCGGCGCGGTCACCGAGGTCGTGCGCATCGCCACACCCGCGCCCTCCGCGCGCCAGAGATTGCAGCGCCTGCTGCGACTGCAGATCGACGACGACGTGTGGGCCACTGCCGCCGCGGAACGAGCACTCGCCGTGGCGCGCGAACGTCGCGCCGAGGTGGTCGTGACGACGCTGTCGCCGTACGCCTGCTACCGCATCGGCGAACGGTTGCAGCGCGAACTCGGCATTCCGTGGGTCGTCGACCTGCGCGATCCGTGGGCGCTCGACGGCTGGCGCGTCCATCCGACTTCGGTTCATGCCGCCCTCGACCTGCGCCACATGCGGCGCGCGTTGACGCGAGCGGACTTCGTGATCGCGAAC
This sequence comes from Planctomycetota bacterium, assembly GCA_016794485.1. Classification (GTDB taxonomy): domain Bacteria; phylum Planctomycetota; class UBA1135; order UBA1135; family UBA2386; genus UBA2386. Next base: position 13,701 of record JAEUHV010000183.1, read on the forward strand.
GTGCCGGAGAGCCGCCGCGAGTTCGTCGCCCTGGGTGCCGATCCGGCTCGCACGGTGGTGATTCCGAATGGCTTCGACCCGGAGGACTTCGCCGGTACGGCTGCTGCCGCGCGCGCCACCGACGGCCGCTTCCATCTGGCCCACATCGGTACGTGGCACGGGGTCGACGTTCCGGCGGGTTTCACGCGCAACCGGCTGCGCCGCGTGCGCCATCGCCAGATCGCGCCGCTGGGCCGCACCGGCCACTACCTGCTGCACGCGGTCGCGGCGTGGCAGCGGCGGCACGGTGGCGCCGGTCGCGGGTTGGCCGTCGATTGTTACGGCCAGGTCGACGCCTCGCACCGGACCCTGATCGAGCAGCTCGGCATCGGCGACGTGGTGACCTTGCACGGCTATGTGCCGCACCGCGCCTCGATCGCGGCCGCGTGCGCCGCCGACGCCCTGTTCGTGCCGCTGCACGACGTGCCGCCGCAGGAGCGCGCCCTGGTCGTGCCCGGCAAGCTGTACGAAGCGTTGGCGAGCGAACGGCCCGTGCTCGCGGCGTTGCCCGCGGGCGATGGCGCCGACCTGGTGCGGGGTCTCGATGCGGGCGAAGTCGTGCCGCCGACGGATGCCGAAGCGATCGCAGGCGCGATCGATCGCCTGGTGCAGGGGCGGCCCACCGGCGTCGCGCGCACGCGCCTGCTGCCGTTCACGCGCGCGAGCCTCACCGCCGACCTGGCGACGGTCTTGCGGGCTGCCGTGGCCCGGGAACGGTCGGTTGCGATCGTCGATCCCTGGCAACGGTTGCGCGCGAGCGGGCCCGTCCCGGCGTGAAGTCGGCCCGCCTGCGGGCTTGGTCCGGGAAAGCGCTTGACTGGGCACAGGCAGTCATCAAGATGGCCGGCAAGGCCCATGGTTCATCCGGTAATACCGGATGAATGGTGCGCCGGCGACTGGCGCTAGCATCAGCACAAGCACCTGGCAATCAGCAGCTTAGAGAGTGCAAGCTCCGGAGTCCGGCGTTCCTGTTGGGCGCAATCGACCTGCACATCCCCAGAGGGCTCGCACCCCTCGCCAAGGGACTCCGGAATGAATCAGAAGAAAAAGTTCGCGCTCGCCGGTGGCGGCTACTGCCTCTACGCGCCCCGGTTTCCCCGTTTCCTCGACGCGCCGGGCTTCGCCGACGAAGGGCACATCGGAAACGCGGCAGTGCCATCGATCTACTTCCTGTCGTTCCTCGAGCATGGTCGGCCCTTGGCGCTCACGTGTCGCCAGACGCAATTCGAAGAAGGCCGGATGATCGTCACGTTCGACGAGCCAGGCGGCTTCAAGGTGGTCGAGCGCCGCTTCGTCTCGCAGGACGACCGCTTCGTCAGCGAACTCGAACTGCACAACACCGGCAAGGCCGATCGCGAGATCACCGTGGTGCAGTGGACGACCACGGATCCCGAAGGTGAGCCGGTCTCGCTCGAAGGCGACAGCTTCCGCATCCGCCGTCTGCTGAAGGAAGGCAACAAGGCCGAGGTGCCGGCCGACATCCACTACAACAGCCCCGACAGCAAGGGGGCGCGCTGCCTGCAGGCGTTCTTCGCCGAGGGCGGCAGCGACCGGCCCGACTACGAAGAGACGCCGTGGTTCGAGTACGAGCAGCTGCCCACGCCGCGCGCCAAGCGGCCGATGGAGAAGCCGAGCCCGATCATCGCCGGCTCGCGCGTCTATTGCGGCCTGTTCCGCCCCGTGCCGCTCAAGGCCGGCACCAAGGCCGCGCACCGCTTCGAAGCGAACGTCATCTTCAAGGGCAAGGGCATCAACTTCCGCGCCCGCCGTCAGGACCAGAAGGACGAGGTCGGCTGGAGCTCGTTCTGGGAGAAGGTGCCGAAGTTCCACTGCGACGACAAGGCGCTCGAGCGCGTGGTCAAGCATCGCTTCGAGCTGCTCTACGCGTTGCGCCAACCGCACGGTGCCGGCCTCTACTCGGCGGCCTCGGTGTGCGAAGGCAACGGCCAGTTCCACCAGCCGTCGGCGTTCGCGACGCCCGCGATCATGCGCGAGGCGCGCTGGCTGCAGGACCCGACGCTGGCGCGCGGTTGCCTGAAGGTGTTCTTCGAGAACATCCACCACAACGGCATGGTGCCGGGCCACGTCAACATGACGGGGCTCGACGCCAACGACTTCTTCCACGCCGACTGGGGAGGTGGCTTCGAGTCGCTCGACGCGATCCACCCGGACAAGGCGACCAAGAAGGCCGTGTTGATGGCGATGCAGCGCTACGTGAAGTGGCTCGCCAACAACCGCGACCCGGAAGGCAGCGGCCTCACCGACATCGTCAACCACTTCGAAGCCGGCCAGGAGTTCTCGCGCCGCTACACGGTGATCGACGACAAGGCCGACCGCGCCATCGAGTTCACCGAGCAGTTCCGGCTCAAGGGCATCGACGCGTCGGTGTTCCGCTACCGGATGGTGAAGTGGCTCTACAAGGTCGCCGAGGAGATCCAGGAGAAGGCGATGGCCAACCGCTTCCAGGCGGAGGCCGAAGTCATCCTCGACACGATCCGCAAGAAGATGTGGGACGAGAAGGCGGGTCTGTTCATGGACCTCGACCCCGACAACCGCCGCAAGACCAACGTCAAGGCGGCCGTCGGCTTCTACCCGCTCGCGACCGACATCCCGAACCAGAAGCAGGTCGACCGCATGCTCGACACGCTGAGCAACCGGGAGGAGTTCTGGACCAAGTACCCGGTCCCGAGCATCTCGGTCAGCGATTCGACCTACGACGGCACCGGCCGCTGGAAGGGCACGCGCAAGAACTGCCCGTGGAACGGCCGCGTCTGGCCGGTCATCAACACGCACATCCTCGAAGGGCTCACCTACTGGGCCGAGCGCGGCAACAAGCGCGCGCAGAAGCTCGCCGGCGAGCTGCTGAAGAAGACGGTGACGATGTTGAGCGGCGCGCTCGAGGGCAACGACCACGCCAACTCGTTCGAGCACTACCACCCGGAGACGGGCATCGGCTCGCGCTACCGCGGCGTGGACCTCTACATGAACGCGTTCGTGCTCGACAACATCTTCCGCATCGCCTGCGGCTTCGCGATCCGCTACGGCGAGGTGCAGGACGATCCGCTCGGCGAGGCGATCGACTTCAAGCTCAGCGGCATGCCGCTCGGCAACAAGCTCTACGACGTCGACCGCAAGAACGGCCGCCTGCGCGTGCAGCAGCAGTAGGTGCTGGGCCCGCGCGGCGTGCACCCGCGGGCTACTTCTCCGGATCGAGCTGGCGACCTTCGTGGTTGCCGAAGTGGGCTGCTGGTAGCCCGCGGGCACGCGGCTATGTAGGCCGCGGTCGTGCTCGTCGGCAGCCGGATCTGCCTCGCGTGGCACATTCCGTGCCGCCAGTTTGGTGAGCTCTCGCGTGCGGAATGGCATTCCGCGGCGTGGTTGTTTGCGTCCGAGCCGCGCCTCTCGGCTTGGGCCCTGACAAGGAGCTCGACCCATGAACCTGATCCCGTGCCCTTCTGTCGTCTTCCTGTTGCTGCTGTGCACCCTCACCCTGAAAGCGGGTCCGTCCCGCGAGGCCTGGGAGTGGCAGAGCTCGCTGTGGCCTCAGGCTCTGGCGAGCGCAGCCGGCGAGTCCCAAGACCGCTCGCCGATGGCCGACAGTCGCAACCAGGCGTCACCGACCCCGGCGGGACCGGGTATCCCCGCGCCGATCGCTGAGCAGGACGACAAGGCAGGCGGCCAGATCGAAGTGGATGGTTCGTCGCGTGGCAGCGCAACCCGTGCCGCACCGGTCACGACGAACGCTTCGACCGCGATCCTCTACATCCGCTC
>JAEUHV010000192.1 GCA_016794485.1 Planctomycetota bacterium
AACCCGGCGATCGAGAACCACATCCGCAAGTGCGAGACGTTCAAGATCCCGAGTGTGATCCAGACCAGCCGCCGCCAGGGCATGGTGCTCATGGACGACTGCCTGCTCGATCTGTGGCGGGCGGGCCGGGTCACCAAGGAAGTGGCGCTCGAACGCGCGGTCGATCGCAAGGGCCGCACGGTCCGCATGGGCGGCGGGGCTGCGGAGTAACGCATGGCCCCGCGTCGGCTGCTCGGCCAGATCCTGAAGGAGTTCGGCCTGATCCACGAGGGCATGGTCCAGGAAGCGCTGTCGGTGCAGCGCGACAAGGGCGGCCGCATCGGCGAGATCCTGGTCGGCATGAAGTGCGTCGAGCCGGTCGACGTGGCGCGGGCGCTCGCCAGCCAGGCCGGGCTGCAGTTCCACGACCTCGCGGCGGTGGCGCCCACACCCGAGGCGATCGCGAAGATCGACCTGGCGACGGCTCGCGCGTTCGGCGTGCTGCCGGTGAGCCTCGCCGGCAAGGTGCTGAAGGTCGCGATCGGCGACCCCGCCAACGCCGGCATGCTGCAGGACCTCGGCTTCACCTCGGGCTGTGAGATCGTCGGCGTCGTCGCCGACGCCGCGTTGATCCAGGCCGGGCTCGACAAGCACTACCGCGAAGACGCCGCCGAGAGCAAGCAGCGCATGCACCAGCTGGTGCAGGAACTGCAGCAGCAGGGCGGCAAGATCGACCTCGAAGACAAGACCGCGATGGCGGCGGCAGCGCCCGTCGTCAAGCTGCTCAACTACATCCTCTACCAGGCGATCCGGGACAAGGCGTCCGACATCCACCTGGAGCCGTTCGAGGGCGACTTCAAGATCCGCTACCGCGTCGACGGTTCGCTGTTCGAACTCGAAGCACCGCCGCCGCACCTCGCCGAGGCGCTGATCGCGCGCGTGAAGGTGATGAGCGACCTCGACATCGCCGAGACCCGCTTGCCGCAGGACGGCCGCATCGAGCTCACCGTGGGCGGCCGTTCGGTCGACTTGCGTGTCTCGACCTTGCCGACGATGTACGGCGAATCGACCGTGATGCGCATCCTCGACCGGTCCAACGTGTCGTTGAGCCTCGACAACCTCGGCCTCGTGCCGGCGGTGCGCGAGCACCTGCGCCGGTTCGTCGGCTTGCCGCACGGCATCGTCCTGGTCACCGGCCCGACCGGGTCGGGCAAGACCACGACGTTGTACGCGATGCTGAACGAGGCCAACCAGGAGGACACCAAGGTCATCACCGTCGAGGACCCGGTCGAGTACGACCTCGAAGGCATCATCCAGGTGCCGGTGAACGAGGACATCGGCGTCACCTACGCCTCGGTGCTGCGCACGATCCTGCGCCAGGATCCGGACGTGATCCTGGTCGGCGAGATCCGCGACAAGGAGACCGCGCAGACCGCGATCGAGGCGAGCCTGACCGGCCACCTGGTGTTCTCGACGCTGCACACCAACGACGCTTCGTCGGCCATCACGCGACTGGTCGACATCGGCATCGAGCCGTTCCTGCTCACCGCGACGGTGCAGGGCATCCTGGCCCAGCGGCTGGTGCGACGCGTCTGCCGCGACTGCAAGTCGTTCTACGAGCCCGCCGACGACGTGCTGCGGCGCCTCGACCTGACCGCGACCCAGGTCGTGGGCAAGAAGTTCGCGCACGGCAAGGGCTGTGCGACCTGCAACTTCACCGGCTACCGCGGCCGCATGGCGATCACCGAGATCCTCGACATCGACGACCGCTTGCGCGAGATGATCCTGCAAGGGGCTTCGACCACGGCCTTGCAGGCCGCGGCGGTCGAGAACGGCCTCGCCACCCTGCGCGAGAACGGCCTGCAGGCGATCTTCGACGGACACACTTCGGTCGAGGAAGTGCTGCGCGAGACGATCACGGGGTGAGCGGCGCCGGCCGATCCGCTACAACGTCGCCATGAGTTCGTCCTCGTCCGGCCCCGACACGCCCTTCCAGCAGTCGATCGCGCAGATGTTGCGCGAGATGGATCCGGACCCCGTGCGCGAAGGCCTGCGCGACACGCCGCGCCGCGTCGAGAAGGCGTTCCGGCACTACACGTCCGGCTACGCGCAGGACCCGAAGAAGGTGATCGGCGACGCGCTGTTCCAGGCCGAGACCGACGAGATGGTGGTGGTGAAGGACATCGAGCTCTACTCGCTGTGCGAGCACCACCTGGCGCCGTTCTTCGGCAAGGCGCACGTCGCCTACATCCCGTCCGGCAAGATCGTCGGGCTGTCCAAGATCGCTCGCGTCGTCGACATCTACGCGCGGCGGCTGCAGGTGCAGGAACGGCTGACGATGCAGGTGGCGCAGGCCCTCGACGAAGTGCTGCAACCGCGCGGCGTCGGCGTGATCGTCGAGGCTTCGCACCTGTGCATGATGATGCGCGGCGTCGAGAAGCAGAACAGCAAGACCGTGACCTCGTGCCTGCTCGGGTTGTTCCGCAAGGACGAACGCACGCGCGCCGAGTTCTTGCAGCTCGCGCGGCACTGAGCTGGCCGCGCGCCGGCGATTCACCAGCCGATGCGACCCCACAGGCCGTTGCTGAGGTCGAACCCGAGCGGGTGCAGGCTCGGCGCGTAGACGGCCTGCAGGGCGATGCCGACGCCGGCGAGCTGCGGTGCGGCGGGCATCGGGAACGCGAACTGCCACGCCGCCGTGGTGGTGGTCTGCAGCAGCGAGCCGCTGGCAAGGTCGAACCACGCGTCGCAGCCGGTGATGCCCAAGTTGATGCCGACCGGCGGCTGCAGGCTGAAGGCGACGAGGCCGACGGCACCTGGCGGTGCGTCCTGGCCGGCGACGACGACGTTGGTGCCGAGCCGCGGCAGCGTCATGCCGAGTTCGGGCAGGAACGGCCCGAACGCGCAGTTCACCGGCTTCTCTTCGCGGAACGCGAGCACCTTGCCGGACACGATCTGCCAACTGCCGGTGGGCGACGTGTTGTTGCCGGCGAGGTCGCCGTTCGGATCGCCGACGGCGAAATCCCCGAATCCGTCGTTGTTCACGTCGCCGAGTGCGGTGATGTGCAGTTGGAGCGACTGGGCGCTAGGTGGTTTGCGCGCCAGCACCGAGCCGTTGGCTCCCGACACGATTTCCACGGTGTAGCCGGTGGTGTAGGGCAGGTACATGCGCAGCAGGGCGAGGTCGGGAACGCCGTCGGCGTTGACGTCGCCGAGGATCGCGAACTCGGAGCTGGTGACGTTTGCGAAGCTGCGCACCGTGGCGCCGGTGGTTGCCGACAGGATCCGCACGCCGTTGTTGTCACTCGACACGACCTCGTTGCGCGCGTCGCCGGTGAAGTTGGCTGCGCCTACGCGGATGCCGGGAGCGAAGGACGCCAGCAATACTGGGGAAGGGGACAATCGCAGTACGCTGACGCTGCTGTTGGCGTGGGCGAGTTCGGGGATGCCGTCGCCCGTGACGTCGCCGATGGAGGTCAGCTCGCCACTCGAGGTCCCGTACGGGTACTGCGCCAGGATGGTGCCGTTGCTGCCACTGAGCACGCGCAGTTCATAGGGGCTGTTGCTGGTGATGGCCGCGATGTCGGCGCGGCCGTCGCCGTTCCGGTCGTCGATCCCGCAGGCGGGCTGGTACTGGTTCACGCTCTGCCAGAGCAGGGTCAACGTCGCGCCGGAGTAGAGCCGCAGCTGTCCGTTCAGCGACAACAGGATGTCGGCGCGGCCGTCGAGGTTGGCGTCGGGCACGATCGCGAACACGGCGTCGTTGGTCGGATGCGACAACGTGCGCACCGTGCCGTTCGCACCGGATACGGCGTGGACGCGGCCACCGCTCGCCGTCGGCGACGCGACCAGCAGGTCGCCGACCCCGTCGCCGTCGAGGTCGCCACCGCCGGCCAGCTTGCTGCCGGTCCCGCCATTCGGCTGCGAGCCGAACCCTTGGAACAGGACCTGCTGTGCCGCGATGGGGGCGGCGGACACGAACGTGAGGGCGACGAGAAGCGAGGCGCGGCGCATCGCCGCATGCTAAGCAATGTCACGCGGCCAGGGCGCAACGGCGCCACCGCAACCCGCGAAGGAGCCGCCGCAGGCGGCGGAAGTGGTAGCAGGAGCCGGACTTGAACCGGCGACCTACGGCTTATGAAGCCGCCGCTCTAACCAGCTGAGCTATCCTGCCACGCAGTAGGGGGCGCAGAAGAAACCAGATTCGCCGCTGCGACTCAAGGGGGAAGTGGCCCCCGCCCGCCTTCCATGACATCGGCATGACCCTCCGCACCGGGTGCCGGGCCCGAACGTGTAACTTTCGCGGGCCAGGTGCGTAGATGGGGGTGCGGGTGGCATGGACCCGCAAACGAGACGAGGTGGGCTCCCTGGCTGGATTCTCCTCCGATCCTGACTGCGACTGCTGCGACTGCTTCTCCTCCCCTGACGATTCCTCCTGCGACAGTACCCCCCGGCCAGGGAGCCTTTTTTTCGCCGCGCTGACCGCGGCACCGACGGGACGAGACGGACCTTGCGGGTGGACCCCGCGACCCGGTAGGGGAACGGGGATGTCCTTCGATCCCAACGCCGCTGCTGCCGGCGATTCCGGTGTCTTCGGCCTGCCCTGCACGGAGGCCGAGTCCCAGGTCGTGCTCGTTCCGGTGCCGTTTGCGGCGACCGTTTCCTACGGCGGTGGCGCCGAACGTGGCCCGGCGGCGATCCTGGCCGCCAGCCGCCAGGTCGACCTGTTCGACCTGCAGTTCGGCCGCATCTACGAGGCCGGGATCCACCTCCGTCCGGCCGACCCGGGGATCGTCGCCGACCACGCTGCGGCCCGCATCGCTGCGGAAGACGTGATCGCCCGCGGCGGGGCAGGGCCCGCGGATCCGGCGATCCGGCTGGTCGATGCCGCCGGCGAACGGGTCAACCGGTCGGTGCAGACCGCCACGGCGGGCATCCTCGCGGCCGGCAAGATCCCGGGCATCGTCGGCGGCGACCACTCCGTGCCGTTCGGCGCCATCGCCGCGGCGGCCGCGCACCATCCGGGACTCGGCATCCTGCACTTCGATGCCCATGCCGACTTGCGCGTCGCCTACGAGGGCATGCGCTGGAGCCACGCGTCGATCATGGACAACGTGCTGCGCGAACTGCCCGCGGTGCAGCGCCTCGTGCAGATCGGCATCCGCGACTTCTGCGAACAGGAACTCGACGCGATCAAGGGCGGCAACGGGCGCATCGTCACGCACTTCGACCTGGAGTGGCAGCGGCGCAAGCTCGAGGGGGCCACGTTCGACCGGTTGGTGCGCGAGGCGCTCGAGCCGCTGCCGCACGACGTGTGGATCAGCTTCGACATCGACGGGTTCGACCCGGCCCTGTGCCCGAACACCGGCACGCCCGTGCCGGGAGGGTTGTCGTATGCCGAAGTGATGTACACGCTCGTGGCCTTGGCCCGCAGCGGCCGTCGCATCGTCGGCTTCGACCTGGTCGAGGTGGCGCCGGGGGCCGACGGCGAATGGGACGCGAACGTCGGCGCGCGCCTGCTCTACAAGCTGTGTGGGGCGGCTTTGCACGCCCGCTGAGGATCTGCCGCGAGCCTCAAGTTCGCGTTCGTGGGCCACCGATGACCGGCCGGTCACTGGCGAGAAGCCCATGTCCATAGCATCCGGTATCGAGAGTCTGGGAGGTTCGCTCGATCGTCTGCGCCGCGACGGCCAGCAGGCGGCCGCCGATGTCGTGCAGCACATGCGCACCGTCGAGCAGCAGGCGAAGGAAGCCTCCCTCGACCAGCTGGCGCGGTTGTGCCGGGTCGGTGCCGAGACGATCGCGGCGTTGGCCGCCGACGCGGCGGGCTTCGCCGGACAGCACAAGGCCGTGCTCGAGCACGTCGAGCAGGTCGTGCAGTTCGCCGGCAAGTGCGTCGCCGCCGCCGCGAACGGCGCCGACCTCGCCGGCATCGTGCCGCCGGCCCTGTTCACCGTGCCGGACGCCGAGGAGGAGAAGCACTTCGCGGAGACCGTCGGCATGTTCGTCGGGCACGCGATCGGGGCGATCGCCGAGCTCGAGGAGGAGATCCTGTCGCTCGAGAACAGCGACAAGCCGGACGAGACCGTCTCCGGGATCCGCCGCACGGTGCACACGCTGAAGGCCGAGTTCGGCGTGCTGAACATGACCGGGCCGCAGACGCTCTGCCATCAGACCGAGACCGCGATCGACGCGTGCAGCGAGAACAAGCAGCCGTTCCCGGTCGACGTGATGCTGCAGGTGGTCGACCTGCTCAAGCAGTTCCTCGATCGCCTGACCCGCGACGTGAAGGCGCCGTTCGGCGATTGCGAGCCGATGCTGCGCAAGCTGCGCTCGCTGATCGAGACGGCGACGGCGTCCGCGACCGAGGCCAAGGACGATTCGCGCGTGCAGATGGCGGTTTCGGGCGAGTTCGCCGACAGCCTGACCGAGTTCATCACCGAGGCGCGCGCCCACCTGTCCGACGCCGAGTCGGCGATGGTCGCGTTCTCGAGCCAGCCCGACAACCTCGAGAACATCAACCTGACGTTCCGTGCGTTCCACACGATCAAGGGCGTCGCCGGGTTCCTCAACCTGACGCCGCTGGTCGAGCTCGCGCACGTCACCGAAACGCTGCTCGATGGCGCCCGCAGCCAGCGCCTGGTGTTCTCGCAGGAGGACATCGATCTGGTGCTCGCGTCGGGCGACATGATCACGCAGATGATCCAGTCCCTGGAAGGCCAGGCTGGACCCATGGCGCGCGATTGGCGGCGGCTCGTGCGCAGTTGCCAGATGGCGGCGACGCGCAGCGGGGCGGCGACCGCGTCGACCACTCCGGCTGCGACGCCCGCAGCGGCGGTTGTGACCGCGGCCCCTGCCGCTGCTGCAGCGCCGGCGAAGCCGGCCGAGCCCGAAGTCGACAAGGTGGTGCCGGTGCCGGCACCGGCAGCGGTGGTGCGGCCCGAGCGCCCGACGGCGGCGCCTGCGGCGGCGACTGCGGCGAAGCCGGCGCCCGCGGCCGCCGAACACGCGGAAGGCGACCACAAGGCGGCGCGCGTCGAACGCACGATCAAGGTCAGCACGACCCGTCTCGACATGCTGGTCGACATGGTCGGCGAACTGGTGATCGCGCAGTCGATGGTGCTGCAGGATCCGGCGATCCAGCGGCTCGACAGCCAATCGCTGACGCGCAACATCGGCCAGGTGGGCAAGATCACGCGCGACCTGCAGGAAGCGGCGATGTCGCTGCGCATGGTCACCGTCAAGGCGACCTTCCAGAAGATGGCGCGCCTGGTGCGCGACGTCGCCGGCAAGGCGGGCAAGAAGGTCGAGCTGACGATCACGGGCGAGGAGACCGAACTCGACCGCAACGTCGTCGAGCAGATCTCGGATCCGCTCGTGCACATGATCCGCAACGCGATCGACCACGGCATCGAGGCGCCCGACGATCGCCGCCAGAAGGGCAAACGGGCCGAGGGCTCGCTGACCCTGAGCGCCTACCACCAGGGTGGGTCGATCGTCATCGAGATCAAGGACGACGGCAAAGGCCTCGACAAGGTGCGCATCGGCAAGAAGGCGATCGAGAAGGGCCTGATGCCGCCGGACACCGACCCGTCGGCGCTGTCGGACAACGAAGCGTTCGGCCTGATCTTCCTGCCGGGATTCTCGACCGCCGAGAAGGTGACCGACCTCAGCGGCCGTGGGGTCGGCATGGACGTCGTGCGCCGCAACATCGAAGCGCTGCGCGGCAAGATCGAGATCGAGAGCAAGGTGGGGGTCGGGACGACCTTCCGCATGCGCCTGCCGCTGACCCTGGCGATCATCGACGGCATGGTCGTGCGCGTCGGCAACGAACGCTACGTCGTGCCGACGCTGAGCATCGAGCAGAGCTTCCGGCCGGCAGCCAACGACCTGCACTACCTGGTCGATCGCGGGGAGTGCGTGCACGTGCGCGGAGCCGTGCTGCCGGTGCATCGCTTGAAGCAGATCTTCGGCCAGGGCTCCGGGCTGGACGACATCGCCCAGGGCATCCTGATCGTGGTCGAGGTCGACGGGCAACGCAGCTGCCTGTTCGTCGACGAGATCCTCGGCCAGCAACAAGTCGTCATCAAGTCGCTGGGCTTGTCACGCGATCGCGTCGCCGGCCTGTCGGGCGGCGCCATCATGACCGACGGGCGCGTGGCCTTGATCCTCGACGTCGGCACCCTGGTCGAATCCGCGATGAGCGTGTGAGCGAGAGCATCCAACCATGACAACTGCCATCCAATCGCCCGCGAGCAGCCAGAAGGGTTTCATCGCCGGCAAATACCTTTCCTTCCAGCTGTCGAAGGAAGAGTACGGCATCGCCATCCTCAAGGTGCGCGAGATCATCGGCATGGTCGACGTGACGCCGTTGCCGCGCACGCCCGAGTTCGTCCGTGGAGTCATCAACCTTCGCGGCCGCATCATTCCGGTCATCGACCTGCGGCGGAAGTTCGGCATGGCGCCGTCCGAAGTGACCAACGAGACCTGCGTGGTGGTCGTCGACGTCGGTCGCGATGCCGACTCCGCGTTCCGCGTCGGCTGCATCGTCGACACCGTGAGCGAGGTGCTGTCGATCGGCGCCGAGCACTTCGAGGCGACGCCCCGCTGCGCCAACACCGATGGCGACTACATCGCCGGCCTCGCCAAGCTGAAGGACCGGGTGTTGATCCTGCTGGACATCGAGAAGGTCATCGGCGACATCGACCCCGCCACCCTGGCCGGCGCGAACTGACTCTTCCATGACCGACATCGGTGCGAACCAGGGACTGGTCGTCGGGGTCGCCGACATGGCGATCGGCTCGGCGGCAAAGGGGCGGCTCGTCACGTACGCCCTCGGTTCGTGCATCGGTCTGTCCGCGTTCGATCCGGTCGCGAAGGTCGGTGGCCTGTTGCACTACATGCTGCCGCAGCCGGCCGAGCAGGCCGATCCGAAGACGCTCAAGCCGTACATGTACGCGACCACCGGCATCCCGCTGCTGGTGCGCAAGCTCGTCGAGGCCGGCGCGCGTCAGGATCGGCTCCTGCTGGCCGCGGCCGGCGGGGCCGAGATCCTCGAGGGTGCCGCCAACATGGCGATCGGCAAACGCAACCGCACCATGCTGCGCAAGGTGCTGTGGAAGATGAACATCGCCCTGGTCGCCGAGGACACGGGCGGCAGCGTGGCGCGGACCATGACGCTCGATCTCGACAAGGGCGACGTGCACATCCGCTCCCGGGACAAGGAAGGCCTGCTCTGGGCGCCTGGAATGAAAGTCACCGTCGCCAAGGAACAACCATGAACTACCGCATCCTGATCGTCGACGATTCGCCGCTGCTGCGCGCGACCGCCCGCCGGGCCGTGTTGCAGGCCGGGGCCGCACCGGAACGGGTGCGCGAGGCGCAGAACGGCAAGGAAGCGCTCGCGGCGTAGCAGAAGGAGCCGGCCGACATCGTCCTGCTCGACATCAACATGCCGGTGATGGACGGCTACCAGTTCGTCGAAGAGAAGGCCAAGAACCCGACGTTGGCGACGACCAAGGTCGCCCTGGTGACCACCGAGGGCAACAAGAAGCGCCTCGAGCGCATGACCCAGCTCGGTGTCACGCACTACCTGCGCAAGCCGTTCGAGCCGGAGGAACTGCGCGCGCTGGTGACCGAGTTGTTCCAGGGCAAGGCGTGAGGTCGACCATGGCCACCGTAACCGCCGACAGCTTCCTGGGCCTCGCCACGATGGCGCTCGAACGCATGGCGTTCGTGATCACGACGCCGTCCGAAGACACACCCGGGGAAGTCCTGGTCGACTGCGTCGCGCACGCGGTCATCGAGGCCACGGGCGACCACTCCTACACCCTGTGCGTGAGCGCCTCGCCCGGCATGGTGAAGGAGATCGCGTCGGGCATGATGGGGGTGGATCCCGACGAGATCGACGTCGACGACCACGCCCGCGCCACCGTCGGCGAACTCGCGAACATCCTGGGCGGCGAACTGGTCATGTTGGTCACCGCTGGCGATTCGCAGATGTCGCTCAGCCTGCCGACCGAAACCTCCGACGAAGCCGCCGGGGCTTTGCTCGACCGCAGTGCGCAACACGGCTTCCAGTGCGTGCTCGCCGGCGACACCGGCCGCCTGTTGCTCACCGTGCTGCACGGCTGACGCGGGCCAGGCTTGCACCGCGGCACCTCCTGCTGGAAGGTGCCGCCGATGGCCAGCGCCCTGTCCCTGTCCGACGCCCGCGCCCGCATTCTGCGCACCGTCGTCGCGCCGTTGCCGAGCGAACGGGTGACACTCGATCGCGCGCACGGCCGGACCCTCGCCGGGTCGATCCGCGCGGACACGCCGTGGCCGGCGACCGACCGGTCGGCGATGGACGGCTTCGCGCTCGCCGCCGGCAGCGGCCTCGCCGTGGGCGCGTCGCTGCGGGTCGTCGGCGACAGCCTGGCCGGCAAGCCGTTCGTGGGCGCGCTCGGCGACGGCGAGGCGATCCGGATCATGACCGGGGCTGTGGTGCCGGCCGGGGCCGACGCGGTCGTGCCGGTCGAGCAGACCAGCGGCTTCCACGGCGAACGCGTCGAGCTGCGGGCGGCGGTGCGCGCGGGCCAGCACATCCGGCCGTTCGGCAGCGAACTGGTCGCGGGCACCGAGGTGCTCGCCGCCGGAACGGTGTTGCGCGCGGCGGCGATCGGCGTGCTCGCCGTGCTCGGCCACACCGTGGTCGAGGTGCGGCGTCGGCCCGTGGTCGCGATCGTCGCGACCGGTGACGAAGTCGTGCCCGCCGACTCGGTGCCGTTGCCGCACCAGGTGCGCGAGAGCAATTCGTGGGCGGCGGCGGCGCAGGTCGGCGAGTGCGGCGGCGAACCGCTGCGGCTCGGCGTCGCCCCCGACGAAACCGAGGCACTGCGCGCGCTGCTGCAGCGGGCCCTGCGCGAGGCCGATGTCGTGCTCACGATCGGTGGGATCAGCAAGGGCACGCACGACCTCGTGCAGCAGGTGCTGGGCGACCTCGGCGTGCGCACGCAGTTCCACGGCCTCGACCTGAAGCCGGGCAAGCCGACGTTCTTCGGGCTGCCGCCCGACGGCGGCCGCGCGCGCGCGGTGCTCGGCCTGCCCGGCAATCCGGCGTCGAGCTTCACCGTGTTCGACCTGCTGGTGCGGCCGCTGCTGGTGGCCTTGCTCGGCGGCGATCCCGGGGAATGGCGGGCGCAGTTGCCCTGGAGCGGGGCGCCGTGGCACGCGAACAGCCGCCTGCAGGCGGTGCCGGCGTTGCTGCAGTTCGGGCCCGACGGCGTGCGCGCGGTGCTGGTGAAGCCGACGCCGAGCGGCGACCCGTTCGGCCTGCTCGGTGGTTCGGGCTATGTGCTGGTGGGTGGGCAACGCGCCCCCGGCGAAACGCCGCTCGTGCCGTTCGTCGGCGGCGCCGCCGGAGTGTGGTTGCCGTGAGTGCGCCAACGCGGCCACACCTCGGCCTGCCGCTGCTGTCCGGCGGGTTGCTCGCAATGGCGACGCCGCCCGCCCTGCTGCCGGGCGCCGAGTTCCTGGTGGTTGCCGGCCTCGCTGCCTGGTTCGTGGTCGCGCGCGATGCGCGCCGGCCGCGCTGGCACGGCTACCTGCTCGGCGCCGTGCACATGGCGTGGTTCTCGTGGAGCATCGTGCACCTCATGGCGGTGGCGCTCGCCCTGATCGTGCTGCTCGGCGGTTGCTACTACGTGTTCGCGAACAGTGCGGTGCGGGCGGTGCCCGAACGGTGGCGCGGGGTGGCGTTCGTGCTCGCCAGCGCCGGCTCGTTCTGGGCCCGCAGCGTGATGCCCGAGATCTACTACCCGCACGGCCAGCCGTGCCACGCCCTGTACGAATGGCCGGCACTGCTGCGCCCGGTCGCCGTCGGTGGCGAGGCGCTCGGCAACGTTCTGCTCGCAGCGTTGGCGGTGGCGTTGGTGACGGCCTGCGAACGGCGGCGGCACGGCGTGGCGCTGGTGCGCGCGTGCGCCGCGGTGGTGGCGGTGCTGGTCGCGTGGACCGGTCTCGCGCTGCTGGCGAAGGCCGGCGTGCCGGCGGTCGAAGCCGACGCGCCGCGCGTGCGGGTCGCGGCGATCGAGCCGGGCTACCACTTGATCCGCGAGGGCCACTCGGTGCCGGAGGCGCAGCGCAGCGAGCATCTGCGGTCGTTGTTCGAGGCTCGGCTGCTGGCCCCGACCCGGACCCTGTGGGGGCAGGCGCCGATTCCCGACGTGGTGTTGTGGCCCGAGAGCAGCGTGCCGACCGACGTGCCGCGCAGTGGCATCGACGACCGCCAGGTGCGGTTGTTGCCCGGCCGGCTGCCGCCCGGCCCGGACGCAGCGCGGCTCGTGCTCGGGGCCAACGTCACCGGCGGCGACCTGCCGACTCCGGCTGCGCTGCTGCTCGACGCGCGCGGCGCCGTGCTCGGCTGGCAGGAGAAGCGTCGCCTCGTCCCTGGTGGCGAGTTCCAGCCGTTGTTCGGTTGCATGCCGGCGGCGTGGGCGGACGGCCTGCGCGACCTGTTCGAACGGGCACTCGGCACGCTGCCGAGTGCCGTGCCCGGGCGCGAACGGCTGCCGCTCGTCGACGCCCGCGGCGTGCCGTTCGGCGCCCTGCTCTGTTACGACAACGCGTTCGCCGAACCGGCGGCGGCGCAGGTCGCGGCCGGGGCGCGCTGGCTCGCGGTGTTGTCGAACGAGGCCTGGTACGAGGCGGGCGGGGAGCTGCGGCAGCTGGTCGCGATGACCGTGTTGCGGGCGCTCGAGACCGCGACGCCGGTGGTCCGCTGCACCCAGGACGGCTGGTCGTGCTGGGTCGATCGGGACGGGGTCGTGCGCGACGGGTTGCCGATCCTGCCGTCGCCGCAGCCCGGGCCGCGAATTCTGCACGTCGACCTGCCGGTCGGGGCCGGGCGGCTGCCGTCGTTGGCATGGCTGCGTCCGTTCTTCGGTCCCGCGGTGGGGCTCGGCACCGCCGTGCTGTTCCTGCTCGGCCTCGTACGTTGGGCTAAGCTTCGAGCAGCCTGACTGGCATCCGCGGCCCACGGCACACCGGCTCACCCCGGGACGACGTGGGAAGTGGTTCTTGACGGTCCGAGGCATGGAGTTAGGATTCCGCGGCCCAAAGGCCCCTCTTGCTTTGGGATGCGGTTCCCCCATGTTCGGTCCGAGACCCACGCGGGGGTGCCCATACGGCCATCGATCGTCTTCTCACCCCTCTGGCAAACGCCCTCGCTACAGGGCACTCAAAGCTGCAACGCCGGTTCTCCCAAAGTCCGGTCGAAGCAACGAAAGTTAGGAGTCACCTGGTCATCATGAGTCCCATCGGTCGCGTGTTCATCGTTCTCAATCTCGCGCTCGCCGGCGGCTTCGTCGTCGTCTCCGGCACGCACCTGCAGAAGCAGCACACCTACAAGGAAAAGCTCGAAAAGGAGCAGGCTGACCGCAAGAAGGACGTCGATCTGCTGACGCAGCAGGTCAAGACGCTGGAAGGCGAGCGCAACCAGTTCGAAAACGGCAAGACGAAGGCGGAAACCGACGTCGCCAACCTGACCAACTCGAACCAGCAGCTGGTGGACGAGAACAAGCGTCTCAGCGAGCAGAACGCCTCGTTCGACAGCACCCTGAAGGGTCTGCTGACCGCCCAGCAATCGGCCACGTCCGAGAGCAAGGCCGCCTTCGAGAAGGCCAACGCCGCCTACCAGATGGCCGTCGCCGACCAGAAGGCGAAGGACGAAGCGATCCGCGTCAAGGACGCGACCGTCGCCGAGAACCGTGGCCTCAACAACAAGATCGCCGAGCTGACCGAAGCGGTGTCGAAGCGCGATGGTGACATCGCCGCCCTGACCGCCGACAAGAGCCAGCTGACGCTGCTGGTCAAGGTCGCCGAGACCAACGGCTTCATCCGCGCGATGGCCGCGCCGAACCTCGTCGGCATGGTCACGATGGCCAGCGACCGTCTGTGCACCGTCCAGGTCACCGACAACCCGGGCAACGTCAACGTCAAGGAAGCGATCGAGCTCGGCAAGTGGAGCTTCGCGATCTACGACGCCTCGGGCTACAAGGGCGAAGCCGTCGCCGAGAAGTTCGAAGAGAGCACCAACTCGGTCCTCTGCAAGGTCTTCCCGGTGAAGGGCGAGATCAAGTCGGGCGACAAGGCCGCGACCAAGACCCCGTGATTCGGGATCCTTCCCCGAACCCAACCTAGGAGATCCTGATCATGGCCAAGAAGAACACCAAGTCGACGAAGGTCGCCGAGCCTGCCGATGTGCAGGTGATCGCCAAGCCCGGCATGGGCATCGACGAAGGCATCGTCCTGACGACGTTCGCCCTGCTCGCGTTCGCGATCTGGCTCGTTGTTGCCGCCAACAAGGGCTACGGCGCCTGACCTGAGCGTCCTGTCCACTGGACAGGGCACCGAGACGATCCGACGACCCGGCGGGTGCCAAGGCACCTGCCGGGTCGCTTGCATTTCCGGCGGACTCCTGCCGAGGTTGCGCGGGTTCCGTTCGCAGCATCCCGCAAAGATCCGTTGCGACCGGAGGCGGGTTCGCTACCCTGCCACCGTCGCCGGATTGGTCCCCGGTGGCTGCAAGTTTCCGTGTCTGCCAGGTCATGGCCTCCCCGCGCCATCAAGTCGGGGCGCAGAAGGGCGTTCCATGCTGAAACCCGTCGAGTGGTTGTTGCGCGGTTTTTCGGTCGATCTCGGCATCGACCTCGGCACCGCGAACACCCTGGTGTTCGTGCGCGACAAGGGCATCGTCCTCGACGAGCCGTCTGTCGTCGCCGTGCGCAAGGGCTCGAGTGAAGTGCTGCTCGACGGCATGGCCGTCGGAGACGCCGCGCTCGAGTACCTCGGCCGCACGCCGCCGGGCATCCAGGCGATCCGGCCGATGAAGAGCGGCGTAATCGCCGACTTCGAGATCACCGAGAAGATGCTGCGCTACTTCATGATGAAGGCGTGCGGCGGCAAGCGGTGGCCGAAGCCCCGCCTCGTGATCGCGGTGCCGTGGGGCATCACGATGGTCGAGAAGCGCGCCGTGATCGGCAGTGCCGAACGCGCCGGTGCACGCCGCGTGTTCCTGGTCGACGAGCCGACCGCCGCTGCGATCGGTGCGGGCCTGCCGGTGCACGAGCCGCGCGGCTCGATGATCGTCGACATCGGCGGCGGCACCAGCGAAGTCGCCGTCATCTCGCTCGCCAACGTCGTGATGGCCGAGTGCCTGCGCGTCGCCGGCGACGACTTCAACGACGCGATCGCGCAGTACATCCGCGCCAAGTACAACCTGCTGATCGGCGAGATCAC
>JAEUHV010000227.1 GCA_016794485.1 Planctomycetota bacterium
CGACGCCGCGCAGGTTGCGCTGCTTGGCGCCCTCTGCATCGGCGTACACCGCGGCCGGCAAGGCCTGGGCCAGCAGTTCGAGCAGTGCCGAGGCGAGGAACGGATCGGGTTGCCGCGCGGATTCGACCGGAGTCTGCGCCAGCGCCAGGGCGCGCGCGGCGGCGGTGGCGTCGCCGTTCTGCCAGGCAGCGCACGCGACCACGGCCTGGGCTTCCTCGGCCAGCGCCTTGTCCGCGACCTTGCGGGCGCCGGTCAGGGCGTCGCCGTACCAGAGTTCGGCACCCTTCTGGCCGGTCGCCACGAGCACGTTGCCCAGGGCCAGGCACGCAGTCGCATGGCGCAGCCGCGCGTCGGCGTCGTTGGTGTTCTGCTTCAAGGCGGCTTCGCAGGCGTCGAGTTCGGCTTCGATCGCGGTGCGGTCGTCGGCGGCGAAGCGGGGTTGGGCCCACGGGTTGGCCCACGGTTTCGCGACGGCGGTGGCCTTGGTCGCGGGGGCATGGTGGGCGTGCAGCCGGGCCGCTTCCGGTATGTCCTTGCCGAGATCGGCCAAGCGCGCCACGAGCTGCCGCACGACGTCCGCGTCGGTGCAGCGGGCCAGGGCGTCCTCGAGATCGATCAACGTGTCCTTGCTCGCGTGCTTGCCGGTGGCCAACGCCGCCAGCGCGAATGCGGTCGGGTCCTCGCACCGCAGCGCCGCGCGCAGCAGGTCGATCGGTTCGTTGGTGGCGGTGGCAGCGGCCGCCAGCAGCTGCTTGCGCGTGGCCAGGTCGCCGCGCCGCCACATGCCTTCGACCAGGCGGCGGGCGAACGCATCGCGGCGGCCGAACAACGCCGTGAGGTCGGTGGTCGGCGCCAGCGCGTCGGCCTTCGGCGTGCCGCGGTGCTTCTGGACCGCGTCGATCGCCGTCTGCATGCTCTGGTCGAGGAAGCGGTCGAACAGCACCTTGCCGTCGGTGGACACGCCGACGTGCCGCGGCGCGTTGCGCGTGCCGTTGAACCAGCGGGCGAACAGCTGCGGCTCGATCGCGATGTGCTCGCTGCACGTGCAGCCGGGGAAACGCGGGCACTCGATGCGGTTGCCGAACGCGTCGTAGTCGCGTTCGGTGTGGCGGTCGGGCGACGCGACCACGCAGACCCAGCCGCGCGTCGACTCGACGAACGCCGGGTCCTTGTAGGTCGTGTTCGCGAAGCGTTCGTTGAACACCTCGCCGTCCATGTTGACCGCGATCAGCAGCGGCAGGCCGGTCGCCTTCTGCACCGCCAGCGCGTCGGCCAGGGTGCGCTGCCACTCGACGTGCGGCGGCTCGGCGGCCGCGGCGCCCGGATCCTGCGGTGGCGGGAGAAGCGTGGCGAACAGCAGTGCGGCGGTGACGACCATCGTTTCCGCATCCTACGGACTTCTGATAGAACCGGCGAACTCGATGCGCGTCCGAGCGCACGGAGGTGACGATGCGGAAGGCTCGCTGCTCGCTGCTGGGTGTGTTGTTCCTGGTGCTGTTCGCTGCGGCGTGCCAAACGGCCGCCGGTGCGCCGCGGGAGTTGGCGTCGCTCGACGACGTCACCAACGGCTTCGTCGCGACGGATCCGTCGCCGCGCCCAGCGGAAGCCGCCCGGGCGTACGGGAACGCCGGCTTCGACGACTTCGGTTCGCACAACGCGGCGCCGATCGAGTCTCCGGCGCAACCGCGCCTGCTGATCCAGAAGGGCGAAGTGCGCGTCGAGGTCGCGCGCCCCGACGACGCCGCGCGTGAGTTCCAGGCCAAGGTCGCCGCCTGGGGCGGTTACCTGCAGCAGCAGAACGGCGCGATCCTCGTGCTGCGGCTGCCGGCCGCGAAGTTCGACGAGGCGTTCACGGCGGCGAAGGCGCTCGGCCGCGTGCTCGGCGAGTCGCGTTCGGCCAACGACGTCACCGAGGAGTTCGTCGACCTCGGCATCCGCATCGACAACGCGCGCAAGTCGCGCGACCGGCTGGTGGAGATCCTGGCGAAGGCCGAGAAGGTCGAGGACATCCTGAAGGTCGAGGCCGAACTGCGTCGCCTGACCGAGGAGATCGAACGCATGGAAGGCCGCAAGAAGTTCCTGCAGGACCAGGTCGCGATGGCGACCCTGCAGCTCACGCTGCAGCCGGTGTCGCAGCCGCCGCCGGTGAAACGTTCGCGGCAGTGGAGCCGGTTCGACTGGATCAACCAGGTCGGCGCCGAGCAGATGCTCGGAGGGGACTTCTGATGCGCGCCCTCCGTGTGCTCGGGCTCGCCGCCGTGGCGACGTTCGCGGCGTGTGGTTCGATGCCGATGCAGCTGCCGCCCGATTTCGTCGAACTCGGCGAGGTCGGCAACGGCCATCGGGCCGTGACCGCCGACGATGCGCGCCTGCGGGTGCGCAACCTGTTCGACTCGACCAAGGGCTCGGTCGACTTCTGGGCCGACACGCTGTGCAACGACTGCGTGCTGCAGCGCGGCTACGAACTGGTCGAACGCGGCGAGGTGAACGACCGCGACGGCGTCTCCGGGCGTTGGCTGCACTTTTCGGCGAACGTCGGCGGCGAGAAGGTCGGTGTGCTCGTCGCGGCGTGGGTGCGGCCGCGCTTGTTGAAGAAGCCCTACCTGCAGGTCGCCGAGTTCGTCGCGCGCCAGGACGTGTTCGCGGCGCGGCTGCCGGCCGTTCGGCAAGCGCTGACGACCGTCTGGCGGTGATGCGACACGCGGTCGCGATCGCGACCGCAGCGGCGGGCTAGCCGAGTCCTTCGGCCAGGGTCGTCGTCCAGCCGCGCGCATCGAGGCCGTGGCCGAGGCGCAGCATGATCGTGCGCAGCCTGCGGTGGGCACGGCTGCGGGCCTGTTGGATCGCGTCGGCGGTCACGCCGAGGCGTTCGCCGAGCCGGCGGGTGTTGGCCTTGCCGTCGGCATCGAGGTCGGCCTGGATCACGCGCCGCTGCAGGGGGCCGAGCAGTGCGAGCGAGGCCTGCAGGTCGGCAATGCGCCGTAGCCGGTCCTGTTCGGCCGGGATCGGAGTGAGGTCGGCGAGGATGTGGGCGACCTGGTCGAGTGGGATCTCGGCGCGCCTCCGGCCCCGCACGAGGCTGAGGGCGCAGTTGCGGGTGACGATCCAGAACCAGGCCCGCAGCGTGCCCGTCAGGTGACCGCGCAGCGCCGTCGCCTCGTGCGCGCGCACCAGGGCGCTGGCGAGTGCGTCCTCGAGGTCGTCGGGCGACAGCCAGCGGCCGAAGGCGCGCCGCAGCCGTTCCAGCACCACGCCGCCGTGCACCACCAGCAACTGCCGACAG
Organism: Planctomycetota bacterium; assembly: GCA_016794485.1. Taxonomy (GTDB): domain Bacteria; phylum Planctomycetota; class UBA1135; order UBA1135; family UBA2386; genus UBA2386. Next base: position 3,284 of record JAEUHV010000227.1, read on the forward strand.
CCTTCGGGATCTCGCGAACGCAGGAGGCCCAGGATCCAGTCGTCCTGGTCCCGGTCGTCACGAGCGGCGGCGGGCCTTGCGGGGGACACGGGTCACGGCAGGGGGAATGCCTCGCACAGGCCCTGCACGACCGACCGGAACCGTTCCGGATCGCTGCCGCGCACGAGGCCCACGATCACGTCGGCGATGGCGCCGACTTCGTTCTTGCCGAAGCCGCGCGTGGTCACCGCGGCGGTGCCGAGGCGCAGGCCCGAGGTGACCATCGGCGGACGGGCGTCGCCCGGGACGGCGTTCTTGTTCACCGACAGGCCGGCGATGCGGGCCCGTTCTTCGACCTGGGCGCCGGTGACGTCGACCTTGCGCAGGTCGACCAGCACGATGTGGTTGTCGGTGCCGCCGGTCACGAGGTCGAGGCCCTGCGCCAGCAGGCGCTCCGCCAGATGCGCCGCGTTCGCCTTCACCTGCTGCTGGTAGGTCTTGAACTGCGGTTGCAGCGCCTCGCCGAACGCAACCGCCTTGGCGGCGATCTGCTGCACGAGCGGGCCGCCCTGCGAGCCCGGGAACACCGAGCTGTTGATCTGCTTCTGCACGTCCTTCTTCGCCAGGATCATGCCGCCGCGCGGGCCGCGCAGCGTCTTGTGCGTCGTCATCGTGACCACGTCGGCGATGCCGATCGGCGACGGCACCACGCCCGCGGCCATCAGGCCGGCCGGGTGCGCGATGTCGGCGAGCAGCAGCGCACCCACTTCGCGGGCGATCGCGGCGAACGCGGCGTAGTCGATGTCGCGGCAGTAGCTCGAGCCACCGGCGATCAGCACCTTGGGCTGGTGCTCCTTGCACACCTTGCGCACTTCGTCGAGGTCGATGCGGCCGGTGGTCTGGTCGACGCCGTACTGGCGCGCCTGGAAGACCATGCCGGTGTGGCTCCGGTCGTGGCCGTGGCTCAGGTGTCCGCCCGCCTTCAGCATCATGCCGACGATGCGCCCGCCCGGGCCGGCCAGCGCGAGCAACGCCGACAGGTTGGCGGTCGTGCCCGAATGTGGTTGCACGTTCGCGTCCTCGGCGCCGGCGAACAGGCGCATCGCGCGCTGTCGCGCCAGGTCCTCGACCGCGTCGGCGACTTCGCAGCCGCCGTAGTAGCGCGTCCCCGGGTAGCCCTCGGCGTACTTGTCGGTGATGCGCGATGCACTCGCCGTCCGGACCGCCGCCGAACAGTGGTTCTCGGACGCGATGAGGGTGAGGGACTCGGCCTGGCGGCGGTCTTCGCGCAGCAGCAGGGACGCGACTTCGGGATCCTGGTGCTGCAGCGGGCTAGGGTGCGATTCGGCGTGGTTCACGGGCTCGGCAGGTTACGCATCGAACCGCGCTTCGACCAGACGCCTCCTGCTGCAACGGTGCAGGAGCATGGCGCCGGTCGGCCTGCAGGAGCGGCGAACGCGCTGAAAAATTGTCCGTCTGCGTCTGCATGTCGGCGCGGCTTCGTGATTCAATCCGCGCCACGCGTTCCGCCGGCTCGTCGACTCCACGTGGTGTGGCGTCCGCGCGTCCGGCCAACGCGCATTCGGAGTTCCCGCATTGAGTTCACCGCAGAAAGACCTTCGGGCCTGGACGATTCGTGACAGTGTCGAGCTGTACCAGCTCGCGGCGTGGGGCGGCGAGTCGTACGCGATCAGCGATCGCGGCGACCTGGTCGTGCAGCCGATGGGCAAGGCCGGACCGAAGTTCTCGTTGCCCGAACTGGTCGAGGACCTGCGCAACCGCGGCATCGAACTGCCGGTGCTGCTGCGCATCTCCGACATCCTGCAGCTGCGCGTGCAGGCGCTCGGCGGGGCGTTCAAGAAGGCGGTCGAGGAGTGCGGCTACAAGGGCCGCTACCGCCCGGTGTTCCCGATCAAGGTGAACCAGCAGCGCGACGTCGTCGAGGAGCTGGTCGAGTTCGGCAAGGACTGGTCGCTCGGTCTCGAGGCCGGCAGCAAGCCCGAACTGCTGGTCGTGCTCGCGCACATGACCAACTCGGACGGGCTCATCGTCTGCAACGGCTACAAGGACCAGAGCTTCATCGAGACCGCGATGCTGGCCCAGAAGATGGGCCTGCACACGATCATCGTCGTCGACCGCTTCGAAGAGCTGGAGACGGTGCTGCAGGTGAGCAAGCGGTTCGACCTGCGGCCGCACATCGGCATCCGCGCCAAGCTCGCCAGCCGCGGCGCCGGCAAGTGGCAGGAATCGGGCGGCGAGAAGAGCAAGTTCGGGCTCACCGCCGCCGAGATCGTGCAGGTGTGCGATCGGCTGCGCGAGGTCGGCATGCTCGACTGCCTCGAGCTGCTGCACTTCCACATCGGCAGCCAGATCACCGCGATCCGGGCAATCAAGGACGCGCTGAAGGAGGCGACCCGGTTCTACACCGAGCTGCACGACCTGGGCGCCGGCCTGAAGTTCCTCGACGTCGGCGGCGGCCTCGCGGTCGACTACGACGGCTCGCAGACCAACTTCCATTCGTCGGCGAACTACTCGCTGCAGGAGTACGCCAACGACGTCGTGTTCGCGGTGCAGCAGGCGTGCGACGAGAAGGGCATCGCGCACCCCGACATCATCAGCGAGTCGGGCCGTGCCTTGACCGCGCACCACGCGATCCTGGTGTTCGACGTGCTCGGCGTGTCGAAGCAGACCGTCGAGACGCCGCCCGGTGCCGACAAGCACGAGGACAGCACGATCGCCAACATGGTGCAGATCCTGAAGGAGGTCTCGCTGAAGAACTTCCAGGAGAGCTACCACGACGCACTGCAGCTGAAGGAAGAGGCGATCAGCCTGTTCAATCTGGGCTACCTCGATCTGAAGGGCCGCGCCATCGCCGAGAACCTGTTCTGGTGCATCTGCGACAAGATCCGGCTGATCGTCAACACGCTCGACTACGTGCCCGACGAGCTGCAGGGGCTCGAGCGCGCGCT
>JAEUHV010000239.1 GCA_016794485.1 Planctomycetota bacterium
CGTCTTCATCCTGGTCGTTCCTGTGCGCCATCGCGTTGGCATCGGCACCGGTGGCGACCCAGCAGCCGAGCCTGCGCGCGGCCGTTCCGGACGAAGCGGTGCTGGTGGTCGAGATGGCTGATCCGGCCGCCGCGACGCAGGAACTGCTGCACGCCATCGGCGCCGTTCCCACAGGCCTGAAGGAACAGGTCGGCGCTCCGGCCTGGGCGTTCCTGGCGGCGGCGTGGGTCGCAGTCGACGGCGACGCGGTCGCGTTCGCACGTGACGTCGCCGGCGACGGTGCGGTGCTGGCCGTGGTGCCGATGGCGGCGGGGGCGCAGTCGGTTGCGTTGCTGCGGCCGCGTTCGGCCGAGGTGCTGACGAAGTGGTTGGCGCGGTTCGCCGCGCGCGTGCCGCACGAGGTCGTCGACGGCACGTTCGTCGTCGGCAACGACCGGAATGTCGTGCAGCGCACCGCGGCAAGGGTGCGGTCGGGTGGCAGCCGTTGGCAGCAGATCGACTTCGGTCCGGCCGCGGCGTTGCGCGGCGCCGTCGATCTCGCCGCGATCCGGCGCGCGGCCGGCGCGATGCCGTCGACTCTGGATGCCGGCGCGCGCTTTTTATTGTTGCCGCTCGTCCACGCGGCCTTCGAAGCCGAAGTCGCGACGTTCGCGCTGGCCGGCGGCGAGCGTCTGGTCGCCACGGTTCGGGCGGCGACGTCGGTCCGCGGCACCAAGGCGGGTGGATTGCTCACGGCCGGCGAACCGCACCCGGCGGTGCCGCTGCCCGCCGATGGCCTCGCGACGTTGCGACTCGAGCGCAGCGTGCGTGCGCTGCTGCAGGCGCCCGAACGCTACCTGCGCCCGGCCGAGGTGCTCGCGGTGCAGGGGTTCCTGTCGATCGCCGACGCGATCGACGGCGCGCGCTCGTCGTTCGTCGACGACCTGCTCGGCGGACTCGGCGAACCGTTCACGTTGCACGTGCTGCCGATCACGCCGCCGGTCGACGGGCCGCCTCCGCGGCTGCAACTGCCCGGGTTCGCGGTGGTCGCCCCGATCACCGATCCAAAGGCCGAGGCCGTGCTGTTTCGCGTGGCCGAAGCGTTCTTCTTCATAGCCAACGCCGAACGTGCACAACGGGGCCAGGTGCTGTTCCCGGCGCGTGCGCGCCGCAGCGAGCGTGGACGAGGCCTCGTCGGTGAGCCGCTGCCGTGGCGGGGTCCTGGCGCACCGCCGATCGAGCAGGCCCTGTCGCCGACGGTCTGGTGCGAGAACGGCCACGCCGTGCTGGCGAGCACGCACGCGGCGGCGATGGCCGTCGTCGCGGCGGCACAGGCTCCGGGCCTCGTCGAACCTGCCGACACGCTCGTGCTGCGCGCGGCTGACTGGGGTCCCGTGCTCGCCGCGAGCCGTTCGGTGTTCGAACTCGGCCGCATGCTCGACGAAGGTGAGGATCGGGCCGACACCGCGCGCTTCTTCGACATCCTGGCGACGGTCGTCGGTGCCGTGCGCGAGATCTCGTTGTCGGTTCGGTGCGACGCGCGTACCACGACGCTCGAAGTCGCGATCGCGAGGTCCCGATGACCGATCTCATGGCGCCATGGCAACCGACGGCCGCGGATCCGTTCGATCTGGCCAAGGTCGGGCACCTGCTGCGGCGGGCCGGTTTCGGCGGCTCGCTGTTCCTGCGCCGCGAACTGGAGCAGGCGGGTGTGGCGGCGGCATTGGCCCGGATCGCCGGCAGCGGCGTCACTGCGGTCGACGAGGAACTGCTGCAGGACGCGATCGCCTTCGGTGACATCGGCCGGGTGCGGGCGTTCCGCGTTTGGCTGGCGCTGCACGCCGAGCAGCCATTGCAGCAGCGGATGAGCCTGTTCTGGCATGGACACTTCGCGACGGGCAACCAGAAGTTGAACGACCCGCGGGCGATGGCCCTGCAGCTGGCGACCTTCGATCGGCTCGGGCAGGGCCGTTGCGACGACCTGGTCCTGGCGATGTGCCGTGACCCGGCGCTGCTGCGTTGGCTCGACAACGACGTCAACACGAAGGCCAAGCCGAACGAGAACTTCGCGCGCGAGCTGTTCGAGTTGTTCACGCTGGGCCGCGGCCACTACAGCGAGGCCGACATCCGCGAAGCGGCGCGCTGCTTCACCGGCTGGCACGTGCGCGATGGCAGCTTCTTCTTCCAGGCGCGGCTGCACGACGACGGCGAGAAGACGGTGTTCGGCACGCGCGGCCGCATGGACGGCGGCGACGTGGTCGCGTTGGCGATGGCGCGGCGCGAGTCGGCCGAGTTCTTCGCCGACCGCTGGCTGCGCTTCTTCGTGCATCCCGAACCCGAACCGGCCGAGGTGACCGCGTTGGCCGCGGTCTACGAGCGATCGGGGCGCGATGTGCGCACGACGATCCTCACCTTGCTGGCCAGCCGCCTGTTCTTCTCACCGCGTGCGCTGCGGTCGAAGGTGAAGCGCCCCGCCGACTTCGTCCTGGGGCTCGTGCGAGCGCTCGGCGCGCGCGCGGCGCCGACCGAATTGGCGGCGACGATGGCGACCCTCGGCGAGACGTGGTGCGAGCCGCCGTCGGTCGAGGGGTGGCACGGCGAACGGGCGTGGCTGTCGCCGGCGTCGTGGCTGTTGCGGTCCAACTTCGTCGCCGACCTGCTCGGGGGCCGCATCGGCAAGTTGGCTCCGGGTGCCGAGCAGTTGTTCGTGCGGGCCAAGAAGCCGGCCGACTACGCGCGCATCGCTGGACTCGTCCTGCTCGACGGCGTCGTCGCCAAGGCCGATGCCGATCGGATCGCCGACGTCGCCGCAGCGCATCTTGGCGATCCCGTCGAAGCAGCTCGCGCGGTGTTGCACGCTGCGACATGCCTGCCGGAGTACCAGCTGTCATGAACACGATCGATCGCCGCTCGTTCCTGCAGGGTCTCGGGGCCGTGCCGCTGCTGTGGGGTGCCGGCGGACTCGGGGCATGGGCCCCGAGTGGCGACGACCGCACCTTGCTGGTGCTCGAACTCGCCGGCGGCAACGATGGCCTGAACACCGTGATCCCGACCGGCGATGCGGCGTACACGCGCCTGCGGCCCAGGCTGTCCGCGGTGCAGAAGGGCGCGCATGCACTCGCCGACGGCACCGCGTTGCACCCGGCCCTGGCTCGACTGCACGCGGCCGTCGCTGCGGGCCACGCGACGGTGGTGCACGGCGTCGGCTACCCGAATCCGGATCGGTCGCACTTCCGCAGCCGCGACATCTGGCACGTCGCCGACCCGGCCCACGTGCGTGTCGCCGCGGGCACGACCGGTTGGCTGGGGCGCGCGGCCGACGAACTCGTGGCGAACAGTGAAGGCATGCCGGCCGCCGCGATCGGCGGGCTGGAAGTCCCGCTCGTGCTGAAGGGCAACCGGGTCGCGGTGCCGAGCCTGCGCCGTGTCGAGGATTTCCAGTGGCTCGCGGCGCACCGGCGCGAGCCGGTCGCGGTGGACGCGAAGGTGCGCGCCGTGGTCGGTGGTGCGGGTCCTGGTGCAAGCGCCGCCGCCGACGTGCGCGCGTTCGTCGCCGCCACGACGCAGCGTGCGGTGCAACTCGCCGACGAACTGGAACGGGCGTTGGGCCGCTACACGCCTCGCGCCGACTATCCGGATTCGCCGCTGGCCCGCGACCTGCGCCTCGTGGCGCAGCTGGTGGTGTCGGGGTTCGGCACGAGGCTGCTGCACGTCGGTTACGGCGGCTTCGACACGCATGCGCGCCAGTTGCCGACCCACGCGGGATTGCTGTCCGGGCTCGATGGGGCACTTGCGGCGTTCGTCGCCGACCTGCAGGCGCACGGTCGGGCCGACTCGGTCGCGGTGCTGGTGCACAGCGAGTTCGGCCGCCGCGCCGCCGAGAACGCCAGCCAGGGCACCGACCATGGTGCGGCCGCGCCGGCGTTGGTGCTGCTCGGCGGTGCGCGTGGCGGCGTGGTCGGCACGCCGCCGGACCTCGGCAAGCTCGACGACGGCGACCCGATCGCGACGCTCGACTTCCGGGGCGTCTATCGCGATCTGCTCGATTGGCTCGGCATCGACGCGCGACGGGTGCTCGGCGGCGAGTTCGCTTCCGCCAGGCTGTGGGCGTGAGCGCCGGCGCTCACGGCACGACGTCGATCACTGGACGGCAGCCGATGGAAGGCAATGGCTGCCCGTGCCACTCGATCTTCCAGGTGATGCGGGCTGCTTCCGGTCCCTGGTGCCAGCTGCCGCCGCGCAGTTCCAGGACGGGCGGCTGCCCTTCGCGGGAGCTGCGGACCACGACTTCGGCGATGTTGCCGTGCACGTCGTACATCATGAATGCGTTGTGCCCGAACACGCCGACGGGTGCGACGGTGGGGAAGCCGTCGTCCCAGGCAGCCGGGATGCCCTCGCCCCTGCCACCGCGCAGCGCGGCGTCGTAGACGTTGGCGTGGCCGCGAACCGACGCGGCCACGGCACCACACCAATAGGGCGTCTCGGTGCCACCACGGGCGCAATGCTCCCATTCGATGCAGGTCGGCACGCGCATGCCCCACGCGTAGAGCGCGGGCAGCATCTGCCGTCGGTCGAGCTCGGCGACCGCCGTGGACGCGATGGGTCTCGGCTGCCTGGAAACGGTCGGTGCGATCAGTCCCCATTGGCCGTCGGTCAGCTCGAACTCGCTGACGAACAGCGGCGGCACTTCGATCGATTGCAGGGGAGACTCGGCCACGAACCCGAGCGGGTCGTAGCGAGGCTGGTCGGGGTGTTGGTTCTGCGAGCCGCTGAGGAATGTGCCGCCCGGCAGCAGCACGAACACCGGGAAGGTGTTTGCGCCGATCGTGTAGTTGCCGTTCGCGTCGAGTTGCGGCATCTGGCCGCCCGGCAGCTGCAGCGCGAATTCCTGCAGGAAGGCCTTCGGATGGCGACGCAACGGGATCAGGCCCGGTTGCGGTCGCAGATCCAGTTTGTCGAAACGGTCGTCGGCCAGCACCTCCGCTCGCACCCGCTGCCACGCGCTGGCGTGCATCGCGACGGTCTGCTGTTCGACGTTCTCCGCCCAGGCGATGCGGGAACGCAGCTGCGCGAGTTCCGCGCAGGGCCGCTGTATCGCGTCGATGCGTTCCACGGTTGCCTTCACGACTTCGCGCAACGCGGTCGTCGCCTCTACACCTGCCGCCCAGCCGCTCCCGGCGAGCGGCGTCAGCTTTCGGTCGAGGAACGCCTGCAGCCGACCGCGTTCGGCGACCACGCGTTCGAACTCGGCGAGGCGCGCGCGCAGCGCCGGCAGGTTCTCGGGCCGCGCGGACTCCGGCT
>JAEUHV010000456.1 GCA_016794485.1 Planctomycetota bacterium
GGCAACGCTGCCACGCAGCGCTGGGGCGTGCTCTACGAGCGGCGCGTGACCACCGGGGCCGGCGATGCCACCAAGGTGTGGTGTTCGCTCGTCGACCGCGACGGCACGCTGCGCAGCCTGCTCGGCCAGACGACCTGGATCCTGTTCGATGCAGCGGCCACCGGCCGCGGCGGCTTCGACATCGCGTCGCCGACCGACGACATCGGCGGCGGGCGCACGCTGTTCGCCGTCGATTCGCGCCCGACCTCGACCATGGGCCTGGACCTGTTCGGCGTCGCGTTCAGCGACGTCGGTGTCGGCGGCGTGCCGGTCAACCTGTCCGCGCTCGAACCCTACGGCGCCACGTTCCAGGCGAAGGACCAGCGCGCGCCGGTGGTGGACAGCGACGGCACCCGCTTCGCGATGGCGTGGACGCACGACTACAGCGCCACCGACCGCGACGTCTACGCGACCACGTTCGCGCCGCTGAACGGCAACTATGCGCGCCACGATGCCGCGGTGATCGCCGGCTCGACTGCCGACGAAGGGCTCGGCCTCGTCGTGTCGCGGCGCAGCGGTGGTGGCATGCCGAGCGGCTACCTGCTGGCCCTGCGACGCATCGTCGCCGGCGACCATCGCTTCCTCGCGTCGATCTACCAAGGCACGGCCGTTGGCGGTCTCGCGGTGCGCAATGCGGGCTGTGGCGGCCTCGGCATCACCGGCAGCGGCAGCGCGGCGCTGGCGACGCCGATCACGATGCTGCTGTCGAACATGCAGGGTGTCACCGGGTTCCTGTTCGGTGCGCCTGGGTCCTTCGCGGTGCCAGGCTGCGCCGGCTGCACGGCGGGTACGACGATGGACGCGGTCGTCGCGGGCGCGTCGTGGACGTTCACGATCCCGAACAACCTGGCCCTGGTCGGGCTGTCGTTCGCGGTGCAGGGCTTCGACTTCGCGCCGGTCGGGCCGTGCTTCGGCCAGATCCGCGCCAGCAACGCGGTCGACTTCACGGTGCGCTGATTCAGCGACCGTCGCGGGCGCGGGCGAACAATGCCTGCGCGCGCGCATTCGTCGTGTGCCTGCCGAGTGTGGGCACCTGCTGCTCGAGGTCACGCGGCAGCGGCCGCATCGCTTCGAGCACCGCGAACGCATCGTCGGACCGTTCCGACTGCAGCAGGATCTCGGCCTGCAACAGGCGCAGATCGACGTCGGTGCCGACCAGCACCTTGGTGCGCGCGCCTTCCTGCACTGCGGCGGCGCGCGTGGTCACGGCTTCTTCGATCGTGGCGGCAGCTCCGGCCAGGTCGCCGTGCTGCAGTGCATCCCGGGCGAGCATGACGAGGGCCTTGGTGCAGGCATTCAGCATCGGTGCCGAACGCGCGGTGGCGGCCAGCGCGCGGTGGGTCGCGACCCGGACCTCTTCGACGGCGGCCCGGTGCAGGGCGGCGTCGCCCTGGCGCTGCACGAGTTCGGCGATCTGCGTGCGATGGACCACGATGCTGTGGTGCAGCCATGTGTTCTGCGGCCAGACGTGGATCGCCGACTCGAGCTGGTCGACGCAGGCGCGCAATCCCGCGACGGCTTCGTCGATGCGGCCGAGGCCGACCAAGGCGCGGGACATGTGGCCGTGCGCGCTGGCCCAATCGGCGAAGTGCTGCGCGCGGCTGGGTTCGTGCTGGCGGAACCAGTCCCAGAGTTCGACCAGCGACCTGGTCGCGGCGAGCGCCTCGGCGTGGCGGCCATCGGTGGTCAGGCGGGAATTCCAGGAGACCAGCCAGCCCGCGAGGATCTCCCGGTCCTGGCGCGACGAAGGCGTCAGGGCCAGGGCGCGCGCCGACGCGGCGGCGGCCTCGTCGTAGCGCCGGGCGCGATCGGCGTCGTCGTGGCTGCGGGTCGCGAGTTCGATGGCCACCAGCGCGCAGCGGGCGATCTCGACACTGTTGTCGATGGAAGGCATCGCGGCGTCGAGGTTGGCCCGGATCGTGCGCGCCTCGGCGAGCATGGCGGCCGCGCGGTTCGGGTCGCGACGCAGTGCCAGGGATGCCGCTCGCACGGCGGCCCGGGCCGCGTGGGCCTGCACCGACGGGCTGCGCGCGACGATCGGGCCACGCGCCGCGAGGCGGGCCAGCAGTTCGTCGTAGACGCGCGCCGCGGGCTCGGCTTCGGTGCGTTCGACATAGACGAGGGCGAGTCGGACGTCGGCGTAGATCTCGTCGACGGTCTCGGCGTCGCCCGCCGCCCCGTCCAGCAGTTCGAGCACGCGATGGAACACCTTGGCGGTGCGCGGCAGGTCGAAGAACTGCCAGCGCACGTGGCCGGCGCGGCGCAGCGTCGTGGCCAGGCGCAGCCGGGCGGCCGGATCGGCCGGGTTCGAGTTCAGCAGTGCGTCGAGGAACGCATCGGTGTCGACCAGCACGCCATCGGCCAACGGCTTGAGGTCGGGCACCCAGGCGATGCGCTCCGTGTCGAAGCGTTCCAGCGTGCGGGTCATCGCTTCGGCGGCCAGGCCGAGGTTGGTGTCGGCCCGTCCGACTTCCTGTTCGAGTTGCAACCGCAGCGAACGTTCGCGCCAGGCGATCACGGCCGGGGCCGCGAGCAGGCCGACCACCGCGACGGCAACGGCGGCGGTGACGGCGCGATGCCGTTCGGCGAAGCGCCGCAGACGCAGCGCGAGGCTCGGCGGAGTGGCGAGGATCGGCCGGTGCTCGAGCACATTGCGCAGGTCGCGGGCCAGCGTCAGCGCCGTCGGGTGGCGCCGGTCGCGGTCGCGGTCCATCGCCATCGTGCACACGACCGCGGCGTCGCGCGAGGCGGCCGAACGAGCGTCGAACGCGGTCGGCAGGCCGGCCCGGACGCGTTCGGCCACGGTGTCGAACGTCGTGCCGGCGAAGGCCGGTTGCAGGGTCAGCAGTTCACGCAGGACCACGCCGAGCGCGTAGACGTCGACCCGTTCGTCGAGCGACGCGCCGGCCCCGGCGAGCTGTTCCGGCGCCATGTAGTTGACGGTGCCGAGCGGTGCGCCCGAACGGGTCAGCCGATCGGCGACGTTCGACCATGCGAGGCCGAAGTCGAGCAGCACGACGCGGCCAGCCGGAGTGACCATCACGTTGCTCGGCTTCAGGTCGCGGTGCAGCACGCCCGCCGCGTGCGCCGCAGCGACGGCGAGGGCCGCCTTCTCCAGCACGCGCAGGCACACGTCGAGCCAGCGGCCCGCGAACAGTTCGCCGTCCGCGTCCACCGCCCCGACGGCGCGTGCGAAGTCGCTGCCGACCAGGTCGCGCGGGGCCTTGCCCCGGCACCGCTGCAGGACGTCGGCCAGCGACACGCCGTCGATGCGTTCCATCGCGAACCACGGCACCCCGCGGTCTTCGCCGAAGCTGTAGAGGCGCACGATGCCCTCGTGCTGCAGGCGTGCGACGATGGCCACTTCGCGGCGGAAGCGTTCGCGCACGCCGGGGAACACCAGCTGGTCGGGCCGGATCAGCTTGACCGCCGCGTCGTGGTCGAGCGACAGATGGCGGGCGCGGTGCACGACGCCCATGCCGCCGGCACCGATGCGCTCGAGCAGGCGGAAGTCGCCGACCTGGTCGGGAACCTCCGGGCTCGCCGCCGCTGGCGATTGCATCAAGCCGACCGAGCGCAGGGTCTTCAGGCGCGCCAGTACCGGTTCGCGGTCGGCGCCGAGGCCCGCGCAGAACCGTTCCAGCCCAGGCTCGCCGTCTTGCTCGAGCACGTCCATCGCTTCGGCGACGAGGTCGACGATGCGTTCGCGATCGGCCGTGCGGTCCGGGGTCGGGTCGGGGGCGGCCATCGGCGCATCAAGGAGTCATGCGGTCGGCTACTTCGGCCAGCGCGCGCGACAGCATCTTGCGCACCGTCGCTTCGTTCTTGCCGAGTTCGGCGGCGATCTCGGTGTGCGACAGGCCGACGATGCGCGACAGCACGATCACTTCGCGTTTCTCCTCGTCGAGTTCGTGCAGCACGGTCTGCAGGCGGGCGAGTTCCTCACGCGCCGCGGCGTGCCGGCTCGGCGTGTAGAAGCCGCGGCAGGCTTCGAGGATCGCGTCGTCGCCGTCGGTGCTGGCCTCACGCCGCACGTCGCGTTTGGCGGCGCGGTAGTACTCGTAGCGGTCGGCGATCTTGCGCAGCGCGGTGGTGAACAGCCACTTCCGGAACGCGCCTTCGCCGTGGTACTGGAAGCGGTCGAGATGCTGCAGCACGTCGCGGCAGACCGACTGCGCCAGGTCCGAGGTCGATTCGAGGGCCAGCAGCTGGGCGCCGGCCTTCATGCGCAGGAACGCGCGCAGGCCCGGCAGGTGCTGCTGCAGCAGGATCTCGACGGCATCGCCGTCGCCGGCGGCGAGACGTTCGAGCAACACGCGCGACGGCTGGTCGGGGAACGGCGTGGCGGCGTCGGTCGGCATGGCGGCGAGGGGGGCAGCGTAGCGTGTCGCGCCACGAACGGGCGCAGGCGCGGTCACGAACCGCTGGACCTCCGGTTGGTCGGGGCATGACCCGTTCGACCTTCGCGTTGCTTCTCGCCGGCGCCGGCCTCCTGGCGCAGGAACCTGCCAAGACCCCTGCCACCGTCGATGCCCCGCCGGCCCCGGTCGGGCGCGGCCACGTCGGCGACCGGCTGCAGCCGCTTGCTCCGGCCAGCGCATCGGCGCACGCCGAGGCTGGCCTGCCCGCGCGCCCGCCGCAATGGCCGTGGCCCGGGGTCGTGTTCGACGACCACGCCGACGCCACGTGGCTCGCCGCCGCGCGGTGGAAGGCCGCCATCGACTGCGACAGTGCCACGTTCGTGCCGTTCTTCGGTTCGCAGGCGTCGTGCAACCATCCGGTCGACTTCCGCCTGCGTTCGATCGCGGTCGGCGGTGCCGTGCACGACGCCGCGCCGGGCCGCGTGCGGCGCGATGGCCACACCGTGCGCATCGAACGGCCGGACGTGGTCGAGTCGTACGTCGCCAGCGACGCCGGCATCGAGCAGCGCTTTGCGTTCGCGACCCTGCCGGCGCGCGGCGAACTGGTGCTCGACCTCGCCGTGCACGGCGATTTCACGATCGCGCCCGCGGCCGACGGCCATCGGTTCGAGCACGAACTCGGCGCGTTCACCTACGGCAAGGCGATCGCGTTCGACGCCGACGGCAAGACCGTCGAGGTCGTCACCGAACGCACCGGCGACGGGTTCCAGCTGCGCGTGCCCGCGGCGTTCGTCGCGTCGGCGCGCCTGCCGCTGGTGGTCGATCCGCTGCTCGGCAACGTCGTCACCGTGGCGACGCCGGCGGTGCAGGTGGCCTCCAGTGACATCGCCTACGACGGCTCGCTCGACCAGTACGTGGTCTCTTGGGAGCAGGTGTTCAGCGCCGCCGACTCGGACGTGTGGATGCGGCGCCATGACCAGCAGATGCAGCCGCTCGGCGCCGAATTCGTCGCGGACATCACCACGACCTCGTGGTCGGCGGTCCGGATCGCCAACGTCGACGCGGAGGACATGTTCTTGTGCGTGGCGCAGTGTGCGTCCGGCGCGCTGCCGACCTGGATCGGCGCGCGGCGTTTCGATGCGGGCAGCGTGTTCCTGCATCCGCCCGCGGTCGTCTGGGCGGGCACCGCAGCCTGCGTCGCCCCCGACGTCGGCGGTGACCCGAACCCGACCGGCGCGCCGCGGTTCACCGTGGTGTGGGAGTACGAGTACTCCGCGGTCGACCACGACATCAAGTTCGTGCAGATCGCCACGGACGGGTCGCTGGCCGGCGCGATCGGCAGCGTCGACTCGTCGGTCAACCACGAGCACTCGCCGCGCATCTCGAAGAGCAATGGCGTCGGCAACGACGCGACGTGGGCGGTGGTCTATCGCCGCGACAATGGCAACACCGGCCAGACGCGAGCCGGGTTCATGGCCGCGAACGGCCAGCTGACGCTGTTCGGCACCAACGCGAACATGGCACTGGGCAACTACGCGGTGCCGTCGGGCCCGGTCGGGATCGCAGTCTCGTCGCCGACCGACGCCGCGAACGGGCGCGTGTTCCTGGTCGCCGACACCGTGATCGACGCCGCGACATCCAATCGCCACCTGCGCGGCACCGCCGTCGATCGCCTCGGCGTCGTGATCGCCAGCGGCCAGCAGATCTCGTATCCGGCCGATCCGGACTTCGACCCCGAGCTCGACTGCGATGGCACGCGGTTCGGGTTCGTGTTCACCGAAGTCGGCCTGTTCGGCGGGGAGCACTGCGCCGGCGTGCTCGACGTCGTCGGCGGCAGCATCGTGCGGCCCGAAGGCTTCTACGTCGGCAACGTCGCGGGCGTGGAACGCACCGGCGGCATCGTCGCGCGGCACAGCGGCGGCACGACGTTCGGCCACGAACGGCAATACGGGATGGTCTGGGCGTCGAACGCGAACGGGGCCGGCACCGTGCTGGCGCAGCGCTACCTCGGCATGGGGCCGGGCGGCTGGTCGGCGCGCGCGAACGGCTGCGGTCTGCCGCTCGGCTGGTCGACGACGGGCAGCGGTGCGATCGGCGAGACGGTCGGCGTGCAGTTGCTGGGTTCGACCGGCATCGGCGGCTGGGCGTTCGGCAGTCCGGTCGACGTGCCGCTGCCGCAGTGCCCTGGGTGCACGCTCGGCACCACGGTGGACATCGTGCTGGTCGGCACCGCGCAGACGTTCACGATCCCGGCGAACACGCAGCTGGTCGGGCTCACGTTCGCGCTGCAGGGCGTCGATCTGTCGACCGGCCCGTGCCTCGTAGGCCTGTCGTTCGGCGACACGCTGGACTTGACCGTGCGGTGAACCGGTGCGGTGGCGTGCCCCGGCCGTCGTGGCGATGATCGCGGCATGCGTTCCCTGCCGCTCGTCGTGTTGCTCTCCGCCTGCGCCGGTGCACCGGCCGAACCCTCGCCGGCCGCGCCTTCCGTGCCCGCCGCCGCCGCCGTCGACTACCGGATCGTCGACGGTCGCGTCGAAGTCCCGGACGCAGTGACGTTCGTCACCGGGGCTGCAGCTCTTTCGACAGCCAGCGACGCGGCGCTGTGGCACGTGGTGGGGTTCCTTGTGGCCAAGCCGTCGATCACCACGCTGCGTATCGAAGTGCACGGCGACGGCGTGGGCGACCGGGCGGCGGAGCAGGCGCTCGGCGAAGCGCGTGCGGCGGCGGTGTTCGCACGACTGGTCGAACTGGGCGCCGATCCGAAGCGGCTGCTGGCGGTCGCGTTCGGCGACGAGAAGCCGGTCGCTGCGGCGGACACGCCCGAGGGGCAGGCGCAGAACCGGCGCGTCGAGTTCCGCCCCGCGGCCATGCGCGGCAAGGCGATCGGCGGCATGCCGCTGGACGGTGGCGGGCGCGTGGTCGCGCCGAAGTGACCGTCGCCATCGGGCCGATCGCGCGCCACGGCGGACGCGGCTCCCGGGCCGCGCGCCGGAACGGAGAATCTCCTGCGCAGGATCGCGCATGCGCGGCATTGGTGTGTTCGTGACCGCCGTTCCAGAGAACCAGCTGCAGGAATTGCTCGCCGATGCCCGCTGGGTGCGGTCGCTGGCACGTTCGCTTGCCCGCGGCGGCATCGAAGCCGACGACCTGGCGCAGGACGCGTGCCTCGCCGCCCTGCAGTCGCCGCCGGCGCACGGCACCAACGTGCGTGGCTGGTTCCAGCGCGTGCTCGGCAACCTCGTCCTGCAGCAGCATCGCACCGCGACGCGACGGCGCCGCCGGGAGGAGGCCGTCGTCGCGGAACGCGCGGCTGCCGAAGTTCCGGCCGACGAGCTGGTCGAGCGCGCGCAGGTCCACCGCGCCGTCGTCGACGCCGTTCTCGCACTGGAGCCGCCGTACCGCGAAGCGATGCTGCTGCGCTGGTTCGAAGAACAGCCGCCGCGCGCGATCGCCGCGCGCACGGGCGTTTCGGTCGCCACCGTGAACTCGCGCCTGCAACGCGGTGCGGCATTGCTGCGCGCCCGCCTCGACCGTCGTCACGGAACCCGCGCAGCGTGGGCCGGAGCGTGTGCGTCGTTGCCGGCAACCTGGTCCCTTCCTCTCGTCGGAGTCGTCGTCATGAACGTGAAAGCAGTGGCAGCTGGTGCGGTGCTCGCGATCGGGGCCGCAGTGTGGTGGGCATCGGGGTCGTCGGCCGATCCGAAGGTGTCGCTGCCGAACGGACCGGCGCCGTCGACGACGGCCTCGGCTTCGGCCGGGACGGCGCAGCCGACGTCCGGAACCACGCGCGTCGATTCGACCCCCGCGGCTGCGGCCGGCGGTGCCAGGCGTGGCGACGCACCCGCGGCGGTGCCGCGCCAACTGGCCGGTCGGGTCGTCGACGGCGAAGGTCGGCACGCGACGGGAGTCGTCGTGCAGTGCGGCGAGGCCAAGGCGACGAGCGGCGCCGATGGAACGTTCACGCTCGGCATGCCCGTGGGACAGTCGGGCCTGGTTCGCGCCGACGATGCGCGCTGGCGCACGGTGCTGCACGGCATCGTCGCTCCGGAGGGCGATGCGCCGCTGGCGGTCGTGGTCGGCGCAGCGCTGGACCTCGCCGGCCAGGTGCGCAGCAGCGACGGGAGCGGCGTGCGCGGCGCGCGGGTCCAGGTGCAGTGGCCGAGCGACCTGCGCAACCGCTTGTCGCTGATCGGCGACCAGAGCAGCCCCGAATCGCACAGCGCCGGCAGCGACGCCGAGGGCCACTTCCGCCTCGGTAGCGCAGCGGTGCGCGGCGCGACGATGCTGGTGACCGCCGACGGTTACCTGCCGTCGACCCAGCCGTTGCCCGAACGTTCGAGCGCGAACCTGCAGATCCTGCTCGAACGCCCCGTGGCCAAGGTGGGCTCGATCCAGGGGCTCGTGCTCGACGACCACGGCGCTCCGGTCGCGGGCGCGCGTGTGGGGCTCGGCGGCGCCGTGCAGCGCACCGACGAGCGCGGCATGTTCCTGATCGACGACGACAAGCGGGGCGGCGAGCTGGCGGCGGTCGCCACCGGCCATCGTCGCGCGGTGGTGAAACGGGCCGGCGACGGGTTCCCGCCGTTCGTCACGCTGGCACTCGGCGGGGCACCGCGCACGATCCGCGGTCGCGTCGTCGATCAGGAAGGCGCTGGCCTCGCGGCGGCGAAGGTGTGGGTCACCGACCCGACGTTGTTGTGCCAGTCGCGCGAGCCGATGGCCGTCGAAGGACTCTCGTGTGGCGCGATCACCGTGTCCGAGTTGCGCGAACGCTTCGAACGCGGCGATCTGAAGGATCCGGCGCAGGCCATCCGGACGACGGCGACCGCCGGTTGGCCGTGGGTGCTGACCGGCGCCGACGGCACGTTCACCCTCGGCGGTCTGGAGGATCGCGCGTACTCGCTGCGGGCGATGGACGACGAGACGTTGACGCGCGTCGATCTGGCGAACGTGGTGGCCGGCGCCGAGGACGTGCGGCTCGTGCTGCCGACCCGCGAACGGTTCGAGAAAGTGGCCGGAGTCGTCGTCACCCGCACCGGCCGGCCGGTGCCCGGCGTGCGGATCGCCGTGCAGACCGACACGATCCGCGTCGGCACGAGCACGATGCACGCGCAGGCGGTCGCGCGCACGACCAGTGACGCCGACGGGCGCTTCGTGCTGTCGAAGGTGCCGCATCGTGCGGCCTACCTGCGTCTCGACGGCGACACCATCCTGCCGCTCGAGTTCGGCCGCGGCGTCGACGGCGGTCTGTTCGAGGCGCTCGGTGGCAACGCCACCGACGTGCGCCTCGTGGTGGCGGCGCGGCTGCACGTGCAGGTCGAACTGCTCGATGTTGCGTCCGCAGACGCGCTGCGAGTGCTCGACGGCAGTGGACGGGAGGTGTCGCTGACCGTGTTCGAGGGCCGCAGCCGCAACGACACGCCTCGGCTGACGTTCGTCGCCGGACGTTCGCCGGTGTTCGTGGTGCCCGACGGCGCGGCGACCCTGGTGCTGGAGAAGGACGAAAAGGAAGTTCGTCGCGAACTGCTGTCGCTGCAGCCTGGCCCGGTCAACACGCTGCGGCTGTAGAGCCGCCGGGCCGTTGGTCGGCCGGTCGGTGGGTGCGGACGTGCGCGGCGATTCGGGCTGCCGATGGACGTCGGTGCCTTCGCCGCGCCATGATCGGGCTCCACCTCTGCCCCGCACCGAGTGCAGCTGACCCTCGAACAACGCCTGCTGCGTTTCCTCGCCCGCGAGGAACGCGACGAACGCCGCGCCTGGCGCGAGTTGCGCGCGCAGCCGATCGATGCGCGCGTGCTCGAGGGCGAGTGCATCCAGGACGCCGTGCTGCTGCGCGCCGACGACGGTGGGTTCGTGTTCCGCGTCACCGACAACGGCTCGAAGTTCCGGCCCGGCGACCCGCTCGTGGTCGGTGACGGCATCGATCTCGAGAACGGCCGCAAGCTCGCCTGCGGCGCCTACGACGCGCGGCGCCACGAACTGCGGTGCGAGCCCGATCCGTACGACCGCGACGACTCCGCGGCCGAACTCGAGGTCGGCACCGCGTACGTGATCGACAAACGCCCGCTCGGTCTGCAGGGGCGCCTGCGCGACGCCGTGCAGGCGGCGTTCGAGTGGCCGTTCCTCGCGGCGGTGCTGCGCGGCGAGCACACGCTGCAGCGCGACGACGGTCGCTACCAGCGCGCCGTGCCGATGCTGCAGGCGTGCGGGCTCAATCCCGCGCAGGTCGAGGCGGGTGCCGCGGCGATCGCGACCGAGAGCCTGGCCCTGGTGCAAGGCCCGCCCGGCACCGGCAAGACCCGGTTGCTCGCGGCGGTCGTCGCGGCCCTGTGTGCGCGCACGTGCCGGGTCGCGTTGTGTGCGTTCACGCATCGCGCCGTCGGCAACGCGCTGTTGGCGATCCGCAGGCAGGCGCCGCAGATCCCGGTGTTCAAGCTGGCGTCGTCGTCGGGCGACGACCACGACGATCTGCGCGCCGCGGGCGTGCAGATCGTCGATCCGCGCCGCGTGAAGCTGCCCGAACGCGGCGTCGTCGTCGCCGGCACCTGCTTCCAGCTGGGCAAGCTGCAGGACAAGGAACGCTTCCACTACGCGGTGTTCGACGAAGCCGGCCAGCTGCCGATCCCGCATGCGCTGCCGGGCATGCTGCGTGCGCAGCGCTGGCTGTTCTTCGGCGACCACATGCAGTTGCCGCCGGTGGTCGCGACCGCGCACGCCGACCGCGGTGCGTCCGTGTCGATCTTCGAACTGCTGCACCAGCGCTACGGCTCGCTGCTGCTCGACACGACCTACCGGATGAACGCCGGCGTGTGCCGCGTCGTCAGCGATTCGTTCTATGGCGGGCGCGTGCACGCCGACCCGGTCGCCGCGGCGCGGCGGCTGCCGTTCCGGGCCGGCGGCCGGCTCGACGAAGTGCTCGACCCGGAGCAGCCGGTGGTGTGGCTGCGCGTCGACCATCGCCAGCCCGGCTCGCGTTCGCCGGAGGAGGCCAACGCGGTGGCCGACGTGGTCGAGGACCTGGTGCGGGTGCACGGCGTGCCGCCGGCCGAGATCGCGGTGATCGCGCCGTTCCGCGCGCAGGTGCAGCTGCTGCGCGCGATCATCGCGCAAAAGGCGCTGCCGGGCATCGAGGCGCTGGTGGTCGACACCGTCGAACGCATCCAGGGCCAGGAACGCGAAGTCGTCGTCGTGTCGTTGACCGCGGGCGATCCCGCCGAGTCGAAGGGCAAGGGGGCGTTCCACCTGTCGCTCAACCGGCTCAACGTCGCGTTGTCGCGGGCGCGCACCAAGGCGATCCTGGTCGCCAGTGCGCACGCGTTCGCGGCGCTGCCGCACGACCCCGACGGCCTGCGCATGGCGTCGCGCGGCAAGGAACTGCGCGACCGCATGGTGTGCGTCGACCTGTCGCGCCTCTACGTCACCGGACCCGTGCACGCATGAACGAACCCCAAGCGCCGCCGTTCTCCCTGGTCGCCGAGATCACCGGTTGGTACGGCACGTTGGCGATCCTCGGCGCCTACGCGCTGTCGTCCCTCGAAGCCCTGCCGGCGGCGAGTCCGGTGCTCGCGGTCATGAACCTCACCGGCGGCCTCGGGGTCGCGTGGGTGTGCTGGCGCAAGCGCACCTGGCAGGCCTTCGGCCTCGAAGTGGTCTGGTCGGTGATCGCCGCGATCGCCCTGCTGCGCGCCTGGCTCGCGTGACGGCGGTCCCGACTCCCCATGGACAACCGGGCCCCGTCCGGGCGTGATGGGCACCCGAATGCGTGCCGTTCCCGCCGCCGAAGCCCTCGCCCTCGTCCATTCCGGCCACCGTGTGTTCGTGCACGGCGGTGCCGCGACGCCCCAGACGCTGCTGTCCGCCCTGGCGGCGCGCGCCGCGGAACTGCGCGACGTCGAACTGGTCCACCTGCATCTCGAGGGCAGTGACCCATGCGTGGCGCCGGGTCTGGCGGCGGCGTTCCGCACCAACGCCCTGTTCCTCGGCGCGAACGTGCGCGACGCGGTCGCGCGCGGCGATGCCGACTACGTGCCGGCGTTCCTCAGCGAGATGCCGGCCTTGTTCCGCGAACGGGTGCTGCCGCTCGACGTGGCCCTGGTGCACGTGTCGCCGCCGGATCGCCACGGCTACTGCTCGCTCGGCGTGTCGGTCGACATCGCGCGCGCCGCGGTCGACAGCGCCGCGGTCGTGGTCGCGCAGGTCAACCCGCACATGCCGCGCACCCACGGCGACGGCCTCGTGCACTGGTCGCGGTTCGCGGCCGTCGTCGCGGTCGACGAACCGCTGCCGGAACACGCGCCTTCGGCGCTCGACGACACCGAACGCGCGATCGGCCGCCACTGCGCCGCTCTGGTCGAGGACGGGGCCACGTTGCAGATGGGCATCGGCGCGATTCCCGATGCGGTGTTGGCGGCGCTGGACGGGCACCGCGACCTCGGCGTGCACACCGAGATGTTCTCCGACGGCGTGCTGCGGCTGGTGCAGCGCGGCGTGATCACCGGTCGCCACAAGAAGGTGCACCCGGGCAAGCTGGTCGCCGGCTTCGCGGTCGGGTCGCGCGCGTTGTACGACTTCATGGACGACAACCCGCAGGTGGCGATGCTCGACATCGCCTACGTGAACGACCCGACGGTGATCCGTCGCAACCCGAAGGTCGTGGCGATCAACAGCGCGATCGAGATCGACCTGACCGGGCAGGTGTGCGCCGACTCGATCGGCACCACGATGTGGTCCGGCGTCGGCGGGCAGATGGACTTCCTGCGCGGAGCCGCGTTGTCGCCCGGCGGCAAGCCGATCCTGGCCCTGCCCTCGGCGACCTCCAAGGGCATCTCGCGCATCGTGCCGACGTTGAAGCCGGGGGCCGGCGTGGTGACCACGCGTGCCCACGTGCACTGGGTCGTCACCGAGTTCGGCGCCGTCAACCTGCGCGGCCTCAACCTGCGGCAGCGTGCCCGGGCGCTGGCCGCGATCGCGCACCCGGACCATCGCGCGGCACTCGAACGGGCGGCGCGCGAGCGGTTCAAGAAGCTGCCGGAATGAGCGCCGGGGCCGGTAAAATCCTGCGGCGACGGGCGCACGCAGGCCGGCCCGCGCAAGGAAGGTGGCCATGACCCTTCCCGCCGTCGAGTCACTGTTCGTCCAGTTCCGCGATGCCGGGGATCCCGGCGCCCTCGCCGGCGTGTTCGATCGCGTGGCGCCCGAACTGGCCCGCGTGGCCTGCTACCTGACGAACGGCGACACGCAGGTCGCGAGCGACGTGCTGCAGGCGACCTGGCTCGGCGCGATCGAGCGGGCCGCGACCTGGGACCAGGACCGGCCGCTGATGCCGTGGCTGCTCGGCATCCTCGCCAACCAGGCGCGCAGCCAACGCCGCGACGCGCGCCGCACGCGGACCGGACCCGACGCCGAACTGCTCGGCTCGCTGCTGGCGAACGACGACCCGGTGCGCACCAGTGCCGATGGTGAGTTCGCGCAGTTGCTCGGGACGGCGCTGGCCGAGCTGCCGCCGCCGTTCCGCGAGGTGGTCACGTTGCACGTCCAGCACGGGCTGTCGGCGAAGGACATCGCCGAAGCGCTCGGTCGACCGGCCGGAACGGTGCGCACGCAGATCGTGCGCGGACTCGATCGGCTGCGGGCGCTGCTGCCGGCGGGTCTGGCGATGGCGGGGGCGTTCGGCGTGACGCTGTCCGCGCAGCAGCTGGCGCGGTTGCGCGATCTCGTGCTGGCCGATCTGCCGCAGCCGGCTCCGGCGCAGGGGGCAGCGGGGGCCGGGCTCGCGGTGCTGGTCGCTGCGGCGCTGGTGTTCGTCGGTTGGCTCGTGCTGCGCCAGGAAGAGCCGGCGTTGTCGGCCAACGTCGCCCCGGACCCGGCGCCGGTCGTGACGGCGGCGGCTGCGGTCGAACCGCCCGCGGTGCGCGACGCAGTCCCGGTGCCGGCTCCGGTCGAAGTCGCGGCGAAGCAGGCGCCGAGGCCGCAGCGGCGCATCACCGTGCACGTCCGTCGCGACGAAGAACCGAAAACCGTCGCCGGCGAACTCGTGCTGCTCGTCGGCATGGGCGGCGAACCACGCCAGGCATCGACCGACGCTGCGGGCGACGCGGTGTTCGACGACGTCGGGCCGTCACCGATCTGGTGGGCCTACCTGAGTGGCGTCGACGCCACCGCGACCGTGGCGGCGCCGCGGTTGCCACCGCCGGAGTCGTTCACCCTCGAGACCACGCTGGACGTGCGCGGCGGTCGACCACTGCTCGTTCGCGTCGTCGACGCGGCCGGCAAGCCGGTGGCCGATGCCGAGGTGCACGGCAACGGGATGCAGCGCACGCCGCGACGCTGGCTGCCCGTCGGCCGCACCGATGCGGCCGGCGAACTGCGCCTGCGCAACCAGACGCTCGCGCAGTACCGCGCCCGGGCCGAGGGCCACGCGCCGTCGTCGTTCGCGGAATCGCGCACGGCTGGTGCCGCACACGAGGTCGTGCTGAAGCTCGCCGCACCGATCGCGCCGCTGACGGGGCGTGTGCTCGACGTGGACGGAACGCCGGTCGCGGCCGAACTCGGCACACACGAGTTCGGCAACGCGGCGATGGAGCCGTGGTACGACCGCACCGAGGCCGACGGTTCGTTCACGCTGTCCTGGCTCGGCGCCGGCCACGTCGCGTTCGTCGCACGCGTCGTCGACGCGAAGGGCACGCGCATCGCGGTCGTGCGCACCGACGTGCCGCGGTCGGAGCCACTCGACATCCGTCTGCAGCCCGCCGCGAGCCTCACGGTGGCGACGGCGTTCGCCGACGGCAGCAAGGCGCCGCAGACGATGGTGCGCGCCAAGCTGATCGCCGACGGCGTGTTCGCGCTGCCGTTCTGCGAACCTGCGGCCAACTCGGGCGCCGAAGCCCGCCGTACGTTCGAAGGCCTCGCCCCGGGCCGCTGGCTGGTGGAGGTCGACTACGGCTCGTCGTCGGTGCGCCGCACGTTCGATCTCGCCGCCGGCGGCGAAGCGAGCTGGGACGCGGTCGCGCCAGAGCTGCGGCAACTGCGTCTGCGCGTTCTCGACGAACGCAGGGCACCGCTCGTCGGCTGGCGCGTGCAGGTGCTGGACGGCAAGGGGCAGGCGCTGTCCGGGCAAGGGATCACCACCGAGACCGGTGAACTGCACCCCAGCGTGGTCTTCCGCCTGCCGCCGGAGCAGCCGTGCACGGTTGTCGTGTGCGAGGCCTACGAAATCGGAGGCAGCTTCGACCATCCCGTGCACCGGGTGCCCGGGGTGGTCGTCGACGAAGCCGTTCTCGACGTCGTGGTGCCCGACCGCTGCCGCACGACGCACTTCGTGCGCGGGCGCGTGCTCGATCCCGACGGCCGGCCGGTCGCCGGCTCGGTCCGCGCCGTGTCGCAGCAGTACTGGTGGATGGGCACGACCAAGGCGATCGGCGTGGACGGCACGTTCGCGCTCGGGCCGTTCCCGCCGGGGCGCAACGCGTTCGTCGTGCTGCGCGACGGCAAGCCGGACTACCGGCTCGGCCGCATCGAGATCCCCTTCGAAGGCGACCGCGACCTCGGCGACGTGGTGCTGGCTCCCGAACGCCGCGTGCGTGCTGTGCCGGCTGGACGCGCCGCGGTGCCGACCGACGTGCGACTCGAACTGGTGCGCGAGGACGACGGCGACTCGTACGACGTCGACCGGGATGCGACGGGCAACTTCGTCAGCGACGAGCTGCCGCCGGGCCGCTACCTGCTGCGCGGTTCGGGCCGCACGCACGCGGTCGGGGCCCTGCCGGTCACGGTCGGCGCCACCGACGTCGAGGTCGCCTTCTCGTGCGAACCGGCGCCGACGCTGCGCCTCGAGATCCCGCTGCTCGACGAAGAGCGAGCACAGTCGGGCTGGTCGGGAACGGTCACGCTGCGGCGCGGGCTCGACGTGGTCGTGCGGCGCGAAGTCGGCGTGCGCTTCCGCGGACACGTGCCGACGCCGTTCACGGTGCAGGTCGCGGCACCGCCCGGTGCCTACACGGTCGAGGTCGACTGTTCCGGCCACCACTCGATGCGTGCGCAGTGCGAACTCGGCCCCGAAGGCGCCACGGTCACGCTGGTGCGGTGATCGGCCGCGGTCAGCCGTTCGCCGGACGAACGCGA
>JAEUHV010000308.1 GCA_016794485.1 Planctomycetota bacterium
GTCGAGGTAGCTGCTCGCCTCGGGCGAAGCTCCGGCCGCGTTGGTCTGGGCCTCGGCGAGGTTCGGGAACAGCAGCAGGGACGCACCCGCGAACAGGAAGCGCATGGCCATGGGATGGCACGATCGTCGCCGGGGGTGAACCGTGCCGCAACGACGGTGGTCCGTTACCGTGACCACGTGCAAAGACTCCTCGCCCTGCTCGTGTGCTGCGTGCCGACGTTGGCTGCGCAGGAAGTCGCGACGATCGGCACCTTCTCGACTCCGGACGGTGCGCCGATCGCCAACGCGACGGTGACGTTCGCGACGTCGCCGCCGGACGTGTTCGACCTGTTCGCCCCGCCGCGCCTCGTCGAAGCGACCACCGACGCCGCCGGCAAGTGGAAGGTGAAGCTGCGGCAAGGGGCTGCGCATTCGGCGTGGGCGCTCGGACCTGCCGGGGAAGGTGGGCGTTGGCGCAGTGCGGTGCGCGAGGGCGTCGTCGCCGGCAACGTCGTCGAGATGGTCGCCGAGAAGGAACGCACGGCAGCGAAGCCGATCCGCTTCGTGCCGACTCCGGAACTCGGCAGCGGGCCGTTCACCCTGGAAGTGCGGAGTCCCGCGTTGCATGGGCCGGCGCATCGGTTGCCGTTGCCCGCGGATGGAACCCTGGCCTTGCCGGAATTGCCGGCGGGCCGAGCGGTCCTGCGGCTGTTGCGCGCGGACGGCAGCGTCGCGGTCGGGTGGTTCTGGCCACTCGGCGAGCGCACCCAGACCGCGCCGGTGCGGCGGTGCGCCGTGCGGGTCACCGACGAGGCGGGCAAACCGGTCGCAGGAGTACATGTGGCCGCCTGCGTCTCCGCATTCCTCGGTGTCGGCAACGTCTTCCACGGTTCGCGCACCATCGACAGCTGTCTGCAGGCTCCGCTGACGGATGCCGACGGCATGACCACCGTCGTCGCCGCGGAGCACCATCTGAGCGGCTTCGTCGCCTGGACCGCCGATCGGCATGCGCGCGTGGCGCGGCGCCACCCGCAGGCCATCGTCGATGGCGAACTGCAGCCGGGGACGCAGGACCTGCCCGGCGACGAGGTGCCGATCCAGCTCATCCTTCGCCGTGGCCCGGTGCTGGCGGGCCGGATCGCCAACGGAACGCAGCCGCTGGCGGGGATCGGCGTCGTCGCCGACGTGCAGGTCGTGTGCCGTTGGACGGACGGTGGATCTTCGGCAACAACGGGTTTCCACACGACCCACACGGCCCGCACCGATGCGGATGGCCGCTTCGTCTTGCCCGACGTCGTGCGGCCGATCGGGTCCCTGCGACTGGCCTTCGACAACCGGGACGACGTGCGCACTTTGTCGCTGCCGCGGGCGGCGGTGCCCAACGAGCCGCTTTCGTTCGATCTGGCGACGTGGCCCGTTCTGACCCTGCGGTTTCCGGCGGCCGGCCCGACACCGACCGCGACGCGGTTCCTGTTGTGGCCCGCGGATCCGGAACACGAAGGTTCGCCGGTGGTGCTGGTCGGCGAACGCAGCGGCCGCGCCAAGGTCCGTCTGGAGCCGGGGGCGTGGTTCTTGTTCGCGACCGACGGCGAACGTCATGCTGCGCAGATCCTGGACGTGCGCAGTGGCATCTCGCCGGAGATCGACCTTCAAGCCGCCGCGCTCGGGGAGATGTCGGGGCATCTGCTGGACGGCGCCGGCAAGCCGCTGCCGGGCGTGGGCTTCGTGTGCAACGGCACACGCGGCACGAACACGGCCACGACTGCGGTGGGTCGGCTGCTCGCCCGCCACGTGTCGCCGATCAACGCCGGTTTGGTGGGGCTGGCGCAGAGCGATGGTCAAGGTGCCTACACGGTGCGGTTCCTCGACCTGCCGGGGCTCGTACCGGTCGGCTACGTCAACGGCGCGCTCGGAGCGCTGGAGTTCGACTTCAGGCAGGCGGTCGACCGCGACATCGTCTGGCGGAAGTGAGCGTCTTCTCGATCGGCCGCGCATGGCCTACCATCGCGCCGTCGTGATCCCCGTCGACCCCTACGACTCCTCGCCGCTGGCCCGCTTCCTGCGGGCGGTGATGGCGACGTTCCCGCTCGGCACCTGGTTCGGGGTGCCGGTGCGCATGTACTGGGCGGCTGCGGTCCTGATGCCGCTGCTGTACCTGAACTGGCTCGGCCCGATCGCCGGAAACGGCGGCGAGCTGCTGTTGTTGGTCGCGATCACGTTCGTCTGCACCTTCGCGATCGTGTGGACCCACGAGATGGGCCACATCGCCGCGGGCCGCCGCTACGGCATTCCCGCGCACCTGATCACCCTGTCGCCGTTCGGCGGCCTCGCGCACCTCGGGGCGCCGATGCAGTCGCCGCGCGAGGAACTGGTCGTCACGCTGGCCGGTCCGGCCACGCACCTCGTGTGGCTCGCGGTCGTGTGGCCGCTGCAGCTCGTGCTGCCGGATCGGGTGCTGTCGATCGGTGGGTTCTACTGGTGCCCCCTGCAGTACACGCTCGCGTTCCTGGTGCAGGCGAACGCATGGTTGCTGGTGTTCAACCTGCTGCCGATCTACCCGCTCGACGGCGGACGCTGCCTGCGCGCCCTGCTGGCACTGCGCTGGCATCCCAACCTGGCGACGATGTGGGCCGGAACGATCGGCATCGTCGGTGGCGTGATGCTGGCGGTGTACGGCTTCACGCGGCCCGGCTTCGCGCGCACGATCCTGCTGGTGATCGGCGTGTCGTGCGTGACCGGCTCGCTCGAGGCCAGGCGCGCGGCGCGGCACGTGCTCGTCTACGAGCGGCGCGGCCCGCGCTACCCGTGGGAGGCCGACGGTGACGCGTGGAAACACGGGGTGCGGCCCGAACGCGCGAGCAAGCTGTCGTGGTTCCAGCAGTGGCGGGTGAAGCGCGCGGTGAAGAAGGCCAAGGCCGCGGCGATCGAAGCGGCGGCATTCGACCGCGAAGTCGACCGCATCCTCGGCCGCGTGCACGAAGTCGGCATGACCGGCCTCACCGAGCAGGAACGTGCGGTGCTCAAGCGCGCGAGCAAACGCCGCGGCCGCACCGGCTGAGCCGCTTCAGCCGAACATCGCCAGCCACTCGGCTTCGCTCTTCGGCTTCCACACCGGGTTCTCGCGCCGGTTCTCGCCGAGCGGCTGCCGGCCGCGCGGGTCGTAGGCGTGCCCCGGGTAGAGCACGCAGTCGTCGGGCACCTTGGCCAGCTTCTGCGTCAGCGACAGGTAGAGCTGCCGTGCATCGCCGCCGGGGAAGTCGGTGCGGCCGCAGCCCTGCAGGAACAACGTGTCGCCGGCGACGAGGCGGTTCTGCACCAGGAAACACTGCGAACCGGGCGTGTGCCCCGGCGTGTGGATCAGGGTGATCGGGATCTGGCCCACGTGCACCACGTCGCCGCTGCCGTGCACGGCGAGGTCGCTGTCGCTGCAGCCGGTGACGCCCTTCACCCACGGCACTTCCTCGCGCTGCACGTGGATCTTGCACGGGCAGCGGGTCAGCAGCTCGCGCACGCCCTGCAGCGGATGGCCGAACAGGTCGCCGCCGACGTGGTCGGGGTGGTAGTGCGTGGCCAGGGCGCCGCGCACCGTCATGCCGTCCTGCTGCACGAGGCCGAGCAGTTCGTCGACGGCGTAGCACGGATCGACCAGCACGACCTCGCGCGTCGCGGTGTCGCCGATCGCGTAGACGTAGTTCGCCATCTGCGCGCCGATCGGATCGCGCCGCGCGAAGTCGCGTCCAGCCAGCCACTGTCGAAAATACAGACGGTGCTCAAGGTCCGGGGGGGGAGACTGCCGATCCATGCGATGGCAACGATGCTAGGCGAACGACGGCGATCCAGGAACGGAGTCGTGGCACGGACCTCGTCCGTGCTGTTGTGGCTGTGCGCGGTGGCGTGTTCGACCG
>JAEUHV010000321.1 GCA_016794485.1 Planctomycetota bacterium
GATCCCATGAAACTGCTCGCTTGCGTAGTTCCGTTCCTGCTGTTGCTGCCCGCGTGCGGCAGCAAGGGCAGCACCACGATCGTCCCCGCCAACAACAACACCGCGCAACCGCCGGTGGACGACCACGGCCACGGGCCGCAGCAGTCGCTCGGCAACCTCACCGTCGGCGCGCACACGTTCGAAGTGGTGCAAGCCGGCGCGGTGCAAGCCGGCGAAGAGGCCGTGCTCTACCTGAAGTTCCCCGCCGGCAAGCCGCTGCCCACCACGGTGCGCGCCTGGATCGGCGTCGCGTCCGGCGAAGGCTCGATGAAGGGCAAGCTCACCAAGGATGGCGAATCGCAGCTGCACGGCCACTGCGACGCACCGGCCAAGCTGCCGGAAGGCAGCAAGGTGTGGGTGGAGATCGAGGAGAACGGCGCCAAGGCGACCGGCTCGGTCGCCTGGAAGTGACCGTCAGCCGCGCGCGCGCGTGAGCACCACCCGCAGGCCCACCTGCGGCGACGCGGCGAGCGGTGGCACCGCGACGCGCGCGGCACTGCGGCAATCTCCGGCCGGCGACGCGTGGCTGCCGCCGCGCACGATGCGGTTGTCGCCGGTGACCGCCAACGGATCGACGGCGCCTTCGACGTAGCTCGCCGACCGTGCGACCCGTTCGGTGCCGTCGGCGCAGTCGGCACACCACTCGGCCACGTTGCCGGCCATGTCGTAGAGGCCGAAGCCGTTCGGCTTCTTGCCGCCGACGAACTCCGGGCCCGCGACCCCGCCGAACACCGCGTACTCGCCGAGCCGTTCGACGTCGTTGCCGAACGCGAACGCGCCCGCCGCCGGATCGTCGCCGCGCGCGGCCGACTCCCACTGCGCCTCGGTCGGCAGCGCGTAGACCCAACCTTGGGGCAGGCGGCCCGCCGCGCGTTCGGCTGCGGTGAGCCGTTCGCAGAAGCCTTCCGCCTCGAGCCAGGTCATGCCGGCCGCCGGCCGCCCACTCGACTCGACGTCCACGGATCCGTCCTGGGTCCAGGGCGTGGTCGGCATCACGCGCCGCCACTGGTCGCGCGTCACCTCGGTGCTCGCCATCCAGTACGCGGTGGTGATCGTGACCGAGTGCTGGGCTTCGTCGCTGCCCTGCATCATCGCCGCGAGCGGCGTGCCCATGCGGAACGTGCGCGCGGCGATCGGCTGCATGCGGAGCCCGGCTCCGTTCACCCACGGGCGGGCCGGCGCCGCATCGGGCGCGAACGGTTGCCCCAACGCCCCGACCGAGCCCATGACGTGCACCACGTGCGGCAAGGCCGCCTCTTCGATGCCGTTCTTGTCCTTGGTGCTCAGCCCGACGTAGAAGCTGCCGGCGTCGGGCAAGGGCACCACCACCTCGAACGTGCCGGCGACGACCTTCGCCGCGTGCCGGGTCTCGGTCCGTGCGGTGAGGTCCAGCAGCACGACCTGCACTTCGAACACCGCGGGCGGCACCTTGCCGCGCACCGGCAACGTGGTCCCGACGACGACGGCCTCGTCGGCCGGCTCGGTGAGTTCGAGTCCGAACATCAGGCGGCTCTGCAGCTGCGCGCGAATCGTCGCGAGTCGCTGCGCGGCCGCGGTGTTGGCCGGATCGAGCTGCACCGCTTCGGTGGCGTCGGCGAACGCGGCATCGACGTCCGCGGCGACCCGTTCCTCGGCGCGGCGGTCGAGCGCCAGCGCCAGCAGCACCTTCGCTCGCGCGTGGTCCGGCGCCTCGTCGAGCACCGCGCGCAACTTCTCGATCGCTTCGCCGAGCCGCCCCGGCTGCGGCAACACCTGTTCGGCCTCCTCGAACAACCGGCGCACGCGGATCACCCGTTCGGCTTCGTCCCACTTGTGCGGGTCCTCGAACCAGCCGTCTTCGTAGCCGTACCACAGCACGCCGCCGCACAGGCCGAACACCACCGCCGCCACGGCCAGCCACGGCCGGCGTCGCGGTGCCGCTGCCCCGGGCCCGGCCATCGCGACCGTGCGGCCGCGCGACACCACGGTGCGCGCTTCGCTGGCGGCATCGTCGCTGCCGATCCGGGTCGGCGTCTCGAGTTCGGCACGGATGCGGCCGAGGGTCGAACGCGGCGGCGGCGTCGCCAGCCCGACCGCAGAGCCGCCGGTCCCGGCGGCCGGATCGGCGAGCAGCTCCTCACCGCCGTCGACGGCGAGCGGCCGCAGCGCCGCGAGCAGCGAACGCGCATCGGCGAAGCGGGCGGCTGGGTCGCGCGCGACGCAGCGTTCGAACAGCTCGTAGGTGGCCGCACCGAGTCCGGGCCGGCGTTCGCGCAGCGACGGGAAGTCGCGTTCCTGGACCCGCCGCGCGAACGCCGCGATCGACGTCTCCTCCAGCGCGTGTTCCCCGGTCAGCAGGAACCACAGCGTCGCGCCCAGCGCCCACACGTCGGCGGCCGGCGTCACGTCCGGCGAGTCCCATTGCTCCGGCGCCATGTACTGCGGCGTGCCCATGATCGACGAGGCGAGGCTCACGCTCTGGCGACCGGCGACGGTGTTGCGCACGAGCCCGAGGTCGACCACCTTGACCCGGCCGTCGCGCGCGACGAGCAGGTTGTCGGGCTTGACGTCGCGATGGACGATGCCGGCCCGATGCGCTTCGGCGAGCCCGGCCGCCGCCCCCGCGAGCACCGCGAGGGCCGCCGCTTCGCTCTGCGGCCCGAGCCGCTCGACGCGCGCCCGCACGTTCTCGCCGGTGATGAACTCCATCACCAGGAAGTGCAGGCCGCCGCGGTAGCCGGCGTCGAACAGGCGCACGATGTTCTGGTGGTTCAGTTGCGCGGCGACGCGGGCCTCGCGCAGGAGGCGGCTCACGAACGTCGGATCCTCGGCGGCCAGCGACGGCTTGAGCACCTTCACCGCGCAGTCGATCTCGAGCACGCAGTGATGGCCGCGGTAGACGACGCCCATCCCGCCCTGGCCGACCTTGGCCCACAGCGCCACCGAGTCGAGCACCTTGTAGCCCTCGATCGTGGGCAGATCGCGCAACAGCGGATCGGTGAGCAGGTCCGGCGCGGCCTCGGGCATGGCAGCGAACAGGTTGGCGCAACGCCGGCAAAGTGCAAGCGGCAGCCTGCCGCCGGCCGCGGTAGCGTTCCCCGCATGGCCGGCCCGCTGCTGCGCGCAACCTTCGAGTTCACCACCGCCGAACACGCCGACGTGCTGTGGCGACACCTGCTGTGGTCGCCGCGCTATCGGCTGTTCCGGCTGCGCGCCACCGCGATCCTGGTCGGCGTCGTCACCGTGCTGGCCGTCGTGATCGACCGCGCGATCGCACCGGACCGGACCCCGGGCTGGCGCGTGGCCGCAGTGGCAGTGCCGGCCCTGCTGTTCGCCGCGTTCTACTGGCTGCGTTTTCCGCGCTACCAGCGGCAGGGCATCGAACGTCGGCTGCGCCGCACCTACGGCGACCTGCCGCAGACGTGCGCAGTCGAAGTGCACGAAGACCATGTGGCCTGGCAGCAGCAAGGCAAGCATGTCCTCGTGCCCTGGCGCGAGTTCGTGCGCGCCCGCATCGTCGGCCAAGACCTCGAACTGATGGGGCCACGTTCGGCCCTGGTGGTGCGCGGCCGCGCCTTCGCAACCGATGCCGACCGGACGGCGTTCCACACCCGCGTGCTCGAACTGCACGCGGCCCACGGCGGCGGACGAGGCCAGGCCCGCGGGAACGGCCCGAGCTCGAACGACAGCGCTTCGGCCGCGGTGACCCGCTAGCTTCTGCGCGATGCAGACCGCACTCGCCGTGCTGCTCGCACTCGCAACCAGCCTGTTCTGGTTGTCCGCGATCGTGCGGCACGACGACCACGAACGGGAACCCTGGCCGCTCGTCGCGGCCGCGTTCGTCGCCGGCGGTGCGGTGACGTTCGGAGTGCTGTGGACCCGGCCGTGGCTCGAGGCCGGCTGCACGCCGCTGACTCCGGCGATCGACGCGTTCGTCGTCACGGCGTTGGCCGAGGAAGCCTGGAAGGCGCTCGCGTTCCTGCCGTTCCTGCTGGCGCGTGAAACCGACGAACCGCTCGACGGCGCGGTCTACGGTGCGGCGGTCGGGCTCGGTTTCGCGACGCTCGAGAACGTGATCCTCACGCACGCCACCGGCGACTTCTGCCTCTTGTTGCAGCGCGCCAGCACCGCGACGCTGCTGCACGCCGCCGCCAGCGGCTGCCTTGGCCTCGCCTGCGCGGCGGGCAAGCTACGCCGGTTCGACGTCGGCACGCTGGCGTGGTTCGCGCTCGGCTTCGCGATCGCGATCGGCGCGCACGGCTGCTACGACCTGTGGCTGTGCGGCGACGACGCGCAGGCGTTCGTGTCGCTGCTGCTGGTGCTGCCCACGGCGCTGGCGGTGCTCGCGTGGAAGGTGCGCTGGGCGCGCGGGCACTCGCCGACCTTCCACCCGTGACGCCGCTCAGCCCGGCAGGCTGCCGGTGATCCGGTGGCCCAGGCCGCGCAACGCCGCGGCAGCGGCGGCGAAACGATCGGCCGAGACCAGCAGGTAGTCGGTGTCGTGGGTCGAGATCGCGAACACCGGCACCTTGGCCGCCGCGAGCGCGCCGCACAACGACGCCAGGATGCCGACGGTCGTCATCGGCACGGTGCCGACGATGCCGAACGCGACCTTGTCGCGGTCGTGCTGCACGCCCGCGGGCACGTGCTGCTGCGCACAGACGATCGACAGTTCGCCGCGCGTGCGGCTGGTCGTCACGAACCCGCCGCGGGCCCAGGCCGGCACGGCGGCGTCGGCGGGCAGGCGAGCGATCGCGAGGCGTTCGTCGTGCACCGAGAACTCGAAGGTCGTGGTCATGGATCTCGTCGGAACGGATCAGGCGAACAACGGCTGCAGCGCGCGCCGCAGCACGTCGAGTGCGGCCCCCACGTTCCACTGCGTTTCGTCGCGATCGCCCGTCCAGTTGCTGATCGCGCGCAGGTGCAACAGCGGGATCTCGCGGCGCCGGCACACCGCGGCGACCGCAGCCCCTTCCATCGTCTCGACATCGGCTCGCGTGCGTTGCCAGACGGCGCGCGCGCTCTCGTCGGTGCCGCTGCAGGTGCTGACCGTGGCACCACGCACGATCGGCACGCCGAGCTTCTGCGACGCGTCGGCGGCCAGGCGTGGATGGGCCGGGAACGGGCCGGTGTCGACGAGCCGGCGACCGCCCGTGCCGAGATCGACGAACCCGGCCGGCGACGCCACCCCTTCGTCGGCGAGCACGTCCTGCCCCACCACGCAGACCTGGCCCTTGGCGACCGGCGGCGGGTTGCCGCGGATGCCGGCCGGAACGGCGCCGGCGATGCCGACCAACAGCACCGCAGCCACCTTGCGCGACGGTTCGAGATTGCACAACAGCGAGTACAGCCCGAGTGTCGCCGCGACCTTGCCGACGCCGATCTCGAACTCGAGCCCGGGAGCGAGATGCATCGTCTCGAGCCGCGACGGGTGCACGACCACGAACTCGGCGAGCGGGATGCCGCCCAGCAAACGCGTCACTTCGAGCTCCCGGGGTTCTTGCCGCGCAACGCGAGCAGGGTCTGGAACGACGCATCGTCGCGCGCGAACTGCTCCGCGACGCGGCGCCACGCATCGGTGACGGCGAGGAACCGACACACGTCGGTCTCGCCCGCCTCGCGTCCACCGACGTCGACCGAGAGGCTGTCGATCCCCGTGGCCTGGCCCAGGAACTGCAGCAGATTGACGGCCCGCGCCTGGTCGTCGGCATCGTCGAAGTCGAGGTCGTGCAGCATCACGATGCCGGCCACGACCACCGGCCGGCCCAGCCGTTCGAGCCGCGTGGCCATGCCGGCCGACCACTGCGGGGCCTTGCCGAGGTCCTTCAACTGCACCTTGTACAGGGTGAAGTCGCGCGGAACCCGGAACGTGTCCGGATCGAGTTCGCGCAGGGACACACGCTGCTGCCGCTGCACCGCGGTGCGGATGGACTTCTGCAGGCTCGTGAGCAACGTGTCGACCGGATTGCTCGAACCCCGGGTCGTCACGCCGCGCCCCGACGACGCACGCTCGCGCGGCGCGGTGGCTTCCGGGGCCGGTTCGAAGTCGACGCTGCGCAGCCACACGAGTGCGAACAGGAACAGCCCGGCGAGCAGGACGAAACCGCCGGCCAGGCGGGAACGTCGTGGCCGCGCCGGCGGCGGCAGCCCAACCTCGGGCAGCGGCGGCGGCACGGCCGAAGGCGCGGCGGCAGCACTCGCAGCCATGGTGGTCGGCAGCGGCGGCGGCACGGGCACCGGCACCGGCGGCGCCACCGCGCGGCCCGTGGCGGCCAGGGGCGCAAACCCGGCGGGTGCACCGCTGGCGGCGCCCCCGAACGCGGCGATCAGGTCGTGCACGCTCGCGAAGCGCGCCGCCGGATCCTTCTGCAGGCAGCGCTGCACGATCGCCGTCTCACGCGCCGTCAGGTGGGCCGGGATCGCCGGCGCCTCGCTCTCGTGCTTCTTCAGCACCTCCCATTCGCTGTCGCCCTGGAACGGCACCTGCCCGCACAGCAGTTCGTACAGCATCACCCCGAGCGAATAGATGTCGCTGCGGTGGTCGCCCCGCCGCTGCAGCATCTCCGGCGCCATGTAGTACGGCGTGCCGCGACCCATCGACAGGCTGCCACGGCTGTGCGTCACCAGCTTGCTCAGCCCGTAGTCGCCGAGCCGCGCCACGCTGCCCTTCAGGAACACGTTCGCCGGCTTGATGTCGAAGTGCACCAGCGAGCGTTCGTGCAGCGCCGCGAGGCCGCGGCAGCACTGCAGGAACCACCGCAGCAGCTCGTCCTTCTCCGCCGCAGTCGGCACGCGCCCAGCCACCACCTTGTCGCGCAGCGTCTCCGTGCCCGCGAACGCCATCACCAGGTACGGGATCCCGTCCACTTCGCCGCGGTCCTCGATCGACACCAGGTTCGGATGGTCGATCTGCGCGAACCACTTCACCGCCTCCAGCTCCGCCAGCACCGCCTTCTGCACTTCGCCGTCGTCCACCTGCAGGAACTTGATCGCGTAGTCCTTGCCGATCGACATCCGCCGCGCCCGGTACACCAGCCCGAACATGCCGCCACCGAGCTTCGTCGTGATCTCGAATCC
>JAEUHV010000330.1 GCA_016794485.1 Planctomycetota bacterium
TGCGTCGGCCCGAACGTGTCGATCCAGATGTTGCCGAGATCGAACCACGCCGGATTGGCGAACAGGCCGCCGAGCAGCACCGCACCGATGCGCGGCTCGTGCGACGTGAGGCGCATCGTCGCGACTTCGCCCGGCACGGCCGGGGTCGCGGTCAAGGTCGGCACCTCTTCACCGCGCAGCACACTGTTCACCAGCGACAGCCCGGTGGACGCGGCGTTCGGCAGCAGCCCGATGCGGTCGGGATGCAACTGCAGCGCGCTGTCGAAGGCCTCGATCGGCGACACGGCGATGCTGGCCGGCACGAGGGACTGGATCAGCGTCGTGCCATCCGAGGAAAACCGCGCGCGGCTGCCGAGCAGGCGCACCGCGGGCTGCCCGGTGCCGGTGAAGAAGGTGCGCACCGACTCGAACTGCGACTCGTAGGCGACCGCACCGAGGCCGAGCCCGCTGAGCACGACGGACTCGCTGATCGTGAAGTTGGCCACCGCGACCTGCAGCGCCGGCGTGCCGCCGAGCACACAGCGTTTGGCGTGCACGGCACCGCTGTTCTGGACCTCGAGGCCGGTGCGCAGGTTGATCGCCGACGTCGTGATGCCTTCGACCACGACCGGGGCGCTGCAGTTCACGACGCGCACCGAACCGATCGTGCCCGGCGCGACGTTCGCACCGCGCCCGACCAGGACGAACTCGTCCCCGGGCGGCAGGTTCTGGATCCGGATCGCGTACGGCGCACCGGCTGCCGGCGCGACCGTTCCGCCGGATGCGTCGAACTCCAGCAGCACGCGCAGCGGCTTGTTGGTCGTGAACCCGGTGTGGTTGCCGGGCCGCACGACCAGGATCGACCCGGGTGGAACGGCGGCAACCGCTGCGGGCAGCGAGGCGTAGCTCGGGTTGGCGCCGCCGACGGTGAAGACGGGGCGCTGGGCGGGAAGCCACGCAGCGAGCAGGCCAAGGGCCAGCCCGCCGAGGGCACGACGAGGCGAGGAGGAGGACACGAGGGAGGCGATCCGAAAAGCCGACCCTACCCCTACGCACGAAAGTTGCCGTGAAGCTCGGATGACGAAAAGAGTCATGCCGCGAGCTTGACCCCGGTCGGAGCGGCCGCGATGGTGCGCCGACCGCTGGAGGAGCGACCGCGATCAGTACCCGGTGCGAGGGCGACGTGCCCGACCGCAGCGCCGGCGAAAGGCGACGGCCGCCGAAACCCACGGGCGCGCGTCCGCCCCGAGGTTGGCCATCGGGGTCAACACCCCATGGTTGTCGCGCCGGGCCCCCGGTGCGGAGAGCCAGGCGCGTTGGGCAATCGGCTCCGCCGGCGGTGTGTTCGTTCATCCGGAGCCGATTTTCGTGCCGACATCCTCATCGCCGCGCAGTGGCGCCCTCACCGCCCCCTGGTTGCTCGACCGCACCGAAGCCCTGTGCAAGGCCGACACCACCACCGGCCGCGAAGACCACGGCCTGCCACTGCTGCGCACGCTGCTGCGCGAGCTCGGCGCCAGCGTCGAACTGCAGCAGGTCGAACCCGGCCGGCACAACGTGCTGGCGACGTGGGGTGAGCCACGGCTGCTGTTCTCGACCCACCTCGACACGGTGCCGCCGTTCCTGCCGCCGCGCCGCAGCGGCGACCTGCTGCTCGGCCGCGGCACCTGTGACGCAAAGGGCCAGGCGGTGGCACAGCTCGCGGCGATCCAGGAACTGCTCGCGCGCGGCCGTTCGGGCTTCGCGTGGCTCGGTGTCGTCGGCGAGGAGACCGACAGCTGCGGCGCGATCGCGGCGGCCGAACTGGCGCCGCGGCTGCGCGGCTGCGTCGCCGCCATCAACGGCGAGCCGACGCGCAACCAGCTCGCGACCGGACAACGCGGCGCTCTGCAGGTGAAGCTGGTGACGCGCGGCGTCGCGGCGCATTCGGGCACGCCCGAACTCGGCCGATCGGCGATCTGGCCGTTGCTCGACTGGCTGCAGCGCCTGCGCGCGCTGCCGACCCGCAACGACCAGGACCTCGGTCCGGAGATCTGGAACCTCGGCACCCTGGCCGGCGGTGCGGCGCCCAACGTCGTGCCCGCGCACGCCGAGGCCGTGTTGTTCGTGCGGTCGCTGCCGGACTCGGACTTCCTCGCGCGCCTGCGCGACCTCGCCCCGCCCGAAGGCGCGGTCGAAGAGCTGTCGTTCACGCCGCCGGAACGCTACGCGCCGGTGCCCGGCTTCCCGCACGCGTTCGTGCCGTTCGGCAGCGATGCCCCGCGCGTGCGCGCCCTGGTCGGCGGCCAGCGCGTCGCACTGTGCGGCCCGGGCAGCATCGAGGTCGCGCACACGCTCGACGAACGCATCAGCGGCGCCGACCTGGAAGCAGGCGCGTGGCAGATCGTCGGGATTGCCGAGGCACTGCTCGGAGGTGCGGCATGAGCCTGGTGATGAAGTTCGGCGGCTCGTCGGTCGCGACCGGCGCCCGCCTGCGCCAGGTCGCCGACCTCGTCGTCGCCGCGCGCAACCGGCGCCCGGCCGTCGTGCTGTCGGCGATGGGCAAGAGCACCGACGCGCTGTTCGCCGCCGGC
This sequence comes from Planctomycetota bacterium, assembly GCA_016794485.1. Taxonomy (GTDB): domain Bacteria; phylum Planctomycetota; class UBA1135; order UBA1135; family UBA2386; genus UBA2386. Next base: position 2,553 of record JAEUHV010000330.1, read on the forward strand.
GAAGCGGCCCGCAGCGGCGACGTCGGCACCGCGATGGAACGGGTCGGCACCGTGTTCGCCTCGGCGCAGGCGGCGTGTGCCGATCTGCTCGCCGACGCGGCGTCGACGCGCGCGACGCTCGATGCGATGCGCACCGACCTCGGCACGCTGCTGCGCGGGGTAGCCCTGCTGCGCGAACTGACGCCACGCACCCGCGACGCGATCGTGGCGCACGGCGAACGCATCGCCACCACGGTGTTCGCGGCGGCGCTGCGCGAACGCGGCGTGCCGGTCGCCCACGTCGACGCGCGCGACTGGCTGCTGACCGACGAAGTGCACGGCGGCGCGAACCCTGCGCGGGCCGAGACGGCGTTGCGCGCCGCCCGAACGGTGGCCCCGCCGCTCGCCGACGGCGCGATCGTCGTCACCCAGGGCTACGTCGGCGCATCCGTCGGCGGCGCCACGACGACCCTTGGCCGCGGCGGCAGCGATTGGTCCGCAGCCCTGCTGGGTGAAGCCCTGCGCGCCGAGGAGGTGCAGATCTGGACCGACGTCGAAGGTGTGCTGTCGGCCGATCCGCGCGTCGTGCCCGAACCGCGCCCGATCCCCGTGCTGAGCCCGGCCGAAGCCGCCGAGCTCGCCGCGTTCGGCGCCAAGGTGCTGCATCCGGCGACGATCCAGCCCGCGGTCGAAGCCGGCATCCCGGTCACGGTGCGGCACACGCTGCGGCCGACCGGTGCATTCACGACGATCGATCCGCGCGCCGGCCGTTCGACACGCGGCGCCGTCGCCGCGCTCGCGTGCCGCGGTCCGGTCACCGTGTTGACCATGACCAGCACCCGCATGCTCGCCGCCAGCGGCTACCTGGCCCGCCTGTTCGCGGCCTTCGGCGAACTCGGCATCTGCGTCGACCTGGTCGCCACGGCCGAGGTCTCGGTGACCTGCACGGTCGAACCCGATGCACCACTCGAGAAGCTGGCGAAGGCGCTCGCCGGCCACGCCACGATCGAAGTGCAGACCGACCGCGCGATCGTCGCCGCGGTCGGCGACGGCCTCGTCCGCGCCCCGCAACTGCTGGCGCGCGCAGCGGCGGCACTGCATCCGATCGTGCCCGAGATCACCTGCTTCGGCGGCAACGACCGCAACTTGTCGTTCGTCGTGCGGCAGGCCGAGGTCGTCGCCGCGATGCAGCGACTGCACGCCGAGTTCTTCGCCACGGCACCCGCGGCGGCAACGGCCGGCCAGGAGGTGGCCCGATGAACGCCATGCGCATCGGCTTGTTCGGCCGCGGTCGGCTCGGCAATGCGATCGCAGCCCGCCTCGGCGACCGGCTCGCGTGGCAGGTGACCCGCGAGACGCCGCCGTCGGCGCGCATCGACGTCGCGATCGAAGCCTCCAGCGGCAGCGCCGTTCCAGCCCGACTCGAATGGGCGCTCGCCACCGGCACGCCGCTGGTGGTCGGCAGCACCGGGTGGGACGTCCCCGGTCTGAAGGAACGTGTCGGCGACCGCATCGGCGTCGTCACCGCACCGAACTTCTCGCTCGGCATCGCCCTGCTGCGCCGCTTCACGCTCGTGCTCGGCCGCTTCTGCGCCGGCGACGAACGCCGCGACCCGTACCTCGTCGAACACCACCAGGCGAAGAAACACGACGCGCCGTCCGGCACGGCCAAGCTGCTCGCAGCGACGCTGTTGCAGGGTTGCCCGCGCAAGCAGTCGTTCGCCGTCGGCGGCCCGCTGCGCCCCGACCAGCTCAGCGTCGCGGTCGTGCGCGCCGGTTCGACCTACAGCGAACACCGCATCGGCGTCGACGCGCCGGACGAGGTCATCGAGCTGGTGCACACTGCGCGCAGTGCTGCGGCGTTCGCCGACGGCGCCTGTGCCGCGGCGGAGTTCGTGCGCACGCGTCGCGGCGTGTTCACGATGGACGACGTCGCCGCGACCGTGCTCGGCCCACTGTTCGCCGGCACCACGGAGGGCTGCCGATGAACCTGTTCGGCAACGGACTCGGGGTCGCGCTGGCGACGCCGTTCACTCCCGCGGGTGCGATCGACACCCCGGCCTTGGTGCGCCTGGTTCGGCACGTCGTGGCCGGCGGCACCGACTTCGTCGTGGCGCTCGGCTCGACCGGCGAAGCGGCGATGCTCACCGAAGACGAACGCGACCACGTCGTCCGCACGGTGCGCGAACACGTGGGTGCTGCCCGCTGCCTCGTCGGAACGGGCGCCACCGCCACCGCGCAGACCGTCGCCTGGACGCGCCGCGCCGCCGACCTCGGCGCCGACGGCGCCCTGGTCGTGGTGCCGCCGTACGCGAAGCCGACCCAGACCGGTCTCGTCGCGCACTTCACCGCGGTCGCACGGGCCGCGCCGAACCTGCCGATCGTGGCCTACAACGTTCCGTCCCGCGCCGGCGCCAACCTGCTGCCGGCGACGCTGGCCGGACTGTGGCCGCTGCCGAACCTGGTCGCGGTCAAGGAATCGTCCGGCGACCTGCAGCAGATCGGGCGCATCGCCGCCGAACTGCCGCCCGGCAAGGTGCTGCTGGCGGGCGACGATCCGCTGTTGCTGCCGACCATCGCCGTCGGCGGCACCGGCATCGTGTCGGTGGCCGGCAACGTGGTGCCGCAGGCGATGGCGCGCTTCGTCGCGGCCGCGCGCCGCGGCGACCTCGCCGAGGCGCGGCGCCTGAACGCCACGCTGTTGCCGTTGTTCGACGCGCTCGCGGCCGAACCGAATCCGGTCCCCATCAAGTCCGCGCTGGCCCTTGCCGGAATCGCCGACGCGATGCCTCGGTTGCCCCTGCTGCCGGCGACCGCATCGACGAACGATCGCCTGCGCGCCGCACTCGCCGCGGCCGAGGCCGCGGAGGCCACGCATGCGTGACGACGAACTCGCCGCGTTCTTCGCCCGCGACGATGCGGCGTTGCTGGCCGACGCCGACTGGCCGCGTGCGCACGATGCCCTGCTCCAGGCGCTCGAATCGGGGCGCGTGCGTGCAGCGGCGCGCGGCGACGACGGCACGTGGCGGGCCCAGGGCTGGGTGAAGCG